>CBDTTM010000055.1:0-13151 GCA_965363355.1 uncultured Selenomonadaceae bacterium | reverse complement strand
CTTTTTCGTTGCCATTATCCGGCTTTTTGGCTCACTTTTATATTACCATTTACAGACGAGTACAAAAGCGAAAACGCAGCGAGGTTGTCAAAATGCTGGGGGAAACTGTTTTGCGCCGTATCTATAAACATGCGGATGTTTTGCATAGTGAACCAATTGTAAAGACGGCAGATGAGTTTATTCAAATGCGAGAGATTTTGACAGGGGATTTTGATAATGTGGCTGCTTGTAAATATGAAGTTCCGGATTATTGGACAATTGGTGAAGTATACACGCGTCTTATCGAAGATGTAAAAAAAGATGATGTGATTATGACATTACTGGAAATATATGATTCATGGATCAGTGATGAGATATCAAGATATAATTCGGATTTTTACTATCAACCACGAGATTATATTGCGCAATGTTATAAGTCCGGAGAGGTTTTGTGAGCATCATCATGCTTTACCTGTATTTTATATAAAGATGGAGTGGCAGAACATACTGGAAGTGGGTGCTGTGATGAGCAGTTCAGATAAAAAAAATACCATGGAAGAAGTCATTATAAAAAAATGCAATTCCTATGAGGAAAAGGAAGTCGAGGCAGCGGTTTTTTCCAGTATGGAGCGTTGTTCGGGGCTTAAATATAAAGAGAAAAAAACGGGAAAAGCTTTGATCAAGGTAAATCTCCTGAAAAAAAATGTTCCAGAAGATGCGGTGACGACGCATCCGGCGGTGGTCAAAGCGGCTGTTCTTTATCTGCAAGGTCTTGGCTGGCAGGTAATCATCGGTGACAGTCCCGGAGGGCCTTTTTATAAGAAGCGGCTCGAAGATATCTATAAGGCGAGCGGCATGGCAAAGGTAGCGGAAGATACCGGTTGTGCGCTCAACTATGACATAACTTCGGTGACGGTAAGCAACGAGCGGGCGGAGAAGCTCAAAAGCATGGAAGTCATTCGCGTGGTCACGGAGGTTGATTTGATTGTCTCCATCGCTAAGTTCAAGACGCATTGCATGATGATGTATACGGGCGGGGTCAAGAATCTCTTTGGTGTCATCCCAGGACTGACGAAAGCGGAATATCACTTCAAGATGCATACGGCCGAGAACTTTGCCGACCATTTACTCGATATCTGTGAATACGTCCGCCCAGATTTCACGATGATCGATGCGGTTGAAGGCATGGAAGGCAACGGGCCATCTTCGGGGACGAAGAAAGCGGCAGGCCTTATCTTAGCGGCAGAGAATCCGTATGCACTCGATGCTGTCGGTATCCAGGTGATGGGCTTTACTCGCGAAGAAGTGCCGACGGTGACGGCTTCTTATAAGAGGGGCTTGTTAGAAGGGGATTTATCCGATATCAACATAGTCGGAGGCGATTTTGCTGAGATTCCAGTGATTCCGTTTGAGCGACCGGCTTCCATCAAGCAGACCTTGGTGAGCGGCATCGTGCCGCGTAAAGTGGAAGAGTTCTTCATCAAGGCGTTGAGCCCCAAGCCGGTTTTTCAGCATGACAAGTGCATTTCTTGTGGCGACTGCATGCGAGGCTGTCCGGCAAAGGTCATTACCATGAAAGACGGCAAGCCGGAAGCTGATCTAGGAAAATGCATCAGCTGCTTTTGCTGCCATGAGCTTTGTCCAAGGCAAGCCGTCGATATAAAAGTGCATTGGCTGCATCGAGTCCTGTTTGGCAGAAAACGCGGCGTTTAAAAAAATATAGCAAAGAGACCTGCTGTGAATTTATGGCAGGTCTTTTTGCTATGGAAAAATAAAATCAGAAAAATGATGATTTTTCATGGAATTTTCAGAATTACTATACTTTCGGTTAGTGACTTTAATTGGAATGAAGCATATAATCATACTGTTATATTTATAAAATCATAAAAGGGACATATCAGTTCTGTGCTAAGATGCTTGAAATGTTTGTTCCCCGAGCTTTTTGATGGAAGGGAGTCATGTATGAAAAAGAAAAAGTGGCAAGGGTATATTATGGTCAGTGTTGGACTTTGTATGCTGCCCCATGTGTCTACCGTGGCGGCAGAGCCTGTTGCGTCAGCAGTCGAGATGCAGGCTGAGGCAGTTACGCTTGCAAGGAATGGTGATTATAAAACGTCTTTGCAAATCTTGGATAAGCTAGAAATGCAGGGGTATCGCGATGAAGGGTTTTGGGCAGATTACATCACGATTTTATCCTGGGCGGGCGAAGACGCAAAAATGATAAGAGAAGCAGAAAAGCATTATGTGAATGGATTTGGCGATATGCCAGACTATGCGGCAATGCCGCTCGCACAGGCTTATATCCGACAAGGAAAAGCCGACCGGGCGGATGAAATCCTGAGCTTGTTGAGCAAACGAGGCAATGTAGAGGCTGAGCTCATCTATGCAGAGTGCATGTTGTATCTAGGCGAGTATGACCAAGCGGATAAATTATATCAGGAAATCGCAAGCCAAAAGGACGTGCCGCCTTATCGGGTGCACTACAGCAAAGCGTTGGCTTCGATGCAAAGAAATGATTTTGTTTCTGCCGAAAAAGAATTTGCCCTTGCAGCGAAATTGGTGTCGCAAGATCAAAAAGAAATTATCCGGGACATGGATGCAAAAAAAGCGGCACTTTATATCCAGCATCGTGAAGAAGATCGTGCCGTCAATGTTCTGCGGCCTTATGTGGAAAATCATACGGCGACGATGCATATGCTCAGCGATTATTTGACGGCACTTCGCTATGATGAGAAGCCTGATGAGGCAATTGCCGTGTTTAAACGCGAGTGCCCGGACTGGAGCAAGGTACCATCGTATGGGCTTCAAAATATGGCTGATCTTTATCTGCGAGCAGAACGGTATAGAGAAGCGGATAAAATCTATCGTTATATTTTGACCCGGGATGATATAGCTTATGTTAGGATGGGACATGCATATTGCTTGGCTGCGATGCGCCAGGATAGAGCTGCTATAGAAGAATATGCTGCTATTGTTGAGAGATACCCTGATTTGCAATCAGCTGTTGCCGTGGATGGCACTACGATGCTGCGAATGGGACGTATCAGTCTGGCAAGGCATTTATATGCACTTTTAGGCAAGACGAAAGAAGAAAAAGCTTCCTATCAGCTTCAATATGCGCAGACTTTGATGAAGCTCGAACCGGAAGATGATAAAAATGAAGGGCTCAATTTCAAGCAAACAGAAAAACTTGATGGGCGGACGTATTATCATGAAGCCCAGCGGAATTTTAATGCCTTGAAAGATGATCCTGTGCTTGGCCTGGCGGCTAAGAGCGGAATGGCCGAGAATAAGGTGAAGAAAGGTCTTTATGCAGATGCGGATGCGATTTTGCAGCAGGTGTCGAGCAAAGATGAAACAAATGCCAATTTATTCTCCCCAAAGCTTGAAAATGACATGAGACCGGAATCGTCCTTGCATACGTATTTTGAAAATGGAATGGATTATAAAAAAGACCATTCGATTGAATTTGGCATGGATTTTCAAAAATATATCGGTGGGAACTTTTATAAGACAGATAGCGTTTCTCATCATGTCTTGCATGATGACGAGTCGGATGCTTCTTATAACCAAATGCGTTCAGGTGTATCGTATCATTTTGATCGGGGACAGTTTGATTTGACGTATGACCGTTATAGCGGTGGCGATTATAGTTCCAGCAATGGTCTACGGTCATTGGTAACCTATGAATTCAATGATTTGGCCCAGATCACCTTCGAGACAGGCAAGCGTCCGCATGAAACAGCAACAGCTGTAAGTGCAGGAATCCATGAACGGTTCAAGACGTTACAGTGGGCGCAGATCGTAAATGACCGGACGAGATTTACTTTTGGGTATAACTGGAATACGTTGAGCGATGGCAACGACTATAGCGGCTATGATGCAGCCACGACATACAATCTTACGACGACGCCAGGGCACCGGGATAATTTGCTGTTCACCTATGGTCATGGTCATTATGATAGTGAGTCGCTAAGCTATGATTCTCCAAATCGGCGAGTGGATTATGCTGCTGGATTTAGCCGCAAATGGCTGATTCCAAGGCGGGAACGTACCATAGAGTCGATCACGATGTTATCATGGGGCCACGATAATGATGAGGCGAAAGAATTCGCTCCTTCGACGAGAATCGAGCTTACGCAGAACTTACCGGGCAATCAAAGCATTGTTATCGGCGGGGAGTACAGCTGGCACCAAAATCGTGCGACGGACGAGACCAATCGCCGCAGCAGCGGATATCTGTTCGATATAAATTACTATTTGGAATGGTGAGGTTGAAGCAATGGTAAAAAAAATTGTGCGTGTATTGCTTTGCAGTGCACTGCTTTTGTGGCTGATGATGTCTTGTGCATTTGCGCAGGTGGCGATACTTTGTTATCACGAAATCGATAAGCCGGCGGACACTTACGCAATCGACGAATCAAAATTTAAAGCCCATTTGGACTACTTGAAGGACAATGGCTATCATTTTGTGTCTTTGGATGAGTATATAGCCTATACAAAAGGGACGTTGAAACTGCCGGATAAAAGCGTGATGATAACATTTGATGATGGGTATCTTTCGTTTTATACCAAGGTGTATCCATTGCTGCAAAAATATCAGATACCGGCGATGCTGGCCATCGTGACGTCGTGGACGGATGGCGAAGGCAAGCCGACAGATATTGGCGATTTGGCAAGCTGGGATAATCTGCGGGAGATGGAATCCAGTGGATTGGTTACCATCGTATCGCATTCCCATGCTTTGCATAAAAATCAAGAGATAAACCCGCAAGGCGATTTGAGCAGCATTGCAGAGAGCCACTTGTATGTGAATAATCGCTATGAGACGGAAAACGAATATGAGACGCGCCTGAACAATGATTTTCGTGAAGGACAGAAGATTTTTGAAGAGAAATTAGGGCATAAAGCCCGGGCTATCGTTTGGCCGTATGGACTCTACTCGGGAAAATCCGTTGATATTGCGATGGAAAACGGCATGGAGGCGACTTTTTTACTCGATGGCGGCATCAACAACCCCGATGAGAAAAGTGCCAAATATGCAAAAAGAATGCTTATGGATAAAAATCCAGGGATCAAGAGATTGGCGTCTTTGTTGACGAAAGATCATGAAGAGTGGAACAGTCAGCCGCTCAGAATGGCACAAGTCGATATTGATGCGCTGTATGATGAAAATCCGCAGCAGTTCAATCAGAATATACAGGAATTGTTGACACGGATGCGGGAAAACAGGATTCAGGTTGTAGCCTTGCAGGCTTTTGCCGACCCTGACGGAGATGGCAATGTGGAAGGCGTTTATTTCTACAACCATGAAGTCCCTGTGGTTGCAGATGTCTTCAGTACAGTAGCCAATGCCTTGCTTCAAGACAATATCAATGTGGTTGCGTGGATGCCTAGCCTGGCTGTCCATGCACTGGCTGATAAAAATGATGCCAACTTAGTGCAGGCATCTGGTGAAAAGGGCTGGTACAAAAGAATGAGCCCGTTTGACAGCTCCATTGAACCGAAGCTTTGTGCATTGTATCGTGATTTATCGAGATATTCGGCGGTGACGGGAATTTTGTTCCAAGACGATTTGTATATGAATGACTTTGAGGATGTTTCGTCTTATGGGAAGGCAGCTTATGAAAAAGCTTTTGGCAAATCGCTCGATGCGCTCAATCATAAGGATGAAAATGAAATGGATCGCTGGACGAAGCTCAAAACAAATCGATTGACGGAACTCTCATTGACATTAGCAGCTGCATTTAAAGAGAATAGACCAAATGCCTGTATCATGAGGGACATTTATGCAGAGCCGGTATTGAACCCCAAAGCGCAAGAATGGTTTGCTCAGGATTTTGCCGATTGCCTCAAAAATTATGACTATACGGTGGTCATGGCTTATCCATATATGGATAAGGAAAAAGATCCGATGGGTTTTCTGGCCAATATGGCAAATGTGATAAAAGCGAATCCCGAGGTGAACAGCAAAGTCATTATCAAGATCCAGTCGTATGATTGGGATAAAGAAAAATGGCTGAGCAGCAAAATCTTCAACGAACAAATCCAAACCTTGAAGAAAAACGGAGTGCGCAATATAGGGTACTATCCGGATACCTTTTATCATATAGAAGGAAAATAATAGGAGGGCAAATAGTGTTAAGAAATATATTTGATGTTCTTTCCGTTTTTATATTTTACTATCCTGTTATTATGAGCCTTGTCTGGATAGTAGGCAGTATCTGTTTTTATTGGCGCCGTGAACGCAAGTCAAAGCGCGTTCCACCGCCGCTTAGTTCACAGCCATTGGTGTCGGTTTTGATACCGGCTCGTAATGAAAGCCAGGATATCGAAGAGACGGTCAATTCAGTTCTCAAAAATGAGTATACGAACTTAGAGGTCATCGTCATCAATGATGCCAGCACCGATGATATGAAGATGGTTTTGGATCGGATGATGCATGCCAATAAGAATTTAAAGGTGCTCCATTTGGAAAAGAATATGGGGAAAGCCAATGCGCTGAATCTGGCTTTTGCGATGAGCCACGGTGAAGTCATCGTGACGATAGACGCCGATTGTCTGCTGGATAAATGGGCGATACAATGGGCGGTCTGGCATTTTTTGAAATTCCCTCGGGTCGGAGCGCTGACGGGAAATCCTCGGGTGAGGAACCGGACAAGTTTGCTGGCGAAGATACAGACAGCAGAGTATTCAAGCGTAATCGGACTCATCAAGAGAACCCAGCGCATTGTGGGCAAAATCATGACGGTATCCGGTGTCGTTGCTGCCTGGCGCCGCACGGCAGTCGTGCACGTCGGCCTTTGGAGCAACGAAGTCATAACGGATGATATTGAGATGACCTGGAAGATGGAAACCCATTTTTGGGATGTGCGTTATGAACCGAATATGATTTGCTGGATGCTTGTGCCAGAGACGCTTTTAGGTTTGTGGAACCAAAGGCGGCGCTGGGCACAGGGAGGCGTAGAGGTTTTGCGCAAGCACAGCGATGTTTGGTTTTCTTGGAAAAATCGCCGCATTTGGCCGGTTTATATGGATTATTTCCTAGGGGTGGTCTGGGCGTATTCTTTTTTGCTGGCCGTTGTTTTATGGCTGCTCAATCTCATTTTTGGCGGGAACCTTTTTTATGGGTCCATGGGAAACCCGTTCATGGAATGGAATGGTTCCGTTATCGCCGTGATTTGCTTTCTCCAGTTTTTTACGAGTTTGCTGCTCGATCATAAATATGATAAAGGCTTGTGGAAGGTTTATTTTTTGGTCATTTGGTATCCGGTCGTGTACTGGGCCTATAATTCATTGGCGACGATCGTAGCGGCACCTAAGGGGATCTTTCATCGAATGAATCGGGCGGCTGTTTGGGTCAGTCCGGATAGGGGAATTAGAAAATGAGCAAAAAAACGCATAGTGTTTTGCCGCATAAAGAGTTCGAAGATGATGATGTCATCATCAACGTGCCGGAAAAGCAAAATCCTTTGGTGCATACCTTAGAGCAAATGATAGCCTATGTTTTGACATTGCTGCTTTGGGGCGAGGTACTGCATTACATCTACAAGAATTTATTTCAGTTTGAAACATGGGGGAAGACTGTCGAAATGGTGGCTTTTTTAGTACTGGCCATGTCGATTGTTTTTCTGCTTGAGGGCATATGGCAATTTTACAATTTGCGTAAGTATGGCGGTACGGACCGCCGCAAGGAATTCCCGGGGCAATCCATGGAAGAGGTTGGGGAGCTGTATGGAATATCCGCTGGCAATATGGAAGTCTTGAGCCAGGTTCAAAAAGTGGCGGTCATTCGCTGGGAGAACAAGAAATATTATTATACGATTGAAGGCAATGAACCTATTGAAATCGTGACTTTACGGGAAGAATAATATGGCAGGCGACAAAAACGACGCTCCTTTTGAGGAAGCGCCGTTTTTCTTTTGTATATGTTTTTTAAGAAAACATATCATCTTTTTCACATAAAGATGATATGTTGTTTTTCCCATCCGGTTGGAGGATGCTGTGGCGATAGCTATAGAGGAAATAGATCGCACAGCCGATAATGCCCCAGCAGATGAAGCGAAAATGCGTTACATCAGAAAGACTGTAAATGAGATAGCCGCAAGAGAATATCCCTACCGGTCCGATAAGCCATAGAAGTGGGCAGCGGAACTTTCGCGGCAGGTCGGGCTGCGTGCGCCGCAGTACCATTACGCCTATGAGCGTGGTGAGAAATACCGCTAAGGTTCCGGTGTTGGCGAGCTCAACAATGTAGGAAAGCGGTACAAATCCGGAAATCAAGGCGATGCAAACAGAGCCAAGAATCGTGACGCGATGCGGCGTGTGGTAATGCGTGTGGATCTTGCAGATCGATGCGGGGAAAAGCCCGTCGCGTGACATCGCAAAAAACACCCTGGATTGTCCGTAGAGATAAACGAGCAGCACGGTCGTGATACCAGCCAGGGCACCGACAGCTACGATCGCTGACCCTGTGCTGTAGCCGATGAAGCGAAGGCCATAGGCTACAGGTTCAGCATTGTCGAGCAGGCTGTAAGGGACGATGCCGGTCAAAAGAGCCGAAATCAGGATGTAGAGAATCGTGCATATCGACAGGGACGCGATGATGCCGATCGGTAGATCTCGTATCGGATTTTTGCATTCTTCGGCGGAAGTCGCAATCGCATCGAAGCCCATGAAGGCAAAAAACACAATAGCAGCGCCGCTGATGATGCCGGCGTTGCCAAACGGGGAAAACGGCTGCCAGTTTTCTATATTGACATGAGGAAAAGCGAGGACGATGAAGATACCGACCGTAATGAGTTTGATAAAAACCAAAATGAAATTCAAGCGGACGCTTTCTTTGGTGCCTCGAATGAGCAAGATTGCCAGCAAGAGCACGATCAGCATTGCCGGAAGATTGATGAAGCCGCCTTCGGTGGGCGTCGCGGTCCATAAAACAGGGATATCAAGCCCGCTGGCTCTTAATAGTCCTGTGATATAGCCAGACCATCCCACGGCTACAGCGCTGGCGGTTACCGTATAGGCAAGTATAAGGTTCCATCCCGTGAAGAAGGCAATGAATTCGCCAAGGGATGAATAAGCATAGGCATAAGCACTGCCTGAAGCAGGAAGCAGGGATGCGAATTCAGCGTAGGCCAGACCAACAAAGGAACAAACCAAGCCGGAAATGATGAAGGAAATGGTTATTGCCGGGCCGGCGTATTTTGCTGCGGCAATGCCTGTCAAAACAAAAATTCCTGTGCCGAGGATGCCGCCGATACCGAGAAAAATCAAATCCATTGCATTTAAATTTTTTGCCATTCCAGAATTGGTAGAAGAACTACAGATTTGTTCAATATTTTTGGTGCGAAATAGGTCCATCGGGGAAGCGCTCCTTTCAAAAAAGGGGGCAAACGCCCCCTTTTAACTTACTTTTCTGCTATTTTAAGAATTGGGCAGAATCGGTATATTCCATTTCGAGTGCTTCTGCCACAGCTTTATTGGTGAGCTTCCCTTCAATGACATTGATTCCGTTGGCGAGACCCGGGTCGGCAAGGCAGGCTTTTTTGTAGCCGAGTGACGCGATTTTGAGGGCATATGGTAAAGTGGCATTGGTCAGAGCCAGCGTTGAGGTGCGAGCGACAGCTCCTGGAATATTAGCAACGGAATAATGGATTACGCCGTATTTGGTGAAGGTTGGATTTTCGTGTGTTGTGCAATGGTCGCAAGTTGTAATCGAGCCGCCTTGGTCGATAGCGACATCGACGATGACAGAACCTGGGCGCATGGTCTTGACCATTTCTTCGGAAACAAGTTTCGGCGCTTTGGCACCTGGAACCAATACGGAACCAATCAAAAGATCTGCTTTTTTTACCCATTCGGCAATGTTGTAGCTGTTTGACATGATGGTAGTTGCTCTTCCACCAAAGATATCATCAAGATAACGTAAGCGGTCGATGCAAAGGTCGAGGATTGTAACGCGGGCACCAAGTCCAAGTGCCATTTTTGCGGCATTTGTACCGACGATGCCGCCGCCGACGATGACTACTTGTCCGGGAGCTACGCCGCTGACCCCGCCTAATAAGGTTCCTTCGCCGCCGTATTGGCTTTCGAGGAGCTGGGCGCCAAGCTGTACGGACATGCGGCCGGCAATTTCACTCATTGGAGCCAGTAGAGGCAGTGTGCGGTTGGGACCGATGATAGTTTCATAAGCGATACCGGTGACTTTATGTTTGAGCAGGGCTTTGGTAAGCTCTGGTTCGGGAGCGAGGTGTAAGTAAGTAAAGAGGATTTGTCCTTCATGGAACAGGTCGTATTCTTCGGCTAATGGTTCTTTTACTTTGATGATCATTTCGGAGCGGTCAAACAGTTCTTTTTTGCTGCGGACGATTTGGGCACCTGTCGATAAATAACTTTCATCGTTGAAGCCGCTGCCGCATCCACCATTTTTTTCAAGCAATACGGTATGCCCGGCTTTTATGAGTGCTTCAGCACCTGCTGGTGTGAGTCCAATCCGGTTTTCATTGTTTTTAATTTCTTTTGCTACACCGATAATCATAAGTTATTCCTCCCATGGTTTGTAAATTTTCTTCCTGCCCCTATAAAATGCATTTTGCGTGCCAAGTATAAAGATGCCGGAAAATGGGAAATCATACATTGTATTTTTATATTTTGGTGCAAAACTGTTACAAAATGTGGAACGATTCTGTTCCAGACTGGCATAATTACGTTACAAAAACAAATTTTCGTCATAATGAACAAAAAAAGATTGAAAAAAGAACGGGAATAAGACAAAATAAAAGCAAGGGAAGGTGAGTATATGCGGATAAAAATAAAGAATGTGGATCGATATGGTTTAGTATATGATGTATCGAAGCTTTTGTTCGAAAAGCATTTGAATATACTTTCCATGGAAGTCAAAAAAGATGTCATTTATTTGGAAACGGAGGAGATTGCAACAGAAAAAGAATGGTGTTTGTTGCAAGAATTACAGGCTATTGAGAATGTTGAAGGAATCGATGCGGTTTTTATGATGCCTCATGAAGAAAAATTACAGAATTTAAAGATTGTTCTGGATACTGTACAGGAAGGCATCCTGTCAACGGATAGGTATGGTTACATTACTACTTACAATCCGGCGGCGGAAGCTATTTTACATATTGCGCAGGGTGAAGCTTTGGGCAAAAAATTGACAGAAGTACTGCCTTGTTGTTCCTCTTTGATGGCTACGATCCAAGAGGGGCGCGAAGTCATCGACCAGGAAATTTTTTTTGCTGAAAAGAGAAGCCATTATCTCGTTTCCAGCTTTCCGATTTGTGATAAGCAGAATGAATTGGTCGGAGGGGTAGCCGTTTTAAAAAGCATGGAGGAAGCACAGCGGATTTATAGGCGGTTCACCGAGCAGCCAGCCCTGGAATTTGAAAACATTTTCTATAAAAGCGAAGAGATGAAACAAGTCGTCGCACTTGCCAAACGCTATGCGGATGGGGATTCTACAATTCTGATCCGAGGCGAGACGGGAACGGGCAAGGAATTGTTCGCTCGTGCGATCCACCATGCTTCCCAGCGCCAGCAGGCTATTTTTCTGACCATTAATTGTGCCTCGATTCCGGAGACTTTGCTCGAAAGTGAGCTGTTTGGCTATGAAGAGGGAAGCTTCACTGGTGGCCGAAAGGGCGGCAAACCCGGCTTGTTTGAACTCGCCAATGAAGGGTCGTTGTTCCTCGATGAGATTGGAGAACTTTCTACGCATTTACAGGCAAAGCTATTGCGGGTCTTGCAGGAGCACAAAGTGCGAAGGATTGGCGGCAAAAATGAATTTCAGCTTGATGTACGGATTATCGCGGCTACGCATCGAAATCTGGAAATGATGCTGGAGCACAATGAATTCAGGCGCGATCTTTATTACCGTCTTAATGTAATTCCCTTGCATTTGCCACCACTAAGAGCGAGAAAAGAGGATATCCCTTTCTTGGCGCAGGTCTTTTTTGATAAGCTCGCAGAAAAATTACAAAGAGAACCTTATGAGATAAGTGGTGATGCTTTTTATAAGCTTCAAGAGCATTCGTGGCCGGGTAATATCCGCGAACTAGAAAATATTGTAGAGCGCGCGGTCAATATGACAGAAGGCGTAATGATTTATCCAGAACATATTTTGTTTGATAACGCCGAGAAGCCCCGAACAGAAATGGTACGAGCTGTTCGTGCGGTAGATGAACGACAAACCTTGAAAGAAATTCTAGAAGGCGTTGAACGAAACGTTCTTGAAGACGCGATGAAACAACAAGCCAGCTCCCGTTCCATCGGCAAGCTGCTGGGGATTTCCCATACCAGCGTGATAAGGAAACTACAGTTTTATCATTTGGATGGGAAACTCAATAAACCGGGATGATCCAGTTTACTTTGTTATCTTTATGGTTTATAATTGTTGCGATAGCTACTATTTTGTTGGCAAGCTATTGCGAGGAGAAGTACTTATTGCGCTGGTTTGGGGTGTATGACTTTGGAGAACAATAAATTGTTATTAGAAAAAATTGATGCAGTGTATATGGATTTTATTCGTGCTGCTGGACAGTTTCTGCTTAAAGAGGATAACCGGGCTGTTTTAGAGAAAGCAGAAGAGCAGATATATGATGATATGTTACGATGCATTCATTCGAGAGTCGAGAGTTTATCGCAAGCGGAGTTTTTTGAATTTGAAAACAGTTTGATCAGACTGAAAAAAATTGTTGCCAAATTACCAGAAAAATAACTCATAACAAAATTTGATTGGTTGATATCGAATCCACTAGAATTTTATTAGGAGATAATGCTAAAATATATATAGCAGAGAAGAGATGCGGCGATAGAATTATATCTATTTACATGGAGGAATGATCTTGAAAACAAAGCATATAGGGAAGCATATATCGCTTTTATACCGTCAAAGCCAGATTTATTTCAACGCGGAATTAAAGAAATATCATCTAGGAAGTGGACAATATATTTTTCTTTTGAGTCTTTTAGAGAACGAAGGAATTAATCAAGAACGACTTGCAGATATTGTGCAAATAGATAAAACCACGACTGCCAGAGCCGTTGCCAAACTTGAACGAGAAGGTTATTTGACAAGAGAGACCTGTCCGGAGGATAAGCGGGCGTATATTTTACATGCAACAGAAAAAGCCCATAAGATCCATGAGGTGCTCGAG
>CBDTTM010000054.1:0-13226 GCA_965363355.1 uncultured Selenomonadaceae bacterium | reverse complement strand
GTGTTTTTGGAAACAGCGACATCTTTTCCTTGTAGACCTTTTACATCAACTGCAGATTCTGCCGCCCCAGCTACGAGCTTGTAGCTGCCATCGGTAAACGACGTCACTTTCACATCAAAACCACCAGCTTTAGCAAATGCTGCCGCCAATAAATCAGAAACCGATCCATCGAGATTGCCGCTTTGAAGTGCACTATCTCTATCCATAGCACTTTTAAACTGCTGTAGATTTACTTTTACGCCCTCTTCAGCAAAATAGCCTTTTTCCTGAGCAATGATAAAAGGTAATGAATCTGTATCCGGCATCAAGCCAATCGTCACTTCTTGCAATTCTTTCTTTTGAGCCTGTTGTCCGCAGCCAACGGTAAAAATCAGCAATGCTGACAGCACTAACAAACATAATTTCTTCAAGATATCGCACCTCTGCTATTTTATAGTAAATCAATTGCGTAAGAATGTCTGCAGCAATTCCTTGCCTTGCTGTAGATAAACGGAAGCCTGGTCGATTAGGCCTGCGTGATTTTGATAAGCCGATTCCGCTGCTGCCTTGACCTGTCCGACCTGTTTTCGCATCGAATCCACTTCATCGATTTTTTTATTGACACCATCGAGCATAGACTCAGCCTGGTTCAAGGACTCTTTCAGCGAAGCTGCTTCTTGCCCTGCAGTGGCTGCTGAAGAGGCAGACTGCGCCGCAGCTTCTTTTTGCTCTTTTTCTTTCCCGGTAACCTTATTCCAAAGCTTCTTGACACCTGACGCGCTTTGCACATCATTTAAGATAGAATCGCTTTGTTCGTTTAACTCGGCAGAACGGCTCGATGCTTGCCGCTGCTTCTCGGCAAGCTCTGCTTTTTGCCGTTCTAATTGCGCTTTTTCCTCTTCTAAGGCCTTCTTTTGTTCGACTAAATCTTTTTGCATTGCCTGCTGCTGATGCACTCGATCATTTTCAGCCAAATTCTGCTTATCCATTCTATTAGACGACAATAAAAAACCCGCAAATAACGCGATTAAAAAACCTATAACTAAAAGCCCTATTTTTTTAGACGGCATTTTCTTTTTGGGCTTGCTCATTGTTTTTTCCGGCAAAGGCTTGAGTTCACGGACATCCGGATGCTGCGCATCATATTTCTCATTGACTGGCGCCATGATCTGTGTCTCTTCCAAGCTTTGCGGTAAGAGTGGTTCTGTCACACCTTGTCTCGCCGTTTGGCTTTGCCCAGGGTTTTTATCTTCATGCCGAAAGTTTTCTGGCGCATACGCAGATTCTTTTTCCGGCGTATTTTGCGATTTTAAATATTGCGTCTGCTCGATTTCATCTTTTTTCATCACTGTCATTTCATCCTTTATCTATCATAGCTGCATGCTCTTTATATACAGTTTCGCACAAACGGCGCAAAGACCAAAACATATTGAACGGTGTCACTACCGCTTTAAATTTAATTGGGTTAATGTCTGCCGCTTTCATCTCCAGCAAAACTTGATCCAGTCGTTTTCCCTTTATGTTGTAAAAAACCATGACTTCATGGTCGAAATCAAATGGTTCATCACTTTGCTCCGCTTCTTTGAACCCCTTTGAGCCAACCAAATATCCTATTTTTTGACAACTATCCGCAGCGGCCAAAACTTCCCATTTGATTTGCAATTTGTTTAGAAGTTTTTGTATTTTTTCTTGTTGAATTTCATCTTTAAAAGAATACAATAATATTTTTGCTTCAATTGATTTCATTAAATAAAACACCTCATCATTATTATAAAACAATAGTATCCCCACATAAACACATTGTTTTATCATCATGTTTACTTCCATTATAACATAAACGCGATTATTCATCCTACCGGAAACGCTGCCTATTTTAACACTGCATTTGATTTTTCATTTTTCCATATAAAAACTGCGCAAAATCACTTGGATTTTGCGCAGTCCATAGCACTCCATATACATTCTCTCTTCAAAGATAAATGCCGAGTCTTAACTACCAGACTGACCATTTTTTATGCGATTGACAATAAGAGAAGCCTCGTGTTCTAATGTCTTTGCTTCTTTCAAGCTTTCATTCGCTTCTTTTAATGTCTTTGCATTCTTATTGGTCAACCAGTCTGAATATTTTTGACAGTAGGCAATTCGTAAATCACATATCTTAAGCCGTAAACGTTGCAGGGTCTGAGCAGAGCCTGGGACCTCAACTGCATTGAGCTCTTCTTGTTCAATCTGCCATTCCGGCAAAAGTTCCTCCTGTATTATAGCTTTAAGCCCATCACGCACGGCCTGATTACCAAGCTCACCAGCAGACATTGCATCCTTGAATTTCTTTTCACTTGTCCGGATATTTTTATCATGTGTATCCATCAATTTTTGCGTAGTCGTTATATATTCTTGCACATGCTCTCGCCGCGCTTTCGCAACAAACACGATGAAATCACGAAAATTACGAATGGATACAACCCGCCAGGTTCCATTATCAACCTGCTTGAGCTGTACTTCCAAAACAAATGAGTCATCCGCCTCTTTTTGATAAACCCTTACGCCAGCAACTGCCGTCTGTGCACTTTTATCAACTTCAACATACTCAAGGTCTTCAATATAACTATCTTTTATCCCTGTTTTTGACAAAATAAGATCGGAGTCAATCGGTATTCCTTGATCAACTGCTTTAGAATCATCTTCGCCCCATTTTCCCGTTTCAATATAGTGGTTGATTGTTCCTTTGAAGGCATTCACCAAAGGCATCTTAAACATCTTGGTGAAGCCACTCAATGCCAGTTTAGCATCTTCGGGCATAGGTTTTTCCGATTCAATGAGACCTTCCATAAGCGCATCACAAGCTTCAGATAAAAGATTATCGGTATCCACATATTTTTGAAATTTAGCCGTGTCATGTTTCTCTACAGATTCTTGAATCATTTTCAACGTATAATCCGGTGTTTTTGTATAATAAGAAAAATACCATATAGAACCGCCAATAAATACCACGGCAATTGCCAATCCAGCCAAAAACAGCTTCGCCTTGACTTGTCTGGACAATTTATCCCCTGCCATATTTTCATCTCCCCCAAAGGAATCCAGTCTTTCCAACAATCATTATTGGACTCCATTTACACTTACTAATTATGCACTAGATAATCTTTCTACGCAAGGCTTAAAGAGTCCTAATTCTAAGGAAATCTCATTATTTTTCAAAAAAATATAAAGCGCATATCCTCTTAATATTCAGATATGCACTTCTTCTTTTTTTCTATATTTTTTTAGCTAGATTTGCTTTTTTCTAATTTAAAATTCGGCTTTTCAAAACACTTCCAAGTATTTCGCCCCGATTTTTTCGCTTTGTAAAGTGCCATGTCCGCCATTTCAATCAAAACTTTTTCCTGTCCGACCGCAGACGGATGAATCGCTGCAATTCCCATGCTCATCGTAACATAAGGTGCAGCCTCTGAATACGCATGCTTTATCTTCAACTGTTTTAGATGCTCTTGTATCTGCATTGCCAAATCAACAGCCTTATCCATTTGCGTGTTTGGCATGATGACCATAAACTCCTCACCACCATAACGCGCTGCAATCGCACCTTGTGCCATCAAGGAGTCCAACAAGCTTGCTATCTGCTGTAAACAATGATCTCCGTTCAAGTGCCCATAAAAATCATTGTATTTTTTAAAATAGTCAACATCAGCAAATAAAACAGCCATTTCCGTATGCTGATAAAATGCAGCCTTCCATTTTTTGGCCAAATATTCCATCAAATAACGTCGATTGAATATCCCTGTCAATGCATCTTTGAAAGAAAACTTTGCCAATAAATCATGCTGACGTTTTATATCCAGATAATTTTTGGCTTTCGCCCGCACAACAGCTGCCGGGGCAGGATGGACCAAATAATCTATGGCTCCGAGCTCAAGCCCCTTTGTTTGATTCTCCACTTCATCTGAAGCAGACACAAACACCACCGGAATTTCTCTTGTCAACAAATCTGCTTTAAGGCGGCGGCAAACTTCATAACCGTCCATCCGAGGCATTACAACATCTAAAAAAATCAAATCGACTTCATTTTCATTCACATAGGTGAGACAATCTTCTCCCGACTTTGCTATAGCAACCTCATATTCGCCTTGTAAAATTCCAGCCAATACATTTGCACTGAATGCTGAATCATCTACGACAAGAATCTTCTGCTTCGCTTCATCCATCGCCTCACCCCTATCTTTTGCGCCGAGCCAAACAAACATAAGGCTCCTTACAGGAACCTTACAATTCACCCAGCCGATTTTACGACTACCTTTCTATAGTATATAGAATTCATTCTCATTTAACAAGGGAATTCCCATGAAAATATCATGAATTTTCTATATAACATAAAACATTTTCACCGTATAGATTGAGCACAGGCCCTCATTCTTTTTATTGATAAAAAAACATGACGGCGAGATATGCCGCCGCCCCCCAGATAAAAAACGCCGACAATTTATTCATAAACGGCAGTTTGTTTTCGATATTAGGCAATTCGCCCAAATAATGTCCCAATAAACCAAGACCAAAAAACCATATCCAAGAAACCAATATCGTTGCCAGCGTAAATACCAATTTATCCTGGCTTTGATATTGCAGTGAATTGACCCCGATTACGCCCATGATATCAATGAAAGCTGAGGGATTAAAAAGCGATACCGAAACAGCAAAAACAATCTGCTGTTTCGGCGAAAGGCTCTCCTGTTTTTGACCATTTAGTCCATTTCCAGCTTTCCAATTGGCATACCCCATATAAAGAAGACAAATTCCGCCACCAAGCAAGATAAAACCTTTCAATGCCGAAAAAGCTGCGATAGCTGCTGACAAACCACTGACCGCCAAAACAATCAAGATAGTATCGCAAATCGCAGCCGCTGCAATTGCTGGCAAAACGGCAATAAACCCCACCTGCGTAATTCCTTGTTGAAAAATAAACATATTTTGTACCCCTAAGGGTAAAATAAGCCCTAAAGCCAAACAAAATCCATGAAAAAACACGATCATCATCTATTGAATCCTCCCCCGACAAAACTCTAGTCCCCATTATATATAATGAAAAAGACTTTGTCCGCATCCAATTGGACTGTTTTTATACCAACCAATTTGTTATACTAAAAATAAAGGAGGTTCTTTTTGATGCTTACCATTGATTGGGTTCCCACACAAAAAGACGCTGTTCCGCTTTATCGCCAAATCATATCCTATATAAAGACTAAAATTTTAAGCGGTCAATGGCCTATTGGCACGAAGCTTCCACCACAAAGAGAACTCGCTGCTTTATTTGCGGTGAACCGCAGCACGCTTTGCAGCGCACTTGATGAATTGAGTGCTGCCGGTTTTATTGAAAGCAAACGTGGCAGCAGCACTTTTGTCAGCAACAATACCTGGGCAAAATTCAGCCAACGTGCAGTTGACTGGAATCCATACCTCGATACAGCTTCAGATCTCTCCAATATCCCACTGATCCAAAGAATCAATCAACTTGAATTTTCACCTGATATCATTCGCCTCGGAACAGGTGAATTAGCCCCTTCTTTATTACCAAATAAAGAGCTCAAAAGCATCATTGCCCAAGCGAGCCAAAAGATAACCTCTTTTGGTTATCAAGAACCGTTGGGTTTATTTGAACTACGCGAACAAATATCCATACAGCTGAAAAAGGCCGGCATACAAGTATCGCCTGCTTCGATCTTGATTGTTTCTGGTGCATTGCAGGCACTTCAATTGATTTTCTTCGGACTTCTTGCCCCCCATAGTCGTATTTTATTAGAACGCCCATCCTATCTTCGTTCTTTAAAAATGTTTTATTCTCGCCAATTACAGTTTTCGGAAGTTCCTATGGATGCAAGCGGCCCTTCTCTTTCTGCCATTCGCCACCAACAAGAAAAAAAACCGCATGCACTTTTTTATACAATCCCGACTTTTCACAATCCAACGGGGACACTAGTTTCTGAGGCTAGACGCCATTCACTTATTTCATTATGCCAAAAACTTCATCTACCGATTCTAGAAGATAATATCTATCATGACCTTTGGCTCGACGAACCGCCACCACCGCCGCTAAAAGCTCTCGACACACAAGGGAACGTTCTGCACATCGATAGTCTTTCAAAATCAGTTGGACCAGGGCTTCGTATCGGCTGGATTGTCGGTCCTGAACCCATCATCGAAAAACTTGGGGATTTAAAGATGCAGCACGACTATGGCTCTAGCATCGTATCACAGTGGGTCGCCTGCGAATGGATGCAACAGGGCTTACATGAAAAACATATGGATCAGCTTCGCCAAAAGCTAAAGCAACGCCGTACTATAATGCTGCGCCTCTTAGATGAACACTTCTGCGATTTGGCTCAGTGGCAAGTCCCTGCAGGCGGATTTTATATCTGGCTGCACTTAAACAAAGCTATATCTCAGCAGCTGCTTTTCCGTAAAGCTTTGCAAAAAAAAATCTTATTGAACCCCGGCTCAATCTACGATAATCTCTCCAATACGAATTTACGCCTATCTTACGCCTTTGCTTCGCCAGACGAAATTGAGAAATCCTTATATGAGCTTTCCCTTATGTTAAAAAGCTTTACATAAAAAAACTGCCCTCAAAAGTTAGAATTATCAAAGCTAACTCTTGGGGGCAGTTCATCTCTATACTCGTTTTTTTACCAGGCCGGTGTCGCCGAACCTTTGAAGTGTTCTTGCACGAACTGTTTTACTTCATCAGAATTATATGCTTTAACCAACTTTTGCAATGCTGCCTTATCTTTATCTTCACTGCGAGCAACGATCACATTTGCATATGGCGATTCACCGCTCTCCAAGAACAATGCATTCTCGGTTGGTGAAAGCCCGGCTGGAATTGCATAATTCGTATTGATAGCGGCAAAGTCCATATCAGCCAAAGCTCTTGGCAGCTGCGCTGCTTCAAGTTCCTTGATCTGCAGATTCTTCGGATTTTCTACAATATCAGCAACAGTCGCTCTTTCGGCTGCTATATTATCCTTGAGTTTCAACAGACCTGCACTCTGCAATAAAACCAAAGCTCTACCACCATTGGTCGGATCGTTTGGAATCCCGACAATAGCATTTTCTTTGATGTCACTAAGGCTTTTGACCTTTTGCGAATAAAGGCCCATAGGGAAAATAACAGATTTGCCGATGACATCGAATTTATAGCCGCGATCGGCAATTTGAGCATCCAAAAACGGTTTATGCTGATATACATTCGCATCGATTTCGCCATTGCTCAAAGCTACATTAGGCTGAATATAATCGCTGAATTCAACAATTTTAATATCAAGGCCATCTTTTTGAGCGACCTTTTTCACGACTTCCATGATTTCCGCATGCGGCCCTGCTGTAACGCCTACAGAAATTGCCGTCTGTTCAGTCTTATCCCCTGAACCTGAACCTGCGCCTGCACCGCAGCCTGCCAAAGAAACTACACTTAAAATCAATGCCACAAAAATACTACCTTTTTTCCACAATTTTTTCATTGCCAACGCCCCAATCAAATACATTTATGTCTTATATGTTTAGAATGTTACCATGTGCGATTTAAATTGTCAACCTCTGTTCTCACCCAAAGACATTTTCTCCATCTGACAAAGTCAAACCGTGCGCAGGATTTCTTCTTTTTATTTTGAATATATAATTGAGACATAAATGATTCAACGCTTAAAACAAATGACTTTTACTTTCCCACTGATTTCAATACAGAAAAGAGGTTCTTTATGAAACATTTTTTCATCGCATCAACCTTATGTTTTGCCTTGCTTTTCAATAGCTCGGTCACGCAGGCAGCAAACGATGCCTCCTTGCCACCTGTGATTGCCTATCCAGCCAGTTATGATACAACAAAGGAAGGCGCCTCATCTTATCAAGGAATTGGCAACGTCCAAGCTTCCCCCTATTATCCTGCTATTGATTTTTATCAAATGAAACCAACAACTACACTGATTATCCTACCGCATTATCAAACCTATCAACAAACGACTGAAATCACCTGTGGTCCTGCCGCCGCCCTCACCGTACTCAATTATTTGGGCAACACCAATTGGCAGGAAAAAGAAATCGCCGCTATCATGGGCACAAAGCCATCTATCGGAACCGATGTCGCCGGAATGGTAAAATTCTTCAAAAAAATTGGCTGGAAAACTAACTCTAGCTTAGACAATCCCACAAAAAATCCCCAGAGTTTTGCCACAGAAACCGACTTCAAAAACTTTGTTTTGAAAAACCTAAAAGACAATACACCCATCATGATCGAAAACATCGACTGGGGCGGTCACTGGCGGGTAATCATCGGCTACGACACGATGGGAACAGACACTATGGCTGATGATGTCTTGATTCTTGCAGATTCATATGATACCGCTGACCACCAGCAAGATGGCTACGTTATCGTTCCTGCTGAAAAATTCTACTATATGTGGTTTGATTCTCATATGCTGCCAAAAAATCAGCAAATCCAGCCCTGGCTGACCGCAGTGCCAAAATAACGATCTGATTTTTAAATAAACCAAAACAAGGAACGCTAAGCATCTGCATTCATGCCTAGCGTTCCTTGTTTTTTGATTGTCATTTTATGCTAAAGCACTTTCTTCAATAGCGAACTGGCTGGCATAGAGCTTAGCGTAATGTCCATTTTTCTGCAGTAACTCTTCATGGCTGCCACACTCGACAACCGAGCCTTGATCCATGACTATAATCTGGTCGGCTTCTTTGATTGTCGATAATCGATGCGCAATGACAAAACTCGTTCGACCTTCCATCATTTTCAAAAAAGCGGATTGGATACGAATTTCTGACCGTGTATCGATGCTGCTTGTCGCCTCATCCAAAATAAGCATAGGTGGATCGACAAGCATGACACGAGCGATGGTCAAAAGCTGTTTTTGCCCTTGTGACAAATTGCCGCCCGAATCGGCGATCAACGTGTCATATCCTTGCGGCAAACGACGAATGAAGCTATGGGCATCAGAAGCCTTTGCTGCTGCAACGATCTGTTCTTGTGATGCATCTTCCATCCCGTAAGCTATATTTTCACGGATCGTACCGGCAAAAAGCCAAGTATCCTGCAAGACCATGCCAAAGTTTTGCCGCAGTTCATCTCGCGTCAGATCCAAAATATCCGTACCATCGATTAAAATCCTACCTTTATCAAGCTCGTAAAAACGCATGAGCAAATTGACTAAGGTGGTCTTGCCTGCGCCCGTATGGCCTACAATTGCTATCTTTTTCCCGGCGGCGACCTCCAGATTAAAATCTTGTATAAGTGGTCTTTTCGGGTCATAGGCAAAAGAAACATGGTCAAACAAGACCGTACCCTTGCTGCGCTTTGCTTTTTTGTCCGATTTGATATCAGCCTCTTCTGCCATATCTAAAATGCGAAAAACACGCTGGGCTGATGCAGCGGCACTTTGCAACTGGGTAAACACTGCGGTAATATCATTGAACGGCTTGCCAAAAAGAACCGAATAAATCAAAAAACTAGCTATATCACCGACTGTGATTTGTCCAAGAATTGTCAACACGCTGCCGATTACCCCAATAATCCCATAGGTGATGTTATTGACAAGACGTGTTGTCGGATTGGTCAAAGAGCCAAAGAATTGTGCCCTTACGCCTTTTTCATATAGATGCTGATTAAGCGCAAAAAAATCAGCAAAAGATTTTCCTTCATACGAAAAAGCTTTGATGACATTTTGTCCGGCAATCGCTTCTTCGGCATAACCATTGAGAAGGCCTAAACTTTTGGCCTGTTCTTTGAATAGACTCTGTGTCTTTTTCGTGATGAATCTTGCCATGAAATACGTTCCAATTGCTGAAACAATGACAACAGCAGTCATTTTGCTGCTGATCAAGAACATAAAGGCCAGCGCGCCAAAAATCGTAATGATACCGCTTAAAAGATTGGCAATCCCCTGCACCATGCCATCAGAAATCGCATCAATATCATTGACGAACCGACTGACGATATCGCCATGGGAGCTGCCATCAAAAAACTTTAACGGCAATTTATTTATTTTGGAAAAAAGCTGGTGACGCAAACGATTGGCTGTCCGATAAGAAATTTTATTGGTGAAGTAGGTCAGCGTCCAGCTAAAAAAGCTTTGCAGCACATAAATACCAATCAAGATTTCCAAAATTTGTCCAACACCAGCAAAATCAACCCTTGAAGGGCCCACCATTTTATCTACAACCTTACCGATATACATAGGGCCAAATAAACTTGCAATAACCGTGATGACTGCTGAAAACAATGCGATCATAAAATAGAATCGGTAACAACCTATATAGCTTGCACAGCGTTTCCATGTAGTATTGTTCTTCATGCGTATGCCTCCTCTTTCGACAACTGGGACAAACAAATTTCACGATATGTTTCGCAGGTTTCAATAAGCTCTTGATGCTTGCCGCAACCAACTAAAACACCGTCATCAAATACAAGGATCTTATCTGCATGCTTGATCGAACTTGCCCTTTGCGAAACCATCAATACGGTAGTATCCTGGCAATTTTTCGCCAAAGCGCGTCTCAAGGCAGCATCTGTTGCAAAATCAAGGGCACTTGAGGAATCATCCAGTATCAATATTTCTGGTTTTTTGACCAACGCCCGTGCGATAGTCAAGCGCTGCTTTTGACCGCCCGAAAAATTCATTCCGCCTCGTTCGACTTTGGTTTTATATCCCATCGGCAAATCTTTTATGAATTCTGCGGCCTGAGCAATATCTGCGGCTTGATCCAAATCATGCAGCATTGCCGCCGCATCACCCCAACGAAGATTATCTTCAATAGTCCCCGTAAATAGCAGCGCCTTTTGTGGTACTATGCCGAATTTTTGTCGTAACTTCGACATTTCCCATTTGGTAACATCGATTCCATCAATAAGGATCTGGCCTTCTGAAACATCATAAAACCGTGGCAAAAGATTGATGAACGTAGACTTGCCCGCACCAGTACTACCAATGATTCCAACGGTTTCGCCCCGATGAATAGCAAGCGACACATGAGAAAGGGCCATATCCCCCGTTTCGCTGTACTTAAACGAAACATTTTCTAGAGCAATCTGTACTTTTGATTCTTCTATACTCGCATTTTCTGCCAATTTCTCTACAGGCAGCGAGGACTGCAACGCCAAGACTTGATTCACTCGTTCAGCCGAAGCAAATGCCTTAGTAAAAATGACGACAAGATTAGATATAACGATAAGTGCCAGCAAAATCTGCGTAATATAATTTACAAAAGCGATGATTTCGCCCTTGGCTAATCGTCCTGCATCAATATGTGCACTGCCCTGCCATAAAATCAAGATAATTACTGCATTCATTACCATTGTCGTCAATGGATTGAGCATGGCCGAAACATTGCCGATTTCAACCGCATTGTCCGTAAGTGCATCGTTAGCTCGGTAAAAACGTGACTTTTCTTTTTTTACTTTTGAAAACGCTCGAATGACCCTTACCCCGGACAAATTCTCCCGCAAAACCGAAGCAATGCCATCGAGTCTTTTTTGATAGAAACGATATAATACAGAGGAGCGTTTCACGATAAAATACAGAATCAAAGCAAATATCGGAACCGCACCCCAAAGCAATATCGAAAGCTTTAAATCGAGCATCATCGCCATGGCAATCGCACCTAGGCAAATGAACGGAGTCCTAACCACCAGTCGAATCAACATCGCAACCGCCAATTGAAGCTGATTGATATCATTTGTTATCCGATTAACCAATGAAGCTGTTCCCACTGCATCGATTTCACTATTTGACAAGGATTGGATATGCTCAAAAACAACATTTCGCAGCGTCGTACCAAATCCTTGCGATGCTCTTGCCGCAAAATATTGGCAAACCATCGAACAGGCAAAGCCCAATAGCGACATCCCAAGCATCCATCCGCCCATCTGCAAGACGTAATGCAAATCTCCTTTTGCAACACCTTTATTGATGACAAAAACCATCATGGTCGGCAATAATAATTCCAATATGGCTTCAAATAATTTAAAAATCGGTCCAAGTAAACATTCTTTTTTATAAGCTTTTAAGAAAATCGCCAATTTTAGCAAGACCATCATCCTTTTCCATTTTTTCGCTTGTTATTTCTTTGCTATCCGGATATGATTATAGCACGACATAATTCATATGAAAAATATCTTATTCATCTATATCGCATATTAAATTCGTATAGGAGGGATTCTTATCGATATAAGGCAGCTCAAATATTTCCTCGCTATTGCCGAGGAAGAACAAATTACCGCGGCATCCAAACGCTTGCGCATCGCCCAACCACCGCTGAGCCAGCAAATGAAACTATTAGAAGAGGAACTCGGCATCGTCTTATTCAAACGTGGTCCCAGGCAAATACAGCTAACGGACGCCGGAAACATCCTCGTAAAAAGAGCGCGGCAGATTCTTGAACTATCTGACTCGACCGTCCGTGAAATCGATGACTGTAAACGCGGCGTCAAAGGCACACTGACCATTGGCACCGTATCTTCTTCCGGCAACATTCTTCTCTCAAAAGGCATGATGAAATTCCATACGGAATACAGCGGCGCAAAATTTGAAATTCACGAGGGAAACACCTTCACACTCATCGACCTGCTAACAAAAGGGATCATCGAGATCGGCATCGTTCGCACCCCTTTTCGCAATGCTCTTTTCCATTGCAAATATTTGCAAGAAGAACCTATGATTGCTGCGATGGACGATGCCCATGACTGGAATCCAAACAGCAATGAAATCAGCCTCGACGAGCTAAAAGGCAGACCGATCATCATGTACCGACGATTTGAACAACTGCTCCTTGAAACCTGCACGGATTATGGATTTGTTCCAGATATTTTTTGCAAAAACGACGATGCCCGTACCACTTTGCTTTGGGCAAATGCCGGTTTTGGCATTGCAATCGTACCAGCCTCAGCTTTTGACCTGGCTACGCATCAAAACCTAAAAATAAAAAACATCAACGAACAAAAACTTCGAACAAAAATCACGGCAATCTGGATGAAAGACCGTTATTTATCTTCCCTTGCGGAAAAGTTCATTGAATATTTTTCACTATGATGCCCTCATCCAATACCGCAATTTACTAAAAAGCCCCAATAGAGCAGCGTGGCAGCTTACTCTATTGGGGCTTTTTACTCTGCCTCTTGTGGAAGCCAATTGCTAAGATATGAAGGAATCGTACAAGCCTGCGCCTGCAGTTCATTCAAATATCGCCGATTTTTA
>CBDTTM010000053.1:0-13244 GCA_965363355.1 uncultured Selenomonadaceae bacterium | reverse complement strand
TATCGCTCCAGTCAATCGCACGCAAACCATTCATCATCAAAAAACCGACAATAATGAGTGCCGGTGAAGTAACTGCCGGAATCGATGCGAGCATTTGGGCAATCGGTGCGCAAAAAAGCATCAAAGCAAACAAGGCTGCCACAATAACCGAGGAAAATCCCGTACGTCCACCTGCAGCAACGCCAGCTCCCGATTCTACATACGAAGATGTCGGACTGGTACCACAAACTGCACCGAGTGTACTTGCACAAGCATCGGCTAAGAGTGCTGAGCGTACGTTTGGAAATTCGCCATTTTTAAGCAGACCAGCTTGGGCACCAACGCCCAGCATAGTTCCAGTCGTATCAAACAATGTGACAATCAAAAAGGTAAACACGATCGCATATAATCCGCCATTGAGTGCCCCAGCAATATCCATCTGCATAAAAGTATGTTCCAGACCTGTAGGCAAGCTGAAAAAGCTTGGCGGCATCACGAGCAGCCCCTGTGCATAAGCCAGTATAGCTGTTACGATCATACCGATGAAAATAGCCCCTTTAACCTCGTTGACCATCAAAACCAAGGTAATGATCAACCCTAATATTGTTAAAAATGTCGTCGGATCCCCTAAGTTACCCAAAGTAACCAAGGTTGCCGGGGAACTGATGACAATTTTAGAGCTCTGCAATCCGATAAAAGTCACAAACAAACCGATACCAGCAGAGATGCCCTGCTTCAAGCTAATTGGAATCGAATTGATCAGCGCCTGACGGAATTTAGTAAATGATAACAATAAAAATATGACCGACGCTACGAAGACCGTTCCTAACGCCTGCTGCCATGCAATCCCCATACCGATGACAACGGCAAAAGCGAAGTAAGCATTCATGCCCATTCCCGGAGCAATCGCTATTGGGTAATTCGCAAAAATCCCCATAATCAACGTTCCTAGCATACTAGCCAAGATCGTAGCAATGAATACACCGTTGAAGTCCATACCTGTTTTACTGAGGATGGCCGGATTCACGATTATGATGTACGCCATGGTAACAAAAGTTGTTATCCCAGCCAATGTTTCTGTAGAAAAGTTTGTCTTCCTCTCCGAAAACTTAAACCATTCTCCTATATTCACTTTGTTTCCTCCTAATACTTTCCCTAATGATTGTTGCAGCATATAAAAACAAAAAAGCCTATAACTCGTTTCCAGTTATAGGCTACTCATTGATGAATATATCCTACGCTACCCATTCTACCACAAAATCAACAAAATTTATATCAGCGCCTTAAAATTATTTTACAAACCACAATCATTTTGTTCACGGATAAACGCATCAAACTCCGTCTGGGTTGGATAAGACGTCTGGGTTCCTCGTTTTGTAACACTCAAGGCAGCATATGCTGCTGCGCGCTGCATGGCAGAAATAGCATCGTGCTTCTTAACGTAGTCTGCAATGAAACAACCGATAAAGGCATCGCCCGCCCCTGTCGTATCAACTGCTTTGACTTTGCAGGCCGGAACTTTGGTACAGCCATCTTTCGTAAGTAAGAGCGAACCTTTCTCCCCCATCGTCACAATGACGTTTTTAAGGCCGCGGTCCACCAAGCTTTGCGCTGCTTTTTCGATTTGTTCCAGCGTTTCGACCGGCATACTAGTTAAAATTGATAACTCTGTTTCGTTTGGAACAAAAAACTCACATTTACAAGCCATTTCCAAGGACAAATCCTTCATTGCCGGCGCTGGATTCAACAGGATTGGAATATTATGCGCTTTGCCAAACTCGATTGCCGCATAAACCGTTGGTGCTGCAATTTCAAGCTGCAAAACGATCAGCTCACATTGCTTCAAATCATCCGCAGCCAGCAGGATGTCCTCTGGCGTCAGATGTAAATTCGCACCCTTATAGATCAAAATGCGATTTTGTGATGATGAATCGACAAAAACGGTCGCCATGCCATTAGAAACACCCTTGACTGGTAATACATATTTTGTATCGACACCATGGTCCAAAAAGTTTTGCCGTGCTGTTTTACCAAAAATATCATCGCCTACTCTAGCCAGCATCATGACATCTGCACCAAGATTTGCCGCTGCTACAGCTTGATTAGCGCCTTTTCCGCCACAGCCAATTGAAAAATCCTGTGCTTCCCTCGTTTCCCCTGCTTCTGGCATTTGATCTGCATATGACATAAGATCCACCATAACTGAACCAATTACCGCTATCTTCATTTGTCATCCCTCCGCTTTAACTGCTGCCGTACTGTCTCTTTCAACTAAATCATTGCATATTTCTGTTTTTGTACAAATCTTACTACCCGTTCGGATCAATCGAATCAATCGGCGCACTGCAAGCTGCCCAAGTTCTTTCTTATAAACGCGGACGGTTGTCAACGTCGGGGTAAAAACACTACAAAAACTTATATCATCAAAACCGATAATCGATATATCTTCTGGTATTTTATAACCTCTTTTTTGCAAAGCCTTCATCGCACCGAGTGCAATCATATCATTATCAGCAAAAAAAGCGGTTGGCATCGCATGACCACCTTGTAAGATTCGATCAAGCTCTTCAAAAGCTGCATCAATGGTCGGCGGCACCTCGACAACGTAGTCCTCCCGCAAAGGAATGCCATTATTTTGCAAAGCTTTTTGATAACCTTGCTCACGATACTCGAAGTTTTTGATGCGTATACTGCCCTTTAAATACCCAATATTTTTATGTCCAAGCCCAACCAGATAATTAACCGCCTGAGACACCGAGTCTTGATTATTCATCAGCACCGCATTGAACGACAAGTTTTCAAACCAACAATCAAGCAAGACAACAGGTACTGGCATTTGTTGAAAAACTTTTGCATCCTCTTCATTCAATTCAGTGCCAACCAATAAAATAGCCGCCGTCGTATCATTCAAAAGTTCCTGGACCCGTTCTTCATAATCCGCCCGACGACGATATAAATTGAAAATCGTTGTTTCGTATCCAGATTTACGGCTTTCATTTTCCACACTTTCAAGAAGTACAGAAAAAAATGGAGAATCTGAAAATACGACACCGCTGTCACGATACGTCACGACTTTGATTCGTCTGATCTTATTTTCCATAGCATAGCCATATTCTTGCGCTACTTTTAGAATTTGTTCAGCAGTTTCACGATTTACACCTTTTTTATTGTTCAGTGCATTTGAAACAGTGGCCAGAGAAAAGCCGGTCAATTCACTTATTTTTTTTAAATTTATCTTCACCCTGCATTCTCCTTCTGGACTCCATTTTAAACCACAGGTCATAAAACCGCAAACGCTGCAATCTAGCGGTCCGTTATCTATACTATACCATTGCCTATGCCGGAAAAGCTACACCGGCACGCAAAATTATATTGGGATATGGTGTGAACTCACCGGTTCGAATAGCGAATCGAACCTCTTTGGATTTTTCTTTCAAATCCAGATGTTTAATGAATTCATGTTCTGTAGCTGGTAATTTTTCTTCAATATAATGCAAAAGTTCCGGATTTTTAGCTTTGATATCTTCTGCCAACGAATAAAATTCTACCTCAGTCTCCTCTAATACTGCATCCATGACTTGGCGAAAGCTCGGCACTCCACCACAAAGTGCTAGATCGACGATTGTTATGCCTTTTGGAATCGGCATTCCCGCATCACCAATCATAAACAGATCCTTATGTCCAAGCGCTGCGATCAAACCAGCAAGCTGTGCCTGTAAAATCCCTTTTTTCTTCATATCTATATGCTCTCCTTTTATTCATTTTGCCTTTAGTACAAACAAACCAAAGCATAATCAAATTTTTTATTAAGCTTCGCTTTTTGATTCGTTTCTTGCCTGTAAAGCCATTTTCGCTTCCATATTACGTTGGAATTGATCGACGATGACCGCTAAGATGATGACAAGTCCTTTGATGATCATCTGCCAAAATTCAGATACACCGCACATGACCATGCCATCAGAAATGACCCCAATGACAAATGCGCCGATGATCGTCCCGCCAATCGTCCCAATGCCGCCCATCATAGAAGTTCCGCCCAAGACAGCTGCCGCAATCGCATTCATTTCCCAGGTTTCACCAGAAGCTGGATGCGCAGCTTCCAGCTGCGATGCGGTAATGATACCAACAATAGCAGCGCAAACACCCGAAAAAATATAAACCAAGATTTTAACTTTATCCACTTTGACGCCCGAAAGCTTTGCTGCTCGCTCATTGCCGCCAATAGAAAAAATATGCCAGCCAAAGGTCGTCTTTTTCAGTAAGATACCCGCAATCAATGCGATGATGACCAAAACAATAGCACCCACGGGCAAACCAAAGACTCGGCTGCCAAAAAAAGTAAATCCAACATTGCCTAAAGCATCATTGCCAATGATATTCGAATAGGTCGCACCATTAGAATGCAGCATTGCAAAACCCCTGGCTATATACATCGTGCCCAGCGTAGCAATAAAAGGAGCAACACCGAACTTAGTAATCGTCATGCCATTGATCCAGCCAACAAATGCCCCCATGAGAATCGTAAAGAAAATGACAAGAGGCACGCTAAAATACAAGGTGACATCAAACATTTGAAGCGTAATGCCCTTTTGTATCATACCGCCTGCTATCATTCCGGCTAACCCGACGACAGCCCCCACGGAAAGATCGATGCCGCCGGTGATGATGACATAGGTCATGCCGATTGCTAATATTCCATATAAGGCAACATGTTTTGCTAATAATAAGAACGTATTGGCCGACAAGAAATTCGGCGTCGCAAAACTAAAAAATACTAAAAGCAGCGCTAAGACAATCAATGTCCGCCCCTTCAACAGCATCATGATCAAAGAATTATTTCCTTGTTTTTTATTCATATTTATGTCCATGGAAATCCCGTCCTTTATTTTCACGATAAGATACACCCTTTCTTATGGCTTAAGAGACTTGCCTCCCCACCGTATGTCCTTTGTAAGAAGCCAATACCAGCTTGTCTTCCGTGATTTCTTCTTTTTTCATCTCGCTCGTCTTTATTCCATTGGATATCACGAGGATTCGATCGGCAATCGCCATGATTTCCTGCAATTCCGAAGAAATTACAATAATAGACAAACCTTGCTCAGCATAACGCTGAATGATTTCAAATACCTCAGTCTTTGCCCCGATATCAATGCCTCGACTCGGTTCATCGAGCAGAAGTATCTGCGGATTTGTCAGAAGCCCTTTGCCAATGACAACTTTTTGTTGATTTCCGCCAGAAAGCGATAAGATAGGCAATGTTTTATCAGCAACTTTGATATGGATGTCTTTGATTTCTTTTTCTACATTTTCTGCTTCTTTTTTGTCATTGAGAAAAATGGATTTCGCATAATTTTTCAAACTCGATAACGAAATATTTTTTGCGATATTCATCGTTTGTACCAAGCCGTCACGCTGTCGATCCTCAGGGACAAGTGCAAAACCTTGAAGAATTTGATCGGATACATTCTTTATCTTTATTTCCTTCCGATGCAATTTTATTTTACCGGTATGCTCTGGCCTAAGGCCCATGATACACTCGAATATCTCCGTACGTCCTGCCCCCATAAGTCCATAGATGCCTAGGATTTCTCCTTTTCTCAAGTTAAAACCGAGGCTATTCAAGAGATATCCCCCGCCCTTTTTCGGTAAAGTCAGCGCCTCTACTTCAAGAACTTTTTCTCTCTTTTCCCAATCGACACGTTCTTGTCTTTGCGGATATACTTTCCCTTTTCCGACCATTTGCTTTACGATCCAGGAAATATCAATTTCCTTGACCGCAGAAGCTGCAACAAATTTTCCATCGCGCAGTATTGTCACATAATCGCCGATCTGCATGATTTCCTCTAAACGATGCGATATATATACAATAGAGATTCCTTCAGCCGTAAGTTCTCTCATAATCTTGAACAAGACCTGTACTTCCTGTGCACTAAGCGAAGACGTCGGTTCGTCCATGATCAAGATCTTCAAATCATCTTGTACCAGATTACGAGCAATTTCAATCATTTGCTGCTGACCTACCCGCAAATCACCGACAATCATCTGTGGACTTATCGGATGCTCCAGCTTATCCATGATTTTTTTCGTCAATTCAATATGTTTCTTATTATCAAGGCCAAATCTATATCTAGTTTGCTCGCGTGACATGAAAATATTTTGATATACATTTAGATTGGGAAAAAGGCTCAGTTCTTGATGAATGATTCCGATTCCGTGGACTCTCGCTTCGGTGACATTCTTGAAGCTAACCTTTTCTCCGCCCATATAGAGAGTTCCCGCTGATTCCTGCTCAATTCCGGCAATGATTTTCATCAGCGTCGACTTACCTGCGCCATTTTCGCCAATCAAGACATTGACTTTTCCTTTATATACATCAAAAGAAACTTCATCGAGCGCCTTTGTTCCCGGATAAATCTTCGATACTTTTTCGGCATGCAGACAGACATCTGCCGGCATTTCAAATCGATCTGCCATCCTTTATCCCTCCTTATTGCACCGTGAGTTCTACTGGTGTAATCAAAAGCTCATCTGCTTTGTCGACGCTAAAACAACCAACAAACTTCACGGTCTTTCCTTGAATAGCTTTTAGGTCAACTTTGCCAATGACATCTTTATTCACTACATCGTGTATACTTTGTGATACTTTTGCCCAGTCTACCTGATTTTTATAATCTTCATATTTTATGAAATCCAAGCTGTCTCTTACTGCTGAACCTTTATAAACACTGCCGATTTGTAATGAAATCAACATCGGGCCTTGATAACCCTCGAGCTGAATTTTCATGACGCCGGCTTTTTTATCCTGATTTACTTCCGTGACCTTGCCCTGGCCTTTGACAACATAACTCAGCTCGCCTTTGGTCCCCATAGAATACTTGCCATACTTACCAGCTAGTGCTTTCAAGTCTCCGTTTGATTCCGTCAAAAACTGCGGCAAATCCACGGCTTTTTTCTCCAGCTGTGGAATAGCTTGTGATTCCCAAATACCAGCTACATTATCCGCAGCGTTAAATGCGACTTTTCCTGTAAGTTCTCCTTCATGCCCGGTTTGGACAACTTTCACACAGCCCGTTAAACAAAACATCATGATAAGACACGCTGACATTACAATACATGCACGTTTTTTCATATCCAGCCTACACTCCCATCCCTCTTACCAAGCAAATATTTTTAATTTATCAGAGCGGGCTCACCCGCTCTGATAAACCTTGTACAGTTCCAAGCCTATTCTTTATACACGAATGCTTTGAGTTTATCTACATTTTTAGCTGTAATTGCAATGCAATCGACCAATTGTTTTTCTTCCAAACCTGTCTTGCCTTCTTTTAAGTATTTATCTGCCTGTTGTACTGCCATTTCAGCAATCAAGGCTGCCTGTTGCAAAGCCGTTCCTGTCATATTGCCATCTTTGATTGCAGCAGCTGCTTCATCCGAACCATCTACGCCGATTACTGCAATTCCTTTAAGACCAGCATTTTTAATAGCGGCTACAGCGCCCACAGCCATCGTATCATTGCCGCAAACAATCCCCTTTATGTCTGGATTGGATTGCAAAATAGTTTCCACTTTTTGATAAGCTTCTGTCTGTTCCCAGTTTGCTGTCTGTTGTGCGACCATTTTCATATCCGAATACTGATCGATGACTTCATGGAATGCACTGGAACGAACGCCAGCATTTGTATCAGATTCTTTGCCCATGAGTTCTGCATATTTCCCTTTTTCGCCCATTTTTTCCACAAAGACTTCCGCGATTGCCTTGGCGCCTTGGTAATTGTTCGCCACAATTTGCGAAATAGCGATGCCGCTGCCATTGATTTCACGATCAATTAAGAAGGTTGGGATATTTGCATCGCGCGCTTTTTGCACAGCTGCTACCGTAGCGTCTGCACCGGCATTATCACAGATGATCGCTGCTGCTTTGTCTGAAATTGCATTTTCAAACAACTCTGCCTGTTTCGTCGCATCATCATCATGGGACACAGTCTTTACCTCATACCCAAGAGCTTTGGCTTTAGCTGCCGCTGCATCTGCTTCGGTCTTAAAAAACGGATTAGAATGCGATGGTGTAATGATATAGATAATTTTGGAACCGCCGCCAGTCAATGCTTTCGCTTCCTTGGCCGGTGCTGAAGAAGATGCCTTATCAGGCGTTTTGCTATCAGCTCCACAACCAGCAAAAATAATACCTGCCATACATACGGATAAAACTAAAGCTACCATTTTTTTGAATCTTTTCATGAGTCACGTTCCCCCTAAAATTTTATTTAGAAAATACTATGATTCATCAGGAACACTCCTGTTAAACCCCGTTTAAACTTGCTGCAGCGTCTGCTTTATGGCTTTCTGCCAGCCTTGATAGCGCCGTGTTCTTTCAGCCTTTATCATTTGGGGCTGATATGTTTTATACTGTATATTTTGAAATACTTTTGTTTTCTCATATAAACCAATTGCCAGCCCCGCAGCATATGCTGTTCCCATACCCGATAACTCCTCTACATCGGCTACGTTCACTAAATTTTCTGCGATATCTGCCTGAAACTGCATCAAATATCGATTTCGGGTCGGTCCGCCATCAACGCGCAATTCTTTGATTGCAACCGAGGCTTCTTGCTGCATCAGCTTTACAATATCGCTGATCTGATAGGCAATACAATCAAGTGCCGCACGAACAAATTCATTTTTCCCAGTAATCCGTGTAATCCCAGTAAACATCGCCGTCGCTTCGCTATCCCAGTAAGGTGCCCCTAGGCCGCTGAAAGCAGGAACAAAATAACATTTGTCAGTCGGATTTGAATTTTCAGCCAATTCAGTAGTTTCCTCTGCGCTGATGATGAGTTGAAGCTGCTCTTTCAGCCAAGTGATTACCGCCCCCGTATAGTTGATATTTCCCTCTAAAACATACTGGATTTTTCCATCCAAGCTCCACGCCAAAGAAGTCGCCAAACCGCTTTGGCTGAAAATCGGTTTATCACCAACATTCATCATAACCGATGACCCCGTACCATAGGTCGATTTTATCATGCCCGGACTATGACAGCCCTGGCCAAAAAGAGCCCCATGAGAATCTCCCATTACCGCCTGTATAGGAATAGCCGTATCTAGCCAACCATTAAAATCGGTTATTCCATACAGTGCATTTGAGCCTGATACTTCAGGCAGGCTCTTCTCATCAATGCCAAAGTAACCACAAACTATTTTGTCCCAGGATAAATCTGTTATGTTGAAAAGCTGTGTTCGCGAAGCATTGGAATAATCCGTTTTATAAGCCGTTCCCCCTGATAGCTTATAAACAAGCCAACTGTCCATTGTTCCGAGTCCCAGTCGACCTTTTTTCATTGCACTGCGAGCACCTTCTATATTTTCTAGTATCCACGCAAGCTTAGCTGCGGAAAAATACGGCGACAGTGGTAATCCGGTTATTTTTTTGATTGTATCTGCCACGCCCTCATTGGCAATTTTCCGGCAAATCTCCTCGCCTCTTGCACATTGCCAGACAATCGCATTGTACACAGGCAGCCCGGTTATTTTGTCCCAGGCCAAGGCAGTCTCTCGCTGATTGCTGATGCCAAGGGCGACGATAGACGATTTATCTATCCCCGTTTTTCTTACAACATCCTGGCTGACAAGCAATACATTTTGATAAATTTCCAAAGGATCATGCTCTACCCACCCTTTGTCATTTATGATCTGCCGATGCGATCGATCACAGCGTCCAACTAACTTGCCTGCCGAATCAAATAACAGCGCCTTGGTTCCCTGCGTACTCTGATCGATTCCCAAGATATATTTTTCCGGCATTTAGATCAGCTCCATTACCCTTTTTACAATTCCATCGGCATTCAAACCATAATGATCAAACACTTCCTGCGATTTTCCCGTAATCACCGGCTCATCCGGCAAGGATAAGTTAACTACCCTGCAAGAACCATGTTCACCAGCAATCTGACTGACCATCGATCCCAGTCCACCATATTTCGTGTGTTCTTCCACCGTCACAATCACTTTTGTTTCTGTAGCTGCTTTGAAAACAGCATCTACATCGATAGGCTTTACACAATACATATCAAGAACCCTAGCTGAAATTCCTTTTCCTTTTAATTGCATCGCTGCATCTTTGGCAGGTTTTACCATTTCGCCGCAGGCAATCAATGTGACATCATTCCCCGGCGCTACCAAGGTTGCCTGATTCATGACAAAAGGAACATCACCCTCTTCATAAACATCCGCAACAGCGTTTCTTCCCACTCGGACATAAGATGGTTCCGCGTCTTTGAGCAATGCTTCGATAAGCTTACGTGTCTGGAAATGATCGCTTGGTATATAAACGCGCATATTCGGAATTGAAGCCATCGTTGCAATATCATTGGCCGAATGATGCGTCATCCCAAGGGCCCCATAACTTACGCCACCACTGATACCAACCAACGTCACATTCGTTCGCGAATAGGCCACATCCACCTTAGCCTGCTCCATGCTGCGGGTACTCAAAAAACAAGCCGGCGATACAGCAAATGCTTTTTTCCCGCAACTGGCTAAACCGGCACTGATCGAAACCAGATTTTGTTCAGCAATCCCAATTTCAACGAACTGATCCGGCCGCTCCTTAGCAAAAGGTGCCATAGATGCTGAACCTCTTGAATCACTGCAAAGCACTACAATATCTTTATCTTTTGCTGCTTGTTCCAAAAGCACATTGCATATTTCCTGTTTATTGGCAATCTTACTCATATTGCGCCCTCCTTAGGTCCAGTTCCTCAATGGCCGTTTGATATTCTTCATCGGTTGGAACCCTATGGTGCCACCCCACCTGATTTTCCATGAACGAAACCCCGCAGCCCTTTGTCGTATTGGCAATGATTACTGTTGGCTTCCCCTTTACTGCCTTCGCTTTCTCGACAGCTTCATCCAATGCAGCCATATCATTTCCATTGACAGAAAGAACATTCCAACCAAAAGCGGCCCATCGCTCCTCTTGTCGTTCCTGCGACATAACCTCTTCCGTTTTACCTGAAATTTGTAATCGATTGCGATCGACAAAAGCAGTCAAATTATCTAGTTTATAATGTCCGCCAGCCATGATGCCTTCCCAAACAGAACCTTCTGCCATTTCACCATCCCCCATAACCGCATAAACACGATACGGCCGCTGGTCCATTTTTCCAGCCAAAGCCATACCAACGGCTACCGATAATCCATGTCCCAGCGATCCCGTATTCATTTCCACACCATTTACCTTGTTATTTGGATGACCGATATACTTAGAACCATAAGCAGAGTACGTATCCAAATCCGATTTTGGAAAAAATCCCCGATCGCCCAAAATGCAATACAAGGCCTCTACTGAATGACCCTTACTCATGACAAAACGATCCCGATTCGCATCGCGTAATAGCTCCGGTGAAATATTCATCTGCTTATAATAGAGCATTACCAATATGTCCGTAACACTTAAATCTCCACCGATGTGCCCAGTTCCAGCCATATGGATCAATGTAATGATATTCTTTCGAATATCGCATGCCTTTTGTTTCAAATTCACGTTTATTCCCCCCTCAGATAAGCTTTTACCTCTTCTTCAATTGGATCATACAAATCTGCCTTGACTCCAATATACTTGCAAGCCTCATAGAGTACAGGCACAACATTTTTATGGATACCGACACAATGATGGATATACGGGCCTGTAACTAGTTTTTCTTCAAGTCGTTTGATATTGTCCACCTCAACCCAAAGATACGTTCCCATGCATTTAGGTCCATCAATGCCCTTTGCTGTGCCCAAAAGCAAAGAATACTCTCCGTTATCGCCATCAAAACGGCACAAAGTCACTTCTCCTGGCCGGATTTCAGCCGTCAAGCTTCCCGGATAATCAAAGGCCAACGGATACGTCAATTGGGGCTTTTCTTTAGCCAAAGATATTGGCCATGGGCCACAATGTTGTAGAAGTTCTCCATTTTTTACATCCGGATGGCGAATCGTCCAATCCGCAAAAAAAGATCGTGTGGTTCCCATACCAGCGGCTTCCGCTAATAAAGATGTGATTGCACCATGAATATCCGTTTCGCAAGCAACGGGAATTCCCTCATCATTGAGTAAGGAATTCGCCGCACATGGCATGATTCCAAGCTCGCTTTGCAACGCATTCCAACATTGGATTGCCACTGCATTGCAGCCATATTTCTGCACAAGCTTGTTCATAGCAATCTTTAAGGCTGCTACGTTTTCAAGCTCTTCATCTTTTATCCCAACTTCCATGTGCTCGCGAATAAAAGCAAGGACATCTGCCGTCTCACCACTCTTTTTTACCTCCTTTACCATCGCGGTAAGCTCTGGCATCGGAATCGGCGATAACTGCACATTGAACCGCTCTAAAAGCTCGCCTTCATTGCACATCGTCGACCAAAAATCGTTTGGCCTGGTTGAAATTTGTAAAATCCGAATCGTACGGAATGTTTTCACTACATTACAAACAGCTAAGAAATCATTGATTCCGCGTTCAAACACCGGATCTTCCAAGCGACAGTTCGTAAGATACGTAAATGGTACCCGAAAACGCCGTAAAACTTTTCCCGTTGCAAATAGTCCACATTGACTATCTCGCAACCGTACCCCATTCTCGTCCGGACGTTCATCAAGCGGTCCCCATAACAAGACAGGTACGTTTAGATCCTTTGCCAGCCTCGCACACTCATATTCTGTCCCAAAATTACAATGCGGTAAAAATAATCCATCAATTTTTTCTTTTCTGAATTTTTCAGCTATTTCAAGGCGATCTGCATCATCATAAAGCAACCCTTCTTCGTTGATATCCGTAATATCGACAAATTCCACACCAAGCTCTGCTAAACGTTTTGCTGTCAACCCACGGTATTTAATTGCATCTGGTGCACTAAAAATACTGCGTCGAGTCGGCGCAAATCCCAACTTGATTCCTGCCATCTGACAATCCCTCCAAATATAAAAATTTATATAAAATTATAAATTCCTAACCGACCAAAACCCCATAACCTATAGAAAAGTAAAAGCACACTGCTTTCACTTAACGGAATTTCTCGTCTTCGGAATAATCTAATTATATGTTTAATCTAAAAAAAAATCAATATTTTTATAAAATTTTAATACTTTTTATCTAAAATCTATTATTTAATATTATTTTAAATATATTTTTTCAACCTAAAAGATTGTTTAATATTATTCAATATTGTTTAATTTTCTTTATGTGATTGTAAATTAAATAAATATATAAAATTTTATTTATTTCTGCG
>CBDTTM010000052.1:0-13282 GCA_965363355.1 uncultured Selenomonadaceae bacterium | reverse complement strand
TCAACTTTTCTGATTTCAAGTTCAATACCTTTACTATTCAATTGTTTAAAAGATTCTATATCTTTATCATCAACGGAAACTGCATTACTAATCTGATGTTTTCCTTCTTTAAAGCTCATGCCGCCGATATTTACCGACTTTATGTCAACGCCAGCTTCTACCAAACGCAATACGCTGGTCGGATTCGTAAAGAGCAATAGGCATTTCGCATCTTCATATTTCGGGTTATTATAGACTCTTACTGCTTTTTCAATATCAACTACACTTGACTTGATGCCCGGTGGAGCCACTTGCTTTAAAAGCGTCGAACGAATGGAATCGTTTGCCACCTCATCATCACAAACGATGATGCGTTCACAACCCGTCACCTTCGACCAGATTGTCACTACCTGTCCATGGATCAATCGATCATCAATTCTTGCCAATACAATCTTCATTATAAATCGTCCTCCTCATCCTCTTTGATGTCACTTGTATGAAACATCTGTGTTCCCATGTTGCCAGCATCACGTGCCTTTTCCATGACTTCTTTGATCGGCACCGCATCATCTGACATCTGCATGCCTACCATCTCAATGAGCATCGGCAAGTTTACGCCAGTTACGATACCATAGTCCTCATGCCCGATTGCCAAACGACAGGCTGCATTATAAGGGCTGCCGCCAAACAAATCATTCAAGAAAATAACTCCATCTTCTGTATCCAATTCGCCTATGGCCTCTTCATATTTTTTTACAACATCATCAGGACTTTCACCCGGCACTAAAGTAATTGCTTTCACATTTTTTGTTGCTCCGCAAATCATTTCACAAGACTTGATGAGTTCTGTTGCAAAATAACCATGCGTACCTACCAAAACAGCCAGCATAAAAATCAGCCTCCTTTAACAGTTTTCTTGTGAATATCCTGCATTGCTTTGTATTTTTGTCATACATGAGATAAACACCTTGTTGCTTGTCATTAATATACTATGCAATCGCCGTGCCAACTAAGAGTATCAAAACGAAAGCCTTTATTTTCGCTACCTTCTTATGACTTTTTTTAATTTTCGATACTCTTTAGAGAGAAGAAATACACTATATCAAAAAGCGTGATACTATTTTCTCCACATAAAAAAGCAGAGCCCATCGCCACCTCTTATTTGTGGCAATAGGCTCTGTTTTTAAATCAATTCGACCATATAATACAATTCATTTTCGTCGAGTTCTATGTTTAGGCTTTTTTTGAATACTTCTGCGCCTTCCTGCAACGCTGCTAGCTTTACTGTATCAATCTTGCTGGTATCCGCTGTGTATTTCATTCCACTATGGATCACCATTCGCTCTAATGCACAACCGCAATGTACCATGAGCCGGATTTTTATCGGATTACTGAATGTCTTGCCCAACCGTTTCTCTAATACACTAGAAAAATCAATCAATACACTCATGACCTTCGTCGGATTCAAATAAGTCAAAAACTTTTGCAGACTCTCTTCACAAAGGCGTTCAACAACGATATTCTTCTTATTATTGAGCGTTTTAAGCTCGCCCTTGTGCGTCAGCAGGCAAGCGAGTATATGTTCACCTTCGCCGGCAATAAGCTTTTCTAACGGAATAAAAGGTATGTCACTGGTCGGTTTGACCATCCCGACAGCAGCTACAATTTTACTCTTTTCGGAAAGCTCTGCAATCACTTGATCCATATGCTTGACGCCAACAGGAACGACTTCAATCGGACGATCAACGATATGCGGCAGCATTTCTTCGACAAAGCTCTTGAGCTTCAATGCCGCGCCTTCCCCTGTTGTACAAATCGTCACGATGACTTCCCCGGCTACCTTTTTCTCTCCATTTAAAATCTCATACCCTTTAAAATTAAGCAAAGATTCATAAATGCTGTCAAGGTCCATCCCGACAATATCCGCTTTGCGCATCGCTTCGAGAATCAATGGCGTAGAAACCATATCAATGGTCCTCACCTGCACTTTGAGGCGTTCCATGATCATTGCACCCAGATTGCATAAAGACCCCATATCAGCGAGCACAAGAACACCTTTTTGGTAATTCATTTCTTGAAGCCTTGCCACCATTTTTTCCAAGGTATCCTGTGGCTTGACCTCTAGCGGCATATCAATTGGAATCAAGTTCGGATCGTTGGTACTAAACAGCTTCTGTGCAACCTCCACCATAGAGGAAGCCGTGCTGCGGCCATGCGTCGCAACCATGATAATTACCTTTTCTTCCTTTTCTTCTTCTTCTGCTGACTCCAATAAAAGGGCAAAATATTCAATTTCCGCACGTGGCACTTGTATACGATAATGTTCTTCTATTTTTTCTTTAATTTCCAAAGCAACCTGAAATGCCAGTGAATTATGTGAAATCGTGCCTTCGATTTCCGTATAGGAAATCTCTTCTTTTGCCTTGATTCGTTTGAGAAAAGCGCTTAAATGCAGGCTGAAGGCATATAAAAATCGATCGCCATAACCTCGTTTCATGCGTTTTTGTACGAGCAAGCCGATTTCTTCCGAAAAATCTACTTGAGATTTATCCACGATTTTCAACAAGCGTTCTCGCGTGGACATATGAATATCTTGTTTATTATAAAATGATTTTATATAAACATTGACATCGGTTGCTACGATTTGTTTGATCAAATCATCGCTAATGCCTTCTCCTTTCAATAAGTCAACCTTATCTTCTACTACTCGGTACAAATTAAATGCTTCTTTTTCAGTTTCAACCATATTCCGTTCTTTTTTTTCGCCGAGCGGGCTCAAAAGCAACGGTTCATTGATGTAATCTGCCAATTCAGCCAGTTCTTTGCGGTTAGCGCTTAAAGTCAGCAGGCCATCTTTAATCTTGGGTGGCAGCATCTTAAAATCGATTTCAATATAATCCGGATTATCTATACCATTTAAAAAAGCTTTGGCACAAAGCAGCTTAATATTTGATTTGAGCTGTCCTACATTGCCGCTGCCAATACTGCCAATCAATGCCTTAATGGACTCAACGGAAATCTTGACCGGCTTATTGATGCGCTGCACCTCTTCAGTCAGCAAAAGCCTGATGATATCGATTTTTTCTGCCAACGAGCGTTCTTGCAGCGGCCGTATGGTAATGATGTTTGGAATACGCCGCATAAATGTTTTCGTCAACACTGAATTTGGATCTTCTGTCGTCGCCCCAATGAGCAAGACCTTAGCATGGCGTTCTCGTTTGGTTTCGCCCAAACGGTTATAAGTCCCTGTATCAATAAAATAGAAAATCATCTCCTGCCCCTCTGGCGGCAAACGATGAATTTCATCTAAAAACAGCACCCCTTTATCCGCTGTCTCAACCAAGCCTGGCCGAGCTGTTTCTGCCCCGGTAAAAGCACCTTTGATATGTCCGAAAATATGTGATAGCAGCAATTGTGAATTATTATAATAATCCGCACAGTTAAAAGTAACAAAGGGAGCTTCTGGTAAAAAACGTTTCATCATCTTACCATATTCAAACATCATGTGAGCAAACAATGTCTTTCCAACACCTGTCTGGCCTACGATCAGTGTATGCAATCCATCTGGTGGATATAAAATAGCAGCCTTAGCCTGTTCAACCTGCCGTTTAAGGCTCTTATCGGCACCGATTAAATTGGAAAACGGTCCGATCATCGCATCGCTGTTTAGTTTTACACATTCTTCCATGTTATTGAATTGATATGGACCCTCCGTCAACTCGATACCACATAAATCCTGTAAGACTTCGCGATCAAAATACAGAACTGGCCGCCCGCAGATTTTTACGATTTTGTCCTGGCGATACAAAGTATTGAGTTCCATGCTTACATTATTGCGCAGTATCATAAGCTCATCAGCAATTTCTTGTGCATCGACTCCAACCCGACCTTGCAACTTTGCCAAAGTATATTTTGCTGATTGCGCCTTAATGTATTCATAGATTTTTTCAATCCGTTTCATGCCGATCACTCCATGTCCATTCGTTTATTTTTGCAATAATATCTTTTCCCGTTCCGCTTTTCCACCAAGCCAGTCATGCATTAGGGCTTCAAGTATAGTCAAATGACTTGTATCTGCAGAACGAATCAAACTCAGCTGCAAATGCCCATCTATATCGTAGATTTCCTCCGTAAAAGAAACATAATACTCATTTCTTTTATTTCTAAGCGGCGTAACCGTGACGGCATCGAAAGCCACGTATTGGCAATTGTTCTTTTTAGCTTCTTCTATCGTCTTAGCAAATCCAATTTTTGTTTCATCCCCAAAGACACAAGATGGTGTTCGTTGCCGCCATAGTTCTTGCAAGGTGGACTCCATATAAAAATGATCGGTTTCCAAATCCTTTGGAGTATCCAATACCAAAGGTGCCACATAAACCTTTCCCATCAAACCCATTTTTTCTTCACTTTGTTTCCTAGACACGATCGTATCCATACCTAAATTTTTTTTAGCATCATAATATTTTCGCAGGGCAGCATCCAAATAAATCACCATAGAATGCTCCATTTTTTCGATATGCCGATCTTTTTTCCATTCTATTTTTTCTTTGAACTGCGCATAATCTGGCCTCAGTGTTTGCAGTGCCGATTCTACAGGATCGCCCTCGACCACAATGCGCTTTAACGGAAAGTCCTTTCCGCAAGCTTCAACAAAAGCCTCGTTGCCGACTGCTGGGGCCCCAAAAGAAATGACTTCCAACTGTGAAGGCAATACGCCCATAGAAATCAATCGTGCCGCGGTCAAACTCGCAACTGCACCGCCAAGGCTATGCCCCGTCAAATACAGCTTTTTTTTCGGATCCGATTGCAAAAGCTTAGCTAAAAATTCACCGATTGTTTCCCCTTGATATTTTTGCGTAAAAAAAGCTGCTTGCGTATAACGATGAAAGCCGCCATGTACCATCGGTTCATTGGCTCGTAAATTTCTTGTTTGCGCTGCCTCCTGGAATTCCTCTGGAAGATGCCCGCCAAACAAGACCTTGTTCAACTTCAAATCGATTGATATATCCTGTTTGCTTTCAGTTCCAGTGATTGCTACTAAATATTCTTCCTGTCCCGGCAAAAAACCAACATTTTTCACAATAAAAAATTTAGCATCGGCACCTTCGTATTGTTCATTGAATCCCTGAACATCCCAACCAGCATCTTCTAATTCCGTCCTAGCCATGCTGCCGACATAATCATTATAACTGCCCAGAGAAGCCCAGGCACAAATCAATTCTTGCTGGCTCAGTTCATATTCCGACAATGCATCTGCACTGACTGGCGTTCCCCACAAAAAACAAAGCAATGCACAAATGGTCAACAAGGCTTTTTTCATAAACTCACCTCATATAATTCGATACAGATTAACTTCATTATATATTCGTATATCAATACACTGCAAGCATAAAAAAAAACGAGCCCTTTATAAGGACCCGTTTTCAAAGCACATGGTCAGTGCTGCGTAATGATTCTTCCCAACCGAGTTCCCGAGAAGAAATTCCACATCCACTTCATGACGACAATCATATTTGTATGAGTTCCAGCCAAACGCATGAGATGGACTACCATCCAAGCGGCCCAAGCAATAAAGCCTTTGCTCTTCATTATTCCTTTGAACATTACCGCATCGCCACAGCCAATCGTAGCCATGCTGCCAACATCATGATATTCAAATAATTCTAGTTCTTTTCCCTGAATTGAATTGATGATATTCTTCACGCAAACTTCAGCTTGCTGTGTAGCTACCGGTGCAATCGTAGCCAAAGGGCGTTCTCCTTGCATAAAATGTGCACTGTCGCCGATTGCATAGACTTCTGAATAGCCAGGAACCTGCAAAGTCTTGCGAACAATGACCCTGCCACCTCTATCAATTTCTGCACCGAGCTTAGCAACGATCGATACAGCCTTTACACCTGCTGCCCAAATCACGGTTTGCGTAGGAACGACTTCACCATCTTTAAAGCTTAGCTTTCTTCCATCATAATCCATGACCTGTGTACTCAAACGTACATCTACTTTCTTGCTGCGAAGAACACTTACCGTCTCATCCCGCAAACTTTCTGGCATCATTGGTAAAACGCGATCCGTAGCTTCAATGAGTTTTATATCCACTTCGGAAAAATCCATATTATGATATTCACTGCGCATAACTGAATAAATAAGCTCTGATAAAGCCCCAGCTTCTTCTACACCTGTAGGACCGCCGCCAACACAAACAAACGTCAATAGCTCTCTGCGTTTTGCCGCATCCGGTTCTTTTGCTGCCTGTTCGAAAATGCGTAAGATATGATTGCGGATTTTTACGGAATCGCCTAAAGTCTTCATTGCAAAGGAATTCTTTTCCACCGATTCCATACCAAAATAATTCGTCGTCGCACCAGCTGCTACAATAAGATAATCATAGTCGACATTACCCTGCGCTGTAACGACTTGTTTCGTTTCAAGATCAAAATCGGTGACATCACCTAAGAAAAAATCTACATTTTTATTCTTGCGGAAAAATGCCCGAACTGGATATGCGATTTCCTCTTCTGATAAAACTGCCGTTGAAACCTGATAAAGCAATGGTTGGAATAAATGATAATTGTTGCGATCGATCAATGTAACATCTACATTTTCTTTCGCTAACGACTTAGCTGCTTTGATTCCGCCAAAACCAGCTCCAACAATTACCACGTGCGGTCTTTTTGCACCATTCAAGTTTTCCATAAAAATCGCTCCTTCAAAAATACATTTTAATATAATTGCGCTGTAATGTGAATCTATTCACTTTACAGAAAAAATCATGCCCAACAAATATGCTTTGACATACAATTTATTTCATTTTTGCTGTTGTCAGCATATAAGTGATTCATTTCACATTTACTAAGTTACTACTTTCACGTTTCTTTGTCAATATCATTTTAAAAAATTGTCAGATTTTTTTTTAATATTTTACAAAAACACTACAATTAAATTCCTATATGTTACACTAATTTTTGTTTATGTCTATTCGTATTATTCATTTGTTTTTACAGGGAGAATTTTTATAATATTCTTTCTTGTTTCCCCATTTATTTTATATTATTTTATATTGTTTGTATGTGAAAAAAATATCGTATAAACTTAATTTATTTCATGATAACAAAAACAGAGGTCACACATTGATCGCATCAACGCATGACCTCAGTTCTACTAATTTTTAATTCCGGCTAGATTTCATCCTTATATTCCCATTTATTCATTCTTTAAATCTTTATTCAAACAACACTTTTTATACTTTTTGCCACTGCCGCATGGACAAGGATCATTGCGCCCCACAGCAGCGCTGCGCGGCACGAATTTAACGACATTATTCTTCATCGTTTTAGGGACAAATGGAGCTGCAGCGGCTCTACTACCATTTATTTCTGCTGAAGAATGTCCTTTTAAGAGCCATTGACGGGATGTATTATTAAAAGCAACATAACAGTCCATCAATTTTTCAGCTATTTTTTTATCTTTCAAAAAGCCGAACTTACCAAAATACTCGATGACCTCTGCTGATTTCTCTCCATTTTGAATCAAGATATAGACTTCACCGACAACATCTGCTGCTTCAAGAACATCGAGCTTGAATGCTGTCATCAAAAATTGAGCAAAGGCTTTGTATTCCTCCGTAGCCTCTATGTAATTATTTTCACCAGCTTCATAAATCTTATCATATGGAAGTTCGGCAAAGTCCAAATCATCGCGCTGAGCCTGCTCTGATTCGAGTTTATTGACATCCATGACTGTATAATAATGCATGCCATGCTCCGTGTTGATGACATTTTCCTGCCAACACGCACCGTTGATCAATACACCCATGAAATCAGCGAACTCGATTTTATCCTCATCGCTGAGATAGTGATTGACTTTGGCAAACAATTGGTCATAGTTCATGTAACCATAATAAAATAAGAGGCCACCCGTCAGGCGCATGATTTCATCATTGAGCGTCACTGCTTTTTTGTAGTCTGCCGCATTATCTAATTTCGTGTAAACTGCCAATACTTCATCTGGCATATACCATGCCTGCTTACCATCTTTTTCGCCATAAAATAAGATGCCCAAACACCGCATGTAATCAAGGCGCACATCATCTTCATTCAGGCTTGTACTGATGCCATTGTTGCGCGTGATACTAGTCAAAATATTGTACTGTTCAATACCAATCGTAACAAACCAACGTTTTGAAAAAGCTTCCACTTCCGGAACCAAGGCTTTCGCCATATCATTTTTTTTGAGCGAACTGATTCCTGAAACACAAAGATTATACCTTATATCGTCTAATTCTTGCTTGGTCATAGACATTAATGCCGTCAATAAATCCCGATTTTCCGGAATTTTATGGCGCAAAATCCCCTTACGTCTCTGTTCCATCTGCTGCTTCCACTCAGCTTCTATATCTGAAAAAAGCTGTTCTTTATCCTTATCTTCGTCTGTCATATCATAGCCTCACATTCACACAACAGAGCCTTATTGGCAACCCCAATAAGGCTCTGTGCATAACATTCTTTTTTATATTTTAATGGAAACTTCTTTACACGTCAAGCATACTAGTTGCCGGCGAAATATTGGCTCATCCCATTGAAAATTCCTTTAGCCGCTTTTTTGATTCCATCGGTAGAATTCATCAGTGTTTCTTCCTGTGAATTCGATACAAAAGCCAATTCGACTAAGCTTGCTGGCATCGTCGTATTTTTCACAACATAAAAATTGCAACTTTTAGTACCGCGGTCGCTGGTTCCTATCTGATTGATAACTCCCTGACGAACACAATCCGCCAATCGTTTTCCCGCCTGCGAGCCTTTGGCATAATAATAACCAGTCGTACCCTTGGCCGATCCATTTGAAAACGAATCCATATGGATGCTCAAAAATATATCCGCTTTTGCCTGGTTCGCAACATCACAACGAGCCTGAAGTTCTCCTGCATCTGTCGCTGGCTGAGGAGCCACATCGACATCTGTCGTCCGCGTCATCAGCACCTTCGCCCCTGCATCTAAAAGCAATTGCCGCAGTTCAGTAGCCACGCGCAAAGTTATGCTCTTTTCCGTCACGCCGGTAGGCCCAATCGCTCCAGAATCACTTCCGCCATGCCCTGGATCAAGAACAATTGTTTTACCAGCAATGCCTGCTGAATCATATACCGGTTCAACAACTACTGGCGCAGGTGGATCTGCTGCAGTGCCTTGATTGGAAATTGGCTGAGCTGCAGGAGGTGTACTGCCTTGCCCCCCGCCGCTGCCAAAATCCATGACAACGCGATAAGCCGCATCCCCTCCATTTAAAGGGAAAACCTGGTACGCATCTTTACCGACATTTGTTTCAACGACGATCCTTACCGTATTGGCATTGAACTGACTGATACGGACTTTGCTGGCAAAACCGCTGTCAATGGACTGGCTTCTTGTAACCGTCGGTCCAACCCATGCTCCATTTATATCCACGACAATCCTCTGCGGATTGGATAAAACCATCGTCTGGTAAGAAACCTCTTGTGTAGCATCGACGACAACTCGAACTCTGTCCTGATTGCTGTGTACCCGAATATTTTTTATCTCAGCTAATCCATCGACCTTCTCCTGAAAATCCGCTGCTTGTCCTAAAGATGGACAAACGATCCAGAAAAAAATCATGAAAACGCCAATTAAAACTCTATGCATAAAGGACCCTCCGCTATTATATCTCGGATTTATTCATTACTTAATTATCGCTGTTCTACCAGCAAAATGCAAGGATGAACTTGCAGCAGAAAAAGCGTCTTTGCATAAAGACGCTTTTTTCCTACATGTCTTTAATTATTGCCAACGATTTCAAGCCCATGGCTCGTTCCAAGTCTAGTTGCTCCAGCTTCAACCATAGCAGCAGCTTCCGCAGCGTTTCCAACTCCACCAGAAGCCTTCACGCCCATTTTTTCTCCAACAGCTTCTCGCATCAATTTTACATCATGGACGGTAGCTCCTCCAGTTGAAAAACCTGTAGACGTTTTGACAAAATCAGCACCTGCACTCTTGGCAAGCTTGCACGCCCGAATTTTCTCCTCGTCGGTGAGCAGGCAAGTCTCAATGATGACTTTGACTAAAGCCTTGCCTTTTGCCGCATCAACGACCGCTTTAATATCGGCTTCAACCAAATTATCATCACCGTCTTTGAGGCGTCCGACAGCAATGACCATGTCTACTTCTTGAGCGCCAGCCTCTATTGCCTTCAACGTTTCAAACGCTTTGACTTGGCTTGTTGCCGTTCCTTGAGGAAATCCAATGACTGTGCAGACTTTCACTTTTGATTTTTGAAGCTTTTCAGCTGCATAGCTTACCCAAAGGGGGCTTACACATACCGAAGCAAATTCATGCTGCATAGCTTCTTGGCATAAGCGTTCCAAATCAGCTTTTTTAGCATCCGTTTTCAACAAAGTATGATCAATCATTTTTGCAAAATCCATATCTTTTATCCTCCATTACTTTTATCCATGTCAAATTGAAAATCTCACAGCATATTCTTTAAGAACGCTTTTGTTCTATCTTGTTGTGGATTGGTAAAGAACTCTTGCGGCGCACCTTGTTCGACGATCTCGCCATCTGCCATAAATATCACTTTATGCGCAACTTCGCGGGCAAAAGCCATTTCATGTGTCACAACGATCATCGTCATATGTTCCTGTGCCAAATGGCGCATGGTACGAAGGACCTCGCCTGTTAGTTCTGGGTCAAGAGCTGATGTAGGTTCATCAAAAAGCATAATATCCGGCTTCATCGCCAAAGCTCTAGCAATCGCAACTCTTTGCTGTTGTCCACCAGAAAGGCGCCCCGGATAGCTGTCTTTTTTGTCCAAAAGCCCCACTTTATCAAGCAGTTCTTCGGCAATCGGAATGATTGCCTCTCGGCTCAAGCCCTTTACTTGGATAGGTGCTTCAATCAAATTTTCCAACACAGTCATATGAGGAAACAAATTGAATTGCTGAAAGACCATCCCCATTTTCCCCAAAATGTGCTTTGCATCGTCACTTGATGCATACTGTGCTGTCGCGTGTTCCTCTTTTGCCAAAAATCCACCTTCGACTTCAATAGACCCGCAATCAATTGACTCAAGGCGATTTAAGCAACGCAGCAAAGTTGATTTACCAGACCCACTAGGACCGATAATAGCTAAAACCTCACCACGCGCTACCTCAAGGTCGATACCTTTCAATACAGGCAGTTCATTGAATTTCTTATGGATATTTTTCATTCGAATCATTATTTCTCTATTCATACATTTGCCCCTACTCGTCATACTTTGCATAATGTGTTTCTAGTTTTTTGAAACCCCAGGTCAGAACAAAAGTCATCACCAAATAAAATACAGCAGCAATCAGAAATGGCGACATATCGAATTCTCTTTGTACAATCGTGCGCGCCACCCTTAAAAGGTCATTCATCGCCAATATATAGATCAAAGAAGTGTCTTTGACCAAATTGATCGTTTCATTGCTAATTGGCGGCAAAACTCTTTTGATCATCTGCGGAATGATGATCCGCCGCATCGTTTGCACATAGCTCATACCCAAAGTCTTCGCTGCCTCATATTGGCCTCGTTCAATTGACTGGATTCCCGAACGAAATATCTCCGCAAAATACGCTGCATAGTTAAGCGTAAAGGCCAAAAGTGCAGCTGCGATATCCGGTAAACGAATCCCCACCATTGGAAGTGCAAAATAGACAAATAACAATTGCAGCATCAATGGCGTTCCTCGCATCAGCCAAATATAAACTTCCATCAAAAAGCTGAGCGGACGAAAATGCGACAGCCGTGCCAATGCCACCAAAAGACCTAGCGGCAAAGACAATGCCAGCGTTATGCAGAAAATCTGCAAGGTAATGCCACAGCCTTCAAGCATCAGCATTACAGTTCCTATCATTTTTTCCATCAAAAATTCTCCTAATCATAAAATGTTTCGCCACGGCACCCGAACGTTTCTCCGTCTTTACGATAATCTGTTTCTTTAACAAGAAAAAGCAAGAAAGCGTCATATAAAGATATTTTACAACACTCCCTGTAAAAAAGCAAAAATAAAGACGCTGCAACATTTGAAATTTGCAGCGTCTTTATTCAAAAGCTCTTACTAAAAGCTTATTTTTTTGTTATATCTTTGCCAAACCATTTTTCTGAAATCTTGCTCATGGTTCCATCTTTTTTCATTTCATTCATTACCGTCTGTACTTCATCACGTAGTTTTTGATCATCTTTCCTAAACCCGATGCCAAAGGTGGTCACTGGACCAACCGGTGCCTCAAGGACAATGAACTTATCTGGGTGTTTGCTCATATAATAACGGCCTGTGATTTCATCGGCAATGATTGCTTCTATTCTTCCATTTTCCAAATCCATAAATGCGGAGATATAATCCGAATAGGCTTTGACTTCTTTCATACTTGCTTTGAAATCTGCGTTTCCATCAATATATTCTTCCGCTGAACTGCCGCTTTGCGTCCCAACGACCTTGCCCTTTAAATCAGCTTCACTGGCGATGCTCGATCCTTTCGGCAAGAAAATCAACTGTTTATTATCCATATACGGGTCACTGAATAAGATATTTTCTTTGCGCTTATCGGTTATATCAAGACCATTCCACAAAATATCGACACGGCCACTTTTGAGTTCAGCTTCCTTGCTTGACCAATCAATAGCCTTGAACTCCACTTCACGATTCAAACGTTTCGAAGCTTCTTTTGCCAAATCAATATCGAAGCCAACAATTTCATTTTTTTCATCTTTAAAGCCCATTGGCGGATAATTGTCATCGAGTCCGACTACTATTTTTTTAGCTGTTCCATTGTTTTTTGCGCTATCTGCTCCACAGCCGCTGAAAATAGCCCCCGCCATAAGCACAAGCATACATATTGCAACAAGTTTCTTCATATGAAATCCCATCCTTTTCTCTTGCTATGATTTAATCTTAATTTCATTTTATGTTTCCATTATACTTTAGTTCGTTAAAACAGGAAATGTTTAAATTGATGCATTTATAAACAATTAACATATTTTTTCGCCATTTATCGTCACTATTCAATCTTTTTCACCTTTCACCACATTTTTTCTTTACCGCTCTAATTGACGGAAAATTCTTCGAATGATATATTAAGAAGAGGTGTTTTTTATGAAAAAATTGATGATCCTTCTTCTTTTTTTCCTTTTCCCCTTGCATTGCCAGGCACATATTTTGCGTGGCTACGACACGATACACCAAGGCTCTGTTATATCAAGCTCGTCAAATATCCATGACGGCACAGCTTTATCTCATCTTTACTTTCAAAAGATAATTACTCCAGCCTTT
>CBDTTM010000051.1:0-13345 GCA_965363355.1 uncultured Selenomonadaceae bacterium | reverse complement strand
TGCTCTTACTATAGCAACTCCACAAAAATTTAGCAAAATCCAGTTATTTCGTTGAACCTTTTTATATAATCCCATTTGCCCCAAGAACCTTCTGCTTCAAAGATTTTTTAACAAAACGCCTAGTTATACGAGTCCTTTTTGCTCAAATAGCGAAGGAAAATATTTATAGAGCATATGGGCTATACCATCTTCATTGTTGGAAAGCGTGATTTCATCCGCCTTTTCCTTCAGCTGCGAACAAGCATTTCCCATCGCCACACCCACACCGGCAAAATCGATCATCGACAAATCATTGGCCGCATCGCCAAAAGCCATGACTTCCTCTTGCTTGATTTGTAATTTTTGGCATATTTTATCTAGCGAAAAAGCTTTATTGATGCCCTTAGCTGTTGCCTCCAAATAAAATGGTGCCGATGCAATAAAGGACAGCTCTTCACAAAAAGGCTCACGAATAGCTGAGATCAAGGGCTGTAAATCTTCTGGCGGAGCTGCAATCAAGATTTTTACCGGATTGAAATCCACCGCATCACAAACATTTTCTACGGCAATGCTCTCCATGTTATTCCAGCTCTTTTCCTGCTGAATATAAAAGCTCTCTTCGTCATCGGTATAAAAATATTGCCCATCATCGACAATCGGTGTCACGGGATAGGGTTCTAAATGCTGCAATAATTTTTTTGCCATATTATTTGAAATACTATTTTCATACAAGATTTCTTGGCTCGTCAAGTCAATGACTTTGCCCCCGTTATACGATAAAAGCAACCCATGATGCTGCTCCAAATCAAGCTCTGTCGCTTCCCGCAAAAGTCCTGGTGCCGGGCGTCCGGAAGCAAGGACTACTCGGATCCCAGCTTCTTGTACTTTAAGAAGTGCCGCTTTGGTCTGCGGCGTAATTTTTTTCTCATCATTATTTAAAGTTCCATCTAAATCTAAAGCGATCAGTTTAATCAATACATAATCCTCCTATTACAAACAGCAAAATCTCTTTTTTGTCTAAACAGCATTTTATCATAATCTCTCATATGAAAAAAGCTCAGCCCGAAGGCTGAGTCTTTTACTCTTCTGTTTGTGGGTCCAAGTCTTCTTCGGTAGAAGCTGCTACATCTTTATGAAATCCAGCTTTATAATAGATTCCAGTCAAAATCAATAACCACAACGGTCCAACGACCAAGGAAACACGATGGGCACTATCGATAGCCATAGCAAAGATAACAAAACCTAAGAACAAAAGCGTCATCCAATTCGTATAAGGGTAGCCAGGCATTGGGAATTTAAGTTTAGAAACCTCTAATGCGCTGAGTTTTTTACGATAATTATGCTGAGACCAAAGAATAATGAACCATACATAAAGCCCAATAAACGTAATGACGCTCATGAGATAATTGAAAATTTCTTCCGGTACAAAATAATTCAGAAAAACACTGACAATCATCATCGCAACCGAAGCCAAAATCCCGCGATGCGGTACCGCAGATTTACTTAGTTTCGAAAAATATTTAGGAGCTTTTCCTTGAAGCGCCAAACTATGAAGAGTTCTCCCCGTAACGTAGATTCCACTGTTTCCCGTCGACAAAGATGCCGTGATAACAACGAAATTAATGATTCCCGCTGCTGCTGGAATTCCAAGTCGATCAAAAATCAGTACAAACGGGCTTCCCATCGTACCAATTTGTTCCCATGGATAAACTGAAAGTATGACCAAGAGCGATCCTACATAAAAAATCAAAACTCGATAGAACACTTTATCAATGGCTGCCGGAATTGTCTTTTCCGGATTTTCAGCCTCTCCGGCGGTAACGCCGATAAGCTCCATACCTAAAAAGGCAAAGGCCACCATAATAAGCGAGGTAATAAAACCAGATATTCCATTTGGAAAAATCCCACCATGTATCCAAAGATTTGAAAAACCAATCGCCAAACCGCCATTGCCAATACCAAAAAAGATCATGGCAAAGCCAAAGAAAATCATAGCGACAATCGCAATTACCTTAATCAAGGCAAACCAAAACTCAAACTCACCAAAGACTTTTACCGATGCGAGATTGGCTACCGTAAGAAAGACCGTACAAGCAAGCGCCGATATCCACTGCGGCATATCCGGCCACCAAAACTGTACGTATATTCCCGTCGCCGTCGTTTCGAGCATACATACCAAAGCCCAAAAGAGCCAATACGACCAACCAGTAAGATATCCTGCCAACGGCCCAATAAACTGATATGCATAAGCCGTAAAAGATCCTGAAATAGGCTGCTCAACCGTAAGTTCTCCCAACGCTCGGAGAATGAAATAAATAAAAATACCGCCAAGCCCATAAGCTAAGACAATAGATGGGCCCGCCGCCTTTATCGCTGAAGCCGAACCAAGAAAAAGACCTACGCCAATCGCCCCACCAATTCCGATGAGTTGAACATGGCGTTCTTTTAACCCACGCTGCAATCCTTCATGCAGCATATCTGAACCTTGCTGTTCTTTCATGAAATACCCTCTTTTTTCTAAATTCTCTCGATAAACGATTTTGTAATAAAGCTGTCATGTTGTATACTCCGAGGAAAATCGCCCTTATCAATGTACAAGTTTATCATCTTTACAATAAACTCTCATCGCATATGTTCTCTCTGAGGAATCATAACTCTTTTATTGCAACATGACTCTTATTCTACGACAATTCTTTTGATTAGTAAATTGTAAAATCCACATCCGGAAGAAAAAAGTACAATTGTTTCCACTGCAAGAAAACATTTTGTATACCTTCACTAAATTCTTGTGTAATCGCGTACATATTGTCAGTGTTTTGTCGGATATCTTTTTTCATTTTTCCTCTATTCTTAACTAAAAAATTCTATTCTTTCCATATAAAGTAATAAAAGAGTTATTACTTTATCATTCGATTTCCAACAACTCTTTTAAATGCATTATCGTATGAAAAAATAATTGTTCAATTAGTATTTTTCGATTATCATAATAGGTATAAACTATAAAAAGAGGTTAGAAAATGGAACTTAGACATTTACAATACTTCGTTGCCGTTTGCAAACATCTTCATTTCACCAAAGCAGCGGAAAGCCTGCGAATTGCACAACCAACCCTGAGTCAACAAATCCAAGTACTTGAACAAGAGATAAACACCCCCCTTTTTGATCGCGTCGGCAAAAAAGTGCTGCTCACAGAAGCCGGTGAAATCCTCTTTAAGTACAGCATGCAGATTTTTGATACGGTAGAGCAAGCCGTTACTGATATCGGCCAGTTGAAAGGGCTTGAACGCGGTCATATAAAAATTGCTTGTCTTGGCACATATCTGGCAATGGAAACTGTCATGCAATTTCATCAACACTATCCCAAAATCCACATCAATGTCGAGCAATTATCGACTGAACAAATCCGCTACAAATTGCTGCAAAACGAACTCGATTTTGGTGTGGTCTTCCTGCCACTTGCTGATCGCGAGCTTGAAAGCATTCCCCTCTACTCAGAAACCTTGGTCTTCGTTACCTCTCGCACACATGAACTGGCAAAGATCAAGCGAATCGACTTTTCCCAGCTCAAGGAACTTCCTTTGATCTTGATGTCCAAAAAATATCTGATCCGTCAAATGTTCGATGACGCCTGCCAAGAAAAGGGCTATGATTTCACGCCGACCATCGAGCTAAGTGAGATGGATGATCTAAGAGAAATGGTCGAAAAGAATGTCGGTGTAACGATTTTACCCACCCTTTATGTGCGCAGCATGGGGCGCCGAAGCTTAAAATCAATTCCCCTTCTCGACGTACCGATAAAACGGACCATCGGTATTGTATATCGTAAGGGCCGCCATATGTCAGCGGCTGCACTATCTTTGATGGAAGAGCTCGAGAATTTTTTTGCGCAGCTCGACTAACAACCTCTTATACTCGATATCGTAAACAAGCGGACCTCAGCAGTTAGATTCATTTACACTAACTACTGAGGTCCATTTATTTCCCCCTATTTCTCATTTTGCATCAAATAAAGATTTCTTTACAAAAATATCATCGTTGCTAAAAATTTATGAAAACAACTACGTATTCTCTTCTTCCTAGTCCACTGTAATTTTTTTTACGATTGGCAATATTTTTTGTATGAGCGCTGCTGCAATTTCATCGTGATCTCGGCAGCAAAGATACACAGGCCTTTTTATTTCAATTCCCCTTGCTTTTACCCAGCCTACCTCTTTGCGATCAATATGTCCTGCAACAGCTCGAAAAGGTGCCAGCATAATTCCATACCCGGCAATAACTGCCTGAATGGATTCATTTAACCCATCGAATTGGATCCCTACGACTGGATCAGGCACGCCATGGACTTTGCATAAAGCCAGCAAAATTTCACGGGTAGAGCTGCCCTCTTCTCTCAATAAGAAAGGTTCCTTGACCAATTGGGCTAACGAAATTTCTTTTCCAGCATACGGATGTCCCACCGGTAATACAAAACAAAATTCCATATCAAATAAATGAATTCGCTCTAAGGCACATGGCTTCCAGTCTTCTTTTACCAAAAAAGCGATATCTGCTTGGTAGTGCATCAATCTATTTATCGTTTCAGCCGAATTTCCACTATGCAAATCAATCTCGGTAGCTGGATATTCTTTTTTAAATGACGCTAAACATGCCGGCAATAAAAAATTGGCTGGCAAGTACGTCGATGCAATGCGAAGTTTTTCACAGGCTCCTTGCTTTAACCCATTGAGACGATTTTCTATATTTTTTTCCATAAGAAACATCGGCATTGCCTGTTTATATAAAAACTCGCCTACATTCGTTAGTCGTATACCACGCCCTTGGGCTTCAATCAGCTTAAAACCAATTTCGCCTTCTAGATTTCTTATTTGAATCGTGACAGCAGGCTGGCTGATTGATAAAATATTGGCGGCTTCCGTGACACTTTTTTGCTCGGCCACAACAGTAAATACGCGAAGCGCATGAAGATTCATCCACTCACCTCAACTCATTTCATATATTTTTCTTATATATTCGTTTAAAACATATATTAGATTTATGTATATTTATTGTATATCATATAAAGCAAAAATAGCAAAGAAGTGTTTTTATTTTATGAAAAAATATTTGATTTTCCTGCTCTGTCTTTTTTCCCTGCTCATTTTTTCCTATCTTTCCTTTTTTAAACCAGATAAGTCCGAACTTTTCCCTCTATTTCTGATTGGCACAATCGCGGCCTTCCTGGGTACACTTGCTGGTGGTGGTGCTTTGATTACCGTGCCCAGTATGATGCTCATCGGCATTCCCATTCAATCGAGCATTGCTACTAATAAGTTTTCTTCCGGAATCGCAGCCATTTCAAGTGTCTTTTACCTGCTTCGCCACAAGCAACTCAACGTAAAGTCCATACTTTCCCTGCTCGCAGTTGCCTGTATCGGAGGAATCAGCGGAGCCTGCCTCACTGTACAAATCGATGAAAGATCTATGAATATTTTAGCTTTTGTTTTGCTCTGCGTTGCTTTATTCGTTACCATGAAAAGTCAGCATTGGACACGATCCGCCCTAAAGCAAGACCCTGATAAAAAAACAGTTTCATATTTGCCTTTTTTGATTGCACTTTATGACGGCGGGTTCGGCCCGGGTTCTTCGACTTTCAGTATTCTTTATTATCTAAAGAGCTGCCAAAACTATATGGCAGCCGCTCAAATGACAAGGGTCTTGATTCTCGGCAGCTGCAGTGGTGCCTTCCTTATCTATGTGCAAACAGGTTTTATCCATTGGCCCTATGCGATTGCTTTAGCTGCGGGATCGACACTCGGCTCACAAATCGGGCTTATGATGCTGCCTAAGCTCCCGGCAAAAACCGCCAAACGTCTGCTGCTTTTGATTATTTTATTATTGATTGCGCAAATGCTTAATAAATTAGTATAATCAAGAAAAGAACTGACACTTTACCATTTTCACACAAGATTCCCAGATTGCCATATGATTTATCGATTTTTGCCTATCAAGATTTTCTATTTGTGACGAATAAAACGTCCTGCGCCTATAAATCATGGTATATACGTCCCAAGAAAAAGATGCAAACGGTTCATCATAGTCAAAAGTAATGATACTCATGAAAAAACAGTATTGGCTTTATCATAATAATCCTTTTACCCTTAGACTAAAGGAGTGTGACGCGATGACAAAAAACGATGAACACATATTACAAGAACCCTATGCTAAAATTGGTTATAAACTCCACCTATTATTGCATACCGGTCAATTATTAATGGAAAGTGGTGCCGATACCAATCGAATTGCCCGCGACATGAGCCGGGCTGCCTCTTTTATGGGGATTTCTGAAGAAAAGATTCATCTTCATATCATGTATACGACATTGATGCTCAATGTGAGCGATGATGATCATTCCTATACCAGCTTTCGCAAATGCCGTCATCACGGCATCAACATGACCATCATATCCGCAATCAGTAAACTTTCTTGGCGAGCTATGGAAGAAAAATACTCCCTAGAAAAATATGAAGCTGAACTTCAACGCATACAAAAATTAGAACACAACCGCCATTATTCTGCTCTTCTTTCTGCTATAGGCGCCGGTCTTGCTTGCGGTGGTTTTGGCAAACTGTTCGGCTGTGACTGGATTGCTTTTTTTTGCACGGCTTTTTGTGCAGCAATCGCTTTTGGTCTCCGCCGTTTTTGCAATAATCTAGGCATCAATCCCTATGCCAGCATTTCTATCTCAGCTTTTACCGCTACGATTCTGGCTTATTTCACCCAGTTTTTTTCCGGTTCGGCCACACCTTGGCACCCACTTATTGCCTGTACGCTCTTTATCGTACCAGGCATTCCGCTCATCAATTCAGTCGACGACCTACTCAATAATTATATCGTTTCTGGTGCCACGCGTGCGATCAACACATTGCTCATCGTCGGGGGCATGACCTTTGGCATTGTGCTTGCCATCCGACTTGGAAACGTTCCGGACTTTTTCACATCTTTAAACGTTGCCCCGACAAGCATTTATCTTTCTCATGCAATCGCAGCCGCTATTGCCGCTGCCGGATTCTCTATCATATTCAATCTACCGCCCAGATTGCTTGCAATCGCAGCGCTCGGTGGCGTCATCTCCGTTTGCTTGCGTAACTTTTTTGCCCTTGAACTCAACATCAGCCAAGCAACAGGCTCTTTTATCGGTGCAACAGCTGTCAGTTTGATGGCCCTTAAGGCCGCCCATTATTTTCATACGCCAGTTCATGTCATCACCATCCCCTCAGTTATCCCGATGATACCAGGCGTTTTATTATATCGTTTGCTTTTTGCCATTTTAAATATCAAGACCTTAGATGCCAGTGCCCTAATAGCCGCCATACAAAATGGCGTTGAAGCTATTCTCATCGTCATCAGTATCACGATTGGAACAACGCTTCCACATATTTTTGCCCGGCGTTATATCGAAAAGAACAAACAATTGCACTGGGAAGAACTCTTAGCTAAACGCTCTCCCCTAAAAAAAGAATAACATGCTCGATAAAAATAGGAATGCTGCCTTTTGCAGCATTCCTATTTTTTATTAAATCCTACTTTATCTACTACTAAAAAACATCATTTCATTTGCTTGATCACATAAAAGTAAACCCAAAGTGCATTGAAAAACAACAATGCACTGGTCACAAAAAAGATGGATTGCAGCCCAAAGTAAGCAGATACGTGCCCGCCAAGCAATGAACCACTAAACATACCCAAAAACTGTGCGGATTGATTATAACCAAAAATTCTTCCTGTAATCTTATCCGGAGTTATTCGTTTGACCAAGCTGTTGATAGAAGGAAGCAACGCCCCGGTAGCAAGTCCCACGAGAAAACGCAGGACCAATAACTGCCATTCATTTGTGACAAACGCTTGCGGAATAAATAAAATCGCTGCGACGATGAGTCCGCCAAGCATGACCTTCTGCGGGCCAATTCGATCCGACAATTTGCCAAGATAAGGTGCGGCGAGCATGCTTGCTAAACCCGATGCGGCAAAAACCATTCCTGAAATCAAGGCAATATGCGTAGTTTCATCCATTAACTGCCTAATATAAACCGTAATGACCGGCTCAATTGAAAACAATGCGACCATCATAATATACGTTGTCAAAAACATTGCCAACAATGTTTTCTTATTCTCAATCAAAGACCAAACCTCACGCGAACTAAGAACTTTCGTCTGATCTTTTGCCATTTTTTCTTTCACAAAACATAAGGTCAAGGTAAAAGCGACGAGCAGCAATATTCCCGTAGAAAAAAATACACTGCGCATTCCCACAGCTTCTGCGAGATATCCGCCAATCAAAGGACCTAATAACGATCCGCCTATCATTCCAGTAGAGAGCGTCCCAAGTGCCCATCCTACATGATTTTTCGGTGTCTGCGTCGCAATCAGCGTCATTGCACCCGAATTAAACCCTGAGATGACGCCCATTAGCAAACGCAGGCCAACCAACTGGTGTACTGACGTGACAAAGCCCATGGCACTGATGACCAACGCCATCCCGAGGCTTGCCCTAAGCAGCATAGGCTTTCTGCCATACCGATCCGCTGCTTGCCCCCAGATTGGGGAAAAAAATGCCATCATCAAGCCCGTAATGCCAAAAGCAAGTCCTGACCACATCTCTACATCTGCAATATCCGTTATCCCCAAATGCTCGATATATAAAGGAAGAATCGGTGCCAACTGGCTTAAACCAGAAGATGTCGCAAAGGTTCCTACCCAACAAATACATAAATTTTTCTTCCAAAGTTCCATAAAAATATCCCCTTACCTAAAACAAACTCAAGACTCTAATCCTCGAATAAAAGTATCAATCAATTGATGATAACTTTTTTCCTTCGCTAAATCCTGCGTAAACCAGCCCGCAGCCTCCAATGCAACAAACCCATGCATTACACTTCTCAAACCTCGAAGTGCATGTATACGATCTTCATCATTGAGCGCGTAGGCCGCCAACACGACCTCCATCACCTGCATCAAACTATGGATTTCTTGCCTCACTTCTTCATCGGAACGGCCTGATATCAGTACCGTTGCTCTGTACAGCCCTGGCCGTTCATGTGCAAAGGTTCGATAGGCTTCCGCAATCGCTAGGATCGCATCTTCTTTCGCTTTACCGATTGCAGCAGAACTGATTTTACTTTTCAATTCGCGAATAGAAAAAATCGTCAAACCTTTTCGCAGTTCAGCCAATCCATCTACATGATTATAAAGTGATGGCTTTCTCACATTGAGCACTTTTGCCACCGCAGTCAAAGTCACATTATCTAGTCCATCGTGATCGGCAATCGAAGCCGCTGCTTCGATTATTTTTTCAAAATTCAAACCAGCACGCATAATTTCCCTCCTGTTTCACAAAACTTACAATAGCCATTATAAAACTAATCATGTTAGTTGTCTACAAGAAAAGTACTTTTTAATCCTTAGTTTTCATCTATGTTTTATTGACGTTTCTTTTCCATTATGATATATTAAACCCATCATAAATAAAAAAGGATGTATGACTATGGTTTTCTTTAACGTTTTTATTGTTTTAATTTTGTTTCTCGGATTATATTTCTCCGAGAAAAAAGGAATCTCTTTTGGAACTCGTATATTGTTCGGCCTGATATTCGGTATCCTCGTTGGCGCTGGCTATCAAATTTTTTACGGAATCAAGTCTCCTATCATCGACGAAACCATGACTTGGCTCAACCTCGTAGCCTATGGTTATGTTCGGTTGTTGAAACTCGTCGTCACGCCACTTGTGCTCGTTTCAATCATCTCTTCGATTTTGCAGATCAAAGATGTCAAAACCTTTCGCACCACAGGGCTCCTCATCATTGGCATCTTATTGTTCACGACGGTGATCGCTGCCTCCATTGGTGCCGGATCGGCACTTGGCTACGGTCTTTCTGCAGTTGGAATGCCTGCTGGTGATGCAGAGCTCGGAGCCTCTCAGAAAATAGAAACCAAGCTTACTGGCTTCAATGCAAAAAGCATCCAAGAACAGTTGATTGAAATCATTCCAACAAATGTTTTTGCTGCGTTTAGCGGACAAGGCAGCTCAGACACCTTATCGGTTGTATTCATTGCCGCTCTGATCGGCATCAGTATCTTGAAAATTCGTCAGTATAAACCAGAAACAGCTGAGTTTTTGTCAAAGGCGACTTTAGCTATTCAAGATATTGTGATGGAATTTGTTGAGTTCATTCTCAAAATCACCCCATACAGTATTTTAGTCTTGATTGCAAAATTCATTGCTACCAGCAATGTTGAAAGCATCTTAAAGCTCATTTCTTTTGTAGCTGCTTCTTACACTGCAATCTTCCTGATGTTTCTTGTCCATCTGCTTCTTTTGGTCTTGGCCAAATATAATCCAATCCATTATATAAAAGAAGCCTTCCCGGTTCTCTCCTTTGCTTTCATGTCTAGAACGAGTGCCGGAACCTTGCCACTTACCGTGCATGCACTAGAAACAAAGCTTGGTGTATCCAAGGGGATTGCTAATCTCGCAGCATCTTTTGGCATCAGCATCGGTCAAAATGGCTGCGCTGGTGTTTATCCAGCCATGCTCGCCGTAATGATTGCACCAACCGTCGGAATAGATCCCTTCACTGCACCATTTTTGATTAAATTGGTCTTAGTAACAGCGCTCGGCTCTCTCGGCATCGCCGGTGTAGGCGGCGGGGCTACCTTTGCCGCACTGGTAGTCTTATCTACCATGGGACTTCCCGTCGGACTCGTTGGCTTGCTCATTGCTATAGAACCACTGATTGATATGGGACGCACAGCCCTCAATGTAAGTGATGCTATGGTCACAGCACTTTTGACTGAACGCTTGACCAACGCAGCAGATAAAACAGTTTAATATCTAGCCACAAATCCCACAAACAAAAACGGACCTTCGAAAGTTAGACTCTATAAAATCTAACTTTCGAGGTCCGTTTTTGTCCGTATCTACAAAATCCAAGTCCTATATTTTCTGCTCAAAATTTAAACTATTTATCCTCTTTTGCCAAATACAGATTATTATCCGCCAATGTAATCAAATCAGCAACTACATCTTCGTCTGCCAAGTAAGAATCTATTTTTTCATGGCCCATCAAGGCAATTCCAAAGCTGCTTGAAAAACTCACCTTATTGTCATTGATCATGATTGATTTTTCCTGGATCATCATCCGAGTCATTTGAACCAGAATTTCTAGTACCACCAACGTCGTTTTGGGCAGACAGATTATGAACTCATCCCCGCCATGCCTTCCTACGAAGCCATATTTACCAAAACGATAATTGAGAACTTCCACAAACATCTTCAGCACCATATCTCCGACACTATGTCCAAACGTGTCATTTATCCCTTTAAAATCATCCAAATCACACAAAATAAGTCCAATTGCATATTTTTTGACAGTTGCCTTATGCAGCTCTGCCACCAATCGCTCCGTAAATGCTCTCCTATTGAGACACCCCGTCAGAAAATCTCGCGCTGCGTTCATTTCTAGTTTTTTTCTATACCCTTCTGTTTCCAGCAAACGCCGTACCCGATGTTTTAATACCAGTCCATTGATTGGTTTTTTTATATAATCATCAGCCCCAGCCGCAAAGGCTTCTTCAATCGCTTCATCACTATCCAAAACCGTTATCATCAAAATAGGCACATGCTGCCCATAGACAGCTTCTCTTAACTCACGGCAGGTAACCAGCCCATCTTTTTCCGGCATAATAATATTCAACAAAAGAATGTCTGGCAACACCCTTTCAAATAAAGACAAGACTTCATTTCCGTTTTTCGCTTCGATGACACTGTATTTTTCTTTTTTTAAAAGATTAGCTATAAGTGTCCTTGTGAGATTGTCATCATCGGCAATCATTATCAATGGCTTTTCTCTATTCCACGGCATCTCATTTCCTCCTTTCCCTTTATTTTCAGGGAAAAGTCCCGGTTAAGCCAAAAACTTGTTATATGTTCCTTTCTATAATTTTCTGTTAAATCCTTTATAAACAAAAACATCTTAATGACAAACTCATCAAAATCTCCTGTTCGTTTTTACAAAGCCAACCTACTAATTCAACCACTTGAACCACGACATATTCTGAAAGCTGACGAAAGGACTGCGACATAAATAAATGCCATGTGCAAGCTCATATGGCATCATATAAGAATTGTTCAATGTTTCTACTTCTTCAACTTGACGGTATAATTTTTGCAGATTTTCTTCTGTGAATCCTATTGCAATTACAATCTCGCCATCATAATTTCCCGGTCCCCAAATATAATACTGATTATGACCGCTTACCGCCCGCAATGGAAGGTGCTGTTTTTCTTCATAATAATTAACTGCACCAGCCTCTCCATAGTTTCTTGTCAAAACACATACCTTTTGCTGTTCTGATGCTGGTAACGCATAATATATATGTGCAACTTTATTTGCCATTTCTTCCCATCCAAATCGGTCTGCATAAAATTGTGGCAAATGCGCCAAAACCTTTCGCTCAGCATTATCTTTAGTACTTGCTTCTCCATAATAACGGATGAATGTATCAACAGGGAGAATTGGACGCGCCATTGGCAACAAGCAAATTCCGCTAAATAATACCAAAGACAAAAAAACTGGCCTCACATAATAATAACATTCTTTTTTCAAAATGCCTTCAAGCCATATGCAGCCACCAGCTAACAATACAACATAATAGGGCATAATAAAATCTGCCTTACCTTTCATAAAAAAGCTAACCATCAATAAACTGATATAAGTCAATCCTGCACTCTGATATAGCCGATATTGGGGACCAAATAAAAAATAATATAGACCACCGGCCCACAAAGGCAAAACGATCGGATTTAAATTGATGTTTTGTTCGGCAATATAAGTTAAAAATGAAAATTCCGTGATTTTATTTGAATAATTCCCCATATACTCAAAAGTAATGAATTGATGTTGTATCTGCCAAAATAAATACGGCGATACAAGGAGCAACGTTAGAAAAACCCCAAAAAACATTTCTTTTTTTAAGAGCAATCTGCGCTTAGATGTAAGCAAAAGTCCAACGAACCACGAAAATATCAAACTTATTATTGTAATTTTAAACAATAGCCCTAAACCAACCGTAATTCCCACTAGCAGCCAATACCTGCTGTCTTCTGTTTGGAGTAACCGAACCATCCAATAACTGCACAGCAACCAAAAAAACTTATTAAACGTATCGTACGTATAAACTGAATCTATTGCTGTAAAATATGGTGCAAACAAAACAATGCTCATCACCAAAATCCTTGAATACTTGTTTCCCCCCAGTGTCTTCACCAACTTATAGCTTACATACTCAAACTTCGCAGTTGTGAAATAACCTGTGTACCTTGAAAATTCAA
>CBDTTM010000050.1:0-13602 GCA_965363355.1 uncultured Selenomonadaceae bacterium | reverse complement strand
AAGAATAGAGCATGTCCTTTTCCCTATAATATGGATTATAGACAAATCGTACAGGCTTACCGAAAAATTGTTTTTCGATTTCTTCATGCCGGTGCCCCACGACAACTATGATTTCTCCCACACCGACAGCTTGCAGTTTATTTATGGTCGACTCCACTATCGTTTGCCCTGCATAGGGCAGTAAAGGCTTAAATGCGCCCATTCTACTCGATAGCCCCGCCGCTGCGATCACTGCGCCAATCATCTTATCACCTATTTCTTATAATATGTGTTTTTCAGAGGCAATGCTGTTCTAAAATGTTTATCGAATCGATAATATGCATGGGAACAGGCCGGCGATGTCGGAATCAAGCAAAGTTCACCGACGCCCTTGGCACCATAAGCATAAGGAAGCTTTTCTCCCTTGGACTGCACCAGTTTGATTTTTATCGGAGGAACCGCCATCGCCCGCATCAAGTTTAAAGATGCCATTTTCATCTTAGGGTAACCGCCCTCTACCACAAAGTCTTCGGTCAGGGCAAATCCAAGCCCCATGACAATCCCACCTTCAATCTGTCCTTCTACGGATGGGATGTTGACTGGCGTTCCGACATCATAAGCCGCCTCAACTTCTTTTAGTTTGCCCTGTTCATCCAACGCAATGACCTGCGCACCATAGCTATAGCTGACATGGCTTACGGGAAAATCCTTTTTTGCTCCCATCGGGTCTGTTTTAGCTGAAAATTCACCATAAAAGCTTTCCCCTTCTAAATCTTGCAATGTCTTTCCCGTGTCGAGCGCGATTTTCAGCTTTTCACCTGCACGGCGGACCGCTTCTCCGGTTACGACAGTCTGCCTGGAAGCTGTGCTCGTCCCGGAATTTGGCGTCCTTATCGTATCTGGATCTTCATGTACTAGTAAAGAAGGATCCAGTCCTGTTGCCTGATATACCATCTGCGTACACATGGTTGCAATGCCTTGTCCCATGCAAGCAGCAGAAGTTCGAATATGGACCCTGCCTTTTTCAATGGACAAAATACATTTTCCTATATCTTTCAAGCCAACTCCGGTACCACTGTTTTTAAATGCACAAGCAATTCCGGCATACGGATTTTTCTCGTACGTTTCTTTAACGGCTTCTAAACATTCACGCATCGCACAATTTTCATCGGCAATTTGTCCATTTGGTAAAACCTCACCTGGTTTAATCGCATTTCTCCAGCGAATCTCCCAGGCTGAAATCCCAACCTTTTCCGCCAAAAGATTGATATTATTTTCAATTGCAAAGCAGCTTTGTGTTACACCAAAACCACGATATGCACCACCTACTACATTATTCGTATATACCGACATGCCTAAAATATCGATATTTTGATAATTATAGGGGCCGCCTGCATGGGTGCAAGCCCTTTGCAGCACGGGCCCGCCCAAGGAAGCATATGCGCCAGTATCAGCAATGATAAATGCTTTCATTGCAGTAAAACGCCCCTGTTCATCGCACGCCAGCGTAAATTCCATATCCATTGCATGCCGTTTGGTATGATAATCGAGACTTTCTTGACGCGAAAACTTGACTTTCACAGGGCGCTTTATATGCCAAGCCATAAGTGCTGCATGGTGCTGGACACTCATATCTTCTTTCCCGCCGAAGCCTCCGCCGACGAGCATGGAATGACAATGGATCTTTTCTGGTGGCAAGCAAAGCATATTTGATATTTCTCTTTGCTCATCGTATACGGATTGTCCCCCTGTGTACAATAAAAGGCCATCTTCTCCCTCAGGCAAGGCGATGGCACATTCGGGTTCCATAAAAGCATGATCGTTGAAGGGCGTATGATATTTATGCGTCACTACGAATTTGGACTCTTGTATGGCTTTTTTTACATCGCCGCGTTTTGGATGTTCCTTACTCATGATATTGCCAGTAGCATGCAGCAAAGGCGCATCGAAACGAAGTGCATCCTGCGGTGAAAGAACTGGTTCTAAGACCGTATAGTCTACATCGATCTGTGCGATGATTTCATCGAGAGACTCTTTTGTCTTCGCCGCAACAAGAGCCAACGCATCGCCAATATATCTTGTCGTACCCCCTTCAGCAATCATGACATCCCAGTCTTGTACCAGATGGCCGATTTTATTATTGGGCACATCTTTTGCGGTAAGGATCCTTACGCAATTTTCATTTTGCAGTGCCTTTGTCAAATCGATTTTATTTACAATAGCTCTTGGATACGCCGAACGCAAAGCCTTTGCATACACCATGCCCGGCAGTTCAACATCGTCCGTGAATTTGCCTTCGCCTAAAACTTTTTGCTTAGCGTCGACTCTCTGAAAATCTGTATTTAAGAAAGCCTCCGTTTGTCTTTGCGGAATTTCTCTTTTTTCACGAAAAAAATCCGCCGCCAGCAAAATCGCTTGTTCAATTTTCACATACCCTGTACAACGGCATAAATTCCCCTGGATTGCTTTTTTGACATCTTCCGTCGTAGGGGATAAGTTCTGATCCAATAAGCTTTTTGCCGATATCACCATCCCTGGAATGCAAAAACCGCATTGCACCGCGCCGCACTGGGCAAAACAGTGTGCATATACCTCTTTTTCCCGCTCGGTCAAGCCTTCCACTGTCAACACAACTGCATTTTTTACTTGCGATAATTTCAAGACACATGATTTCACTTTTTTCCCATTGAGCAAAATGGTACACGTACCACAAGCACCTTCACCGCATCCATTTTTTACAGAAGTAATATGCAAATCATCCCGCAAAAAATCAATGAGTTTTTTATCTATTTCAGAAACAACATCTTTTCCATTCACTTTTATAGAAAACATGATAAACCTCTCTTACATCTTCATTTCAAATATTTTTCACATACATGATCGATTAAATTCATTGCCACTTTTTTGCGATAATCCGCACTCGATCGAATATCGTCAATCGGCTTTATGGCTTCATCATAGGCTCGATACGCCTCGCGGGATTCCAGTTCCGTATTTCCAAGCAGCAATTTTTCAGCTTCTGGCAGACGAACTACCGTTGGTCCAACAGCACCAATGGCAATTGCAATTGCCGAGATCTCATCGCCTTTTTTTCGGGCTAGCATTGCAAACGAAACCTTTGCGATTGCTGAAGCCTTTCTCATTGCCACTTTTTTATAAAAAACATGGGTTGCTTTAGCAATTGGTATTTTGAGTCCGACCACAAGCTCACCTTTTTGTAAGGCTGTTTCCCCCGGACCTAGTATAAATTCTTGAATCGGTATTTCGCGACTTTCGCCCATAGATTTTAAACACACAACGGCATTTAGCACATATAGTGGCGGCAAAGTGTCGCCTGCCGGTGAAGCATTACATATATTCCCGCCGATTGTCCCCATATTTCGAATCGCCGGCGAAGCCATTTCCAGTAAAGCCAAGCGTAAGATTTCCGGTGTATACGCCCATGTTATTAATTGAGCCAGCGTGACATTCGCTCCAATGAACAGTTGCTGGTTATCGCTAACCAAAATCCGCAATTCTTTAATATTTTTGGTAAATACGAGATTTTTTTGAAAAGCTGGTAAGAGTCCCGACGGCTGACGATTTTTGACCATCAAATCCGTACCACCAGCGATCGGGCAGATTTCATTCTGGGCAGCTAAGTACAGAGCCTCACTTAAATACTGAGGAAAAAAATTCTTCACCATAAGCCATCACCTTGTCGTGCCGCAAGCTGTATGGCTTCAACAATCATACTGTATCCAGTGCAACGGCAAAGGTTACCGGATATCGCCTGTCGTATTTCTTGCTCAGAAGGATGTGATGTCGTATGCAAAAGAGCTTCTGCTGCTAAAATCATGCCTGGCGTACAAAATCCGCATTGTACCGCACCAGCCTCCGAAAAGGCTGCGGCAAGAACCTTATAGCGAGGACTCAGACTGAACCCTTCTATTGTGACGACTTCACAGCCTGCAATATTACCAACTGGCATGAGACAGCTATTGACCAGTTGATGATCGATTAAGACCGAGCAAGCCCCGCATTCACCTTCGCCACAGCCTTCTTTTGTTCCAGTGATTCCCATGTCTTCACGCAAAACGTCAAGCAGTCGTTTTGTCGGCTCTATTGTTTTTTCTATCGGTTTACCATTTAATTTAAATGAAATCTCCATCATTTGACGCAGCCTCTTTCATGATGTATTCCGGAGTAATCGGCAATGTATTTATGTGGATCTGCATCGCCTGTGAAACTGCTGATGCATAAGCGGGTGCCGCTCCCACTAAAGTAAGTTCCCCAGCTCCTTTAGCTCCAAACGGGCCATCTTCGTAGCTTGTCCGCACCAAATGATTTTCCACTGGCGCGAAGTCCATAGCCGTCGGTATCGTATAATTCGTAAACGTATTTTGTTTGGATTTTCCCATCGCATCGTTTGTCATGACTTCCATTGAAGCGAATCCTAGCCCCTGGAAAACCCCGCCTTGGATTTGTCCTTCAACAATCCGTTCATCAATTGGCTGTCCGATATCAAATACCGTCCAAATACCAAGAACCGTCGTTTCATAGGTGAGTGGATCAACGGAAACCTCTACTACATTGATGCCCCAGGAATAAGCTGGATAAGCATCGCCTAAAGATTTTCCGCCATCCCACTGTATGCGCTTTGGTGCTTCATAATTTTCAATGATCTCGATAGCCTCCGCATCTTTCCATTTTGCTTTTAACTTTTGTGCGGCTTTTTCCACCAAGCGCCCAACAATCATGATCGAACGCGATGCCACCGTTGGACCTGAATCCGGCACCTTATCTGTATCCGGATAATCAAATGAGACTGCCTCGATTGGCAGCTCCAGAACCTTTGCCGCAATCTTCCGAAAAGTCGTCTGCAAGCCTTGTCCCATATCGACGTTTGCCGCAAAGATCTCAACTTGCGAGGCATTTGCTTTCTTGCATAATCGCAATTGCGCTTTGATGATATCTTGTTCGCCACTCCCTGTAAAACCACAGCCGTGTAAAAAAAATGACATGCCAATTCCCTTTCTCAGCTTTGGCTGTCTTTGGTAAAGCTCTCGCTTTTGACTATAGCCTGAAATCTTTTGCGCTTTCTCAATCATCTCCGGCAGCTTTATTTCATCGTAAAATAGTCCATTTGTTGCTGTTTTATCACCTTGTTTTACCATATATTTCTTCTTATAACTAAGCACATCCATTGCTGCCGCTTTCGCCAGACTTTCCATGTGCATCTCGATAGCAAAAATGACCTGTGGAGCGCCAAATCCACGAAACGCTCCATTGGGAACCGTATTCGTCGCCAGCGCAGCTCCTGTGACTTTTAAATTTTTTATATGATAGACGCCGCATACGTTGTAAATACTTCTTTGCAGAACGACTTCCGATATACCGGCATATGCTCCCGCATTGAGTTTTATATTGGCTTTCATGCCTAAAATATTGCCGGCTTGATCAAGTGCTGTTTCCAAAATGACCTGCGCAGGATGGCGCCTTGGCGTATAGGCGGTATCTTCTTCTCTTTCATAAAGGACAGCTACAGGCTTTTGTGTTTTTAACGCAGCAAATGCAGCATGTCCAGCTAAAAGCGATGGATAATCCTCTTTGCCACCAAAACCGCCACCAGTTACCGTCTGGACGATACGTACCTTATCGTCACTTACTCCTAGGCCCTGTACCAATGCATTTTTTATATAGTACGGACATTGCATCGATCCATACACCGTTATTTTCCCATTTTCTTCAGGAACAGCAATCATACCCTGGTTTTCTAAATACGCTTGTTTCTGATAACCTGTCGTATATGTTTCTTTTACGATGCGTGCTGCTTTTTTGAAAGCTTCTTCCACATTTCCTTTTTCATACGCATATTTGGCAAACACATTATCTTCGCCAAATATAGGCGGTATATGATCATCCTCAGCTTCATCAACGGTTAAAACGGCCGGTATTTTTTCATATTCTATCTGAACACTTTTAGCCAGTTCATTTATTTGCGATCGGTCCGGACCTACAATCAGTAAAATCGCCTCGCCAAAATAATTCACGGTATCTTCAGCTAAAAACGGCCAGTCACTTATTAAAAATTTAATACGATTTTGTCCGGGAATATCTTTTGCTGTTATCGAAAAATAAGACTCTGGCAAGACGGGTATTTTTATCGATTTTATCTTGCCCCGAGGACAAGTTGCGCGAATTGTTTTAGCATATAACATTTCTTTTATCTGATAATCCGCGATGTATTTTGCCTGCCCAGACAGCTTTATATCATTGTCTACTTTTTCGACAGGCGTTCCAATATTTGAAGCAGCCATACGAATCAACCCTCTTTATCTATTTTAGATCGAACTTATCTTGCAACACTTGCACTAGCTGCTTATAATCTTCGAGCAACAGTCCTTCGTACTCTTCAAGCTGCCTTAGTTTCAGCGTATTCCCCTTTTTTACGATCCCAGGATTTTCACTATTTTTATATGCTTCCCACGATGCAAAAATCGTGAATTTATCCGTATAGGGCCGGCCTTCATAGGGGCAAAAAGTGGCACAATTTCCACACGAATTGCAGGATGCATCGATGTGTACAATCTGCATTTTCGTCCCAGCGTCAAGCATCACATTGGCTCTATTCGGGCAAACATTTATACACAAGCGACAATTTTTGCAATTGAGCAGTGGCAGTGACTCCTTCAATTTTGGTGCAACTACTTGTTTTTTCTGATAATATTCATCTGCTAAGGTATTTTTCAATAGCTCATCCACTTTTTTTCTGCAAGGTCTTTGTTCCGAAAAATTCGCCTTTTCAAAAAGCCTTGTATAATCAGCTAAAGCACCATAACCTTTGCCTTTAAGCAGTGCAGTTGCCATCGTCAAGGGATATATTCCCGTTTCAAGCATAGCCTTGATATTATGGCTGTCCAGACCTCCCGAAAAAGAAATCGGCAGCACCGAATCAAAATGGTGCACTAACTTTTGAACAACCGACAAGGATAACAAAAACAAGGGCTTACCCGAAAGATACATTTGCTGATCGTTCAGTTCTCCGTGCATGACAGCAACGGGCAGCGTATTTGTGAGCTTCACGCCAAAAAACACATGCGCTTCATTTGCTTTAGCCAAAAGCCGCTCCAAGAGTGGTATCGCAGCTTCCATCTGTAGATCTTCCACAAAATGCTGCTCGATCAACTCGATGTAACCATACCCCTTATTTTCCAGTAATTCTTTAGTTTGCTGGAACGTATTGAGCGTAGGATTCAATTTTATATAAACGGGTATTTTTTTATCCAAAATCAAATGTTCTGCTATTTTTTCTATCTCCGCGGCTGGACAGCCATGCATCGTGGAAACCGTTATTGAATCTGCAATTTGACTGCCAATTGCCTGCAAATCGACTGCTGAAAAGCGTTCATAGTCTTCTATATGTTCAGCAAGATATGCATAACAAGTCTTATAGATCTCCGTTTGTTGGGCATTTTTCATCTGATCGATAAATCGATCTACTGGCACACTTTTTATGCCAGCCAAATCATAGCCTACACTCATATTGAAACTAAACCCGTCTAAACGGTTGCCAAACTCTCCTGCCATGAATTTCAACAGAAAATACGCTTTGACATATTCTTCAAAAGCCTGGTCCAAAGAGAGTTCTGTCGACCATTCAATGTTATAGAATTCATCCTTGCCTGCTATACATGGTTTATTGATATGCAACTGTTCCCCAGCGATGATCTGTACGGTCTTTAGTTCGATAAACCGTGCTCCAGCAGCATAAGCCGCCGCTATATTTTGTGCTAATTGCGTATGCGGGCCCGCTGCCGGCCCAAACGGCATTTCAAGATCCATGAACTCATTTTTAAAGGACAGACCTCCGCTCATTGGTTTTATCGGCACCGAAAATACGCTTGCGTTTTCTTTATATTCCGCAAGGATTGCTTCTAGCAAAACAGAAAAATCGGACGGCGTCATTTTATCACTCATCTATACTATTCGTTGAGTTTTTTCCAAAGCTCAACTGCTCCTTGTCTGCAATTTTCCATTATTTGTATTTCATCCAGTTGCACTAATTTTCTGTCCTTCATCACGATATTGCCTTGTGCCATCGTAAAAGAAATATCTTTCCCACTGATACCAAAAAGCAAATGCGCTTTGACATTAGAGGGCTCTATTGGCGTTGGTGGATCATAATCTGCAATGATGACATCTGCTGCATACCCTTGTTTCAGCATGCCTGTCGGCGTTGAAAAATATCGCCCGGCAATCTCTCGATTGTTTTGAAACATCGCTTGCGACATTTCTAAAAACCCGGCGGCTGGGTCTTTCAACTGGTGTTTATGCAATAAATCCGCAGCTTTGTATGAAGCCAGCATATCATGCGTATAACCGTCTGTTCCAAGCCCGATTAAGATATTTTTCTCCATCATTTTGAGAACTTGCGGAGCTCCTGCCGCATTATTCATATTTGACTGCGGATTATGGACCACTGCACTTTTGCTTTCTTTGATCAGTTCCATCTCATGTTCATCTATGTCGATACAATGTGCGGCAAGTGTCTTAGGACCCAAGATAGAAAACTGGGAGAACCGTTCGGCAATGCGCATATGATGTTTTTCTATACAATCTTTTTGATCGATTGCGCCTTCTGCTATATGGACATGATAACCAGCATCGCCAGCATGCTCTGCACAGTAAGACAGCGAACTGTCCGCTAGTGTAAAGGAAGCATGTAAGCCCATCATGCCGGCAAGCACTGGATCCTTGGCGGTTTCTTTGATGAATCGTTCATTTTCCAACACAGCCGCTTTCATTTTATCTTTTCCTGCCCGATCAGAGACTTCATAACAAAGGCATGATTTTACCGAAAAACATTTCGCAGCTTGCGCTATCGCCGATAGACTATCGGCAATACCTCCATAACTTGCATGGTGATCGATCACCGTGGTGACCCCGTTTTTCACCAGCTCCAGATAAGCCGCCATAGCACTTTTATACGTCAGATCATTGGTGAGCGCACGATCTACTTTCCACCATAGTTTTTCTAAGATTGTTTTCAAATCAGCTTTTTGGGGAAGCACTAAGGACATCCCACGAGCCATCATGCTGTATATATGTTCATGTGCATCAATAAACCCTGGTAAAATCAACCCGCCATGTGCATCGATGAACGACGCTTCTGGATATTGCCCTTTGATTTTTTCCATTGCACCGACGGCGACAATTTCATTTTTTGAAACTACAACGCCCCCGTTTTTGGTGACAGGATTAGAAACATCCTGGGTAACCAATGTGCCATTTCCTATGATAAACATAGGTTCATCATCCTTTCCCGATCAATCCGCCTCTAATGCTTGTTGTACCTTCTCTTCTGATTTACCCCGATTGAGTATCGCATTGAGAAGAATCGCCGTCAGGCTGCCAATAGTAATTCCACTGTCAAAGATGACCTGCAACGTTCCCGTAAGATGCGAGTATATCGAAGGAACTGCCATGGGAATAAGGCCCATCGCCAGGCTGACACCTACGACCAAAATATTGAAATTCCCATTGAAATCAACTTTGCTGAGTGTCTTGATGCCATTGGCAGCTACCATGCCAAACATCGCCAGTCCCGCCCCACCAAGTACCGGCGCCGGGATCGATGCGATGAGTGCTGCCAGTTTTGGAAAAAGCCCCAGAGCAATCAAAATACAGCCAGATGCCGCGACTACAAAACGGCTTTTCACATTGGTCAGACTGATAAGCCCAATGTTTTGTGCAAAAGCGGTATACGGAAATGCGTTGAAAATCCCGCCGAGCAAGGTAGAAAAACCATCTGCCCGAAGACCTCGCGTCAACGTCTTCTGATCGATTTGCTTATCGACGATTTCGCCGACAGCGATAAAGTCGCCAGTTGTTTCCGTCATAACGACCAGCATTACCAAAACCATTGCCGCAATAGCCGATGGCTCGAAGGTTGGCATACCAAAAGCGAAAGGCGTTGTAATGCCAAACCAGTCGGCCTTGGCTATTGCCGAAAAATTCGTATGTCCAAAAAGCATTGCGATGACCGTACCGGCGATAAGTCCCAAAAGAACGGATATATTACGCAAAAAGCCTGTAAACCAACGATAAAAGACAATGACCATAACCAAAACCAAAAGTGCCAATAGAAGCGAAGTTGGATCACCGAAATCTTTTGCTGCAGGATTGCCACCACCAGCCCAGCGTACCGATACCGGCAAAAGTGAAATCCCAATGATCGTAATAACCGACCCCGTGACTACCGGCGGGAAAAACCGAATCAATTTGCTAAAATACGGTGCGATGAGAAAGACCACAAAACCTGCTACCATCACAGCACCATAGATGTCGGTCATTCCACCATTCTTACCAATCATAATCATCGGTGTCACTGCCGCGAAGGTCACGCCTTGGATGATGGGCAGTTTACTGCCCATCCGGCAAATCCCCAAGGTTTGAATAACCGTTGCAATTCCACAAGTGAACAAGTCGGCATTTATCAAATAGATAAGCTGGCTTGTGCTAAGCCCCAATGCATTTGCCAAAATCAGAGGCACCGCGACTGCGCCAGCATACATAGCCAGCACATGCTGTAAGCCATAAAAAAAAGTCTGCCCTAGCGGCAATTTTTGATCAACGGGATGTAAATTCTTCATCATTCATACCTCCAACAATTTTGCAAACCAATCATCATTTGATGTCTGCCTAACTTAAAAAGCTGCACAGAAAAAGCCTGCACACACTTCACTAAAGTGCATGCAGGCTTCGTTGCCCTTATCTTGCTTTTTTGTTATAACAAATAGTATCTCATTTTGAGACAAATGTCAATCCTGAAATTACATTATTTTACGACTTATATAAAACCCTGCCAAAACGTTCTTGTTCCTTGTCATATTTTCCTTGTTCGATCATCTTTTTGCCGTTGACAAAAACATATTCTATTCCTATCGGATATTGCACAGGGTCAACAAAAGTTCCTTGATCAAGGATTTTTTTTGCATCAAACACTACAACATCTGCAAAAAAACCCGTCTTGAGCTCACCTCTGTTTTCTATGCCCAAAGCAAGCGCTGGTTTCTTTGTCATTTTGTAGATACCTTCTGCCAAAGAAAATATCTTTTCTTCTCGCACATATTTCCCCAAAACCCTAGGGAACGCGCCATACACTCTCGGATGAGGTTTCCCACCTAAAAGGCCATCCGTGCACACATTCATCTCAGGCCTTTTCATAAACAATTTGACATGGTCCTCTGTTCCATAAAAATCCACCATGCCGACTGCATTTTCTTCTTCGAGCAATAAGTCAAAGGCCGCCTGATAAGGATCCTTTTGCCTCAGCGCAGCCAGTTCCAGCAAGGACAAACCAATGGCATCCTGGTTCTTTTGCGTTTTCACACTGGTGACATAGATGTTTTCAAAACCGGCAAAATCGATGAAATTATCCCAGCCTGGTATACCATTTTCGATGTCTTTTATCATCTGCTGTCGCAAGCTGCTGCTTTGCAAACGTTCCATTGCCTGATTGGTACCGCCATCATGCACCCATGGCGGTAAAATGACACTGAGCATCGTGCTTCCCGCCACATAAGGATATTGATCGAATGAGACCCGGAGACCTTCATCAGCAGCTTTATCCAGCAGCTCAACAACCGCCTGTATATATTTCCAATTTTTTTTGCCGCAAATCTTAAAATGGGAATAATGGATTCGTACTCCAGATTCTCGGCCAATCCGTAAAACTTCCTCCATCGATTCAAGAATCGTATCCGCTTCACTTCGTTGATGAACGACAAATACACCATCGTATTCCGCAACAACCTTGCATAACGCAATGAGTTCTTCCGTAACGGAATAGGCGCATGGCATATAAATCAACCCAGTCGATAATCCATAAGCACCCGCATCGAGCTCTCGCCTTAAAACCTGCTTCATCTGTTCAAGTTGATTCGCGTCTGGCGTATTATCACTAAGTCCGACAACTTCCATTCGCACATTTCCATGCGGAACCAGATAACATTCGTTAATTGCGGGCTTAACCGCTTCTATCATCTTTAAATACTTCGCTGTCGTTTGATAGTGCCAATCAATCAAATCGCTGTCACCATCGAGCCCCGCTAAATTTTTCCGCCATGGCGTGATGTATTGCTCCGGCAATGGCGCCATAGATACACCATCTTGCCCCAGTACTTCCGTTGTTATTCCCTGCATGATTTTTGGCAAAAGGTCTGGTTTTAAAAGCACATTCAGATCGCTGTGGCTATGTGTGTCAATAAAACCAGGCGAGGCTGCCAACCCGCTGCAGTCAATGATCTCGTCCGCAGCGTCAGCACAGTCTCCTATATTTTTGATTTTGTCATCTTCAATTAAAATACTGCCATAAAATGATTTTTCAGCACTGCCATCAAATATTTCCACATTTTTTAGCAAAGTCTTCATAGCTTCACTCTTCTTTCCCTAAAATGCCCGGCACCTGCTTTGACAAAAACCTGCCCATCAAGGCAGAGAATCTTTCCACGCTGCATGACTAAGCAAATGTCCCCTTGCAATTGCATATCTTCGTATAGACTATAATCGCAGCCACCCACTAAATTCTCTGCCGTATACATATAACTTCCCTCTGCATCTAGAATCATGAGATCCGCATCGCTTCCCGGAAGAAGCGTTCCTTTTTCCGGATACAAGCCGTAAATACGCGCAGGATTCGTACATAAAAGTTTTACAAAAGCCGTAAGCGTGATTTTTCTCTTCATGACACCTTCTGAAAACATCACTCTTACACGCTCTTCTATGCCTGGAGCTCCATTTGGACATTTCGTAAAATCATCTTTCCCTCGCTGCTTATCTCCCCCCAAATCAAACGGGCAATGATCAGTAGCCACTACATCGATGCTTCCATCGGCAAGACCTTGCCATAAAGCCTCGCAATCGCCTTCTTCCCTAAGTGGCGGCGACATAATATATTTGAGTGCATCTTCTCTTTGATAAGCGTCTTGCGTGAACAGCAGGTACTGTGGGCATGTCTCAACATAAATATTTTTTTGCCCACGATTTTTGGCCTTTTGAATAATCTCCAAGCCCTCTCTGGTCGAAAGATGTACAATATACACCGCTGCATCTCCTGCCAAATGTGCAATTTGAAGCACACGATGGATTGCTTCCGATTCACAAATTGGCGGCCTGCTCAGCGCATGCGCCATAGGCATCCGCTTGCCTTCTTTTATACATTCGTCTCGCAAGTGGCGAATGAGCGAATCGTTTTCACAATGCACGGCAACAACAGCTCCGATTGCCTTGGCTTTTTTCATGACGCGCAAAACATCCGCATCTGAAAGGGCAAAATCATAGGTCAGATATATTTTGAAGCTGGAAATCCCCTCTGCAGCAAGGGATTCCATGTCCGCAAGCACTTGTTCATCGACATGTTGTATTACGCCATGCAATCCGTAATCGACAACCGCTTTTTTAGCAGCATGCAATTTATAGGCATTGACTTGATCATGGAGAGAACATTTGGCTGCACCAAATGACAGATGCTCAACAATCGTCGTTGTCCCACCGCTGGCAGCCGCTCTTGTTCCTGATAAAAAATCATCACAGGTATGACACTCCCCCGCTTGTAAATCAATATGCGTATGCACATCGACT
>CBDTTM010000049.1:0-14111 GCA_965363355.1 uncultured Selenomonadaceae bacterium | reverse complement strand
TGAAAATATTGCGCAAAATGCGCTTGCAGGTGTATTTGGCTATATTGGAAGTGCAGGCCATGTTACAGAGCTTAAACTATGTATATGCAATGTCACAAGCTATGCCGGGCCTGCCAGAGACTTCGGCCAATATAGGAAGAGCTGAAACTTTGGCAGATAAGCTGAAAATCCAAGTCTTGCCTCGCAGTGCCAATGATGCTAAGCTGGAAGAATTCAAGCAAATAGCGGATGCGGCTGCGCTGCTCAGTGGATTTTCTGCTTGCTATGGTGCACAATCGCCTGGCTGGGCACAAAAAATGGGCGGCACGACATTGCAGCACCTCATGACCGATGTGTTTTTTGAGCAAAACCAAAAAGAAATGAAAGTGGCAAGCATTCATGCCGGCCTTGAATGTGGGTGGTTTTTCCAAAAAAATCCTAAACTTGATGTTGTTTCAATTGGTGTGACGACGAGTGGAATCCATAGTCCGGAAGAAAAAATTAAACTCTCGACAATTGCTCCACAAGTAAATTTGATTATGACCGTATTGACTCGTTTGATAAATGCATAAAAAAACGGTGCCCTTTTAAAGGGCACCATTTTTTTTATGCATTTATTTTTGCTAAGACATCAGATAAAGTATTAAGTACGAGATCGATGTCCTCTTTTGTAATGACGAGCGGTGGCTGGAAGGCCATGACATTGCGGTTGATACCGTTTTTGCCGATGATGAAGCCGCGGTCTTTCATTTCTTCTAAGACGGCATCAAGCTCATCTGGAGCGGGGCTATTGTCTGCGTGGACGAATTCAGCGCCGAGCATTAACCCAAGTCCTCGAATATCGCCGATGATCGGATGTTTTTTCTGGAGTTCCAAAAGGCCGGCGCGAAGCTGTGCACCTCTTTCTTGTGCATTTTTCAAGAGGTCATGTTCTTCTATATAGGCAAGTGTAGCCAATCCAGCCGTTGAGGAAACTGGGTTTCCGCCAAGTGTAGAAGCACCTGGTTTGGTATAAGTATCTGCTACTTTTGCTGAGGCGATGAACGCGCTTATCGGCGTGCCGTTCCCGAGCGCTTTTGCTACGGTCATGATATCAGGCACGACATCATAATTTTCTATAGCAAACATTTTACCGGTGCGCCCAAAACCAGTCTGAACTTCATCGACAATCATCAAGACATTGTACTGATCCAAAATTTCTTTGACGCGTTTAAAATAGCCTGGAGGCGGGGTAACGATACCAGCGTTTCCTTGAATTGGCTCCGCTATATAGGCTGCGACGTTACCGGATGTGGCGTATTTGATCGTGTCTTCGATGGCATTGGCACAGGCAAAATCACACTCTGGATATTTTTTGCCTAACGGGCAACGATAGCAATAGGCATTCGGCGCGAAGTGGATGCCGCCTACTGGATTGGGATCGGTGCGCCACATACTGATGCCAGTCAGGCTCATGGTCAGTTTCGTCCGTCCGTGAAGACCGTTGCGAAGGGCGATGAATTCGCTGTTGCCGCTATAAATGGAAGCTAGAAGCAAGGCCCCTTCATTCGCTTCGGTGCCTGTAGAACAAAAAAAGGATTTTTGCAGGTTTCCAGGAGTCACGGCAGCTAGTCGCTCAGCTAGGTTGACAAAATTTTCGGTAAGATAAGTATTGCATACGTGCTGCAAGGTAGTAACTTGCTCACAGATTTTTGCTGTGATTTCAGGATTGCAGTGGCCGCAGTTGATAACGGAAACTCCAGCAAAGCAGTCCAGGTATTTTTTGCCGGTGCTGTCAAACAGGTATTGCATTTCGCCACGGACGAATTGCTTTGGTTCTTTATAGAAATGACCGAGACATGGCATGATATATTCTTTTTTCTTTGCCAGAATTTCCTCTGGTCCGATATAGTTTTTCATAAAGTAAAAAAGACTCCTTTTCGCAGGCTGTGTGTAAAAAACACAAGCCTGCAATTTTTATGGATGAAAGCAAAGCAATCAGCGAGAAATGCGATAGCGATAAGCACCGATGCCAAGTTCTCTAGGGCTGACAGCTTTGATGGCATCGATTGTAGCTGGATCATAGATTTTCCCTTGGCTGAGATTATCGAGTTCCTTACGATAAAATGCGGTGAGCTTTCCTGTTAAAACACTATCGTAATGCTGCGCTTCAATGCGGTAGGAGGCGACGCCATTGAATTTGGACAAATACGGAAGCAGGCAAAGATCTTTAGCAAAGAGGATATGGCAGCGGCCATATTGGTCAAAACGCATCGGATGCGCTTCGTTTGCCGTATCGAGCAGCGCATAATGACGGTCAGCTGCTTCAGGATTGGTAAGTGGATCGAAATCCAGTAAAAGAGCAGGGAAGTTATGGTCACAGATCATAGATTCTGTTGGACCATGAACAATAGCTTCAATCGGAAGGGCAGAGGATTCTACCAAATCTCTTAGCTGTGAGTAAGATGCTTCTAATGAAGCAGTGGCCATTTCGATGCCGTTGCTTTTTAGGAATTTTGCACTTAAATGGTTGAAGAGGTTAAAGGAGAAGTCAGCCTGAAGTGGCAGCGTTGTCAATTTGCGTGCCATATTCAAAGAACCAAGGTTGCTGACCATGATGCCATCAGGTTTAATTTTTTCAAGGGCGGTAAAGAATTGTTCTAATTCACCACATTCACGGCGCATTGTTGTGCGTGGCGTATTGATGACAACGCGCACATTGCGGGCTTTGGCAAATTCCATGGCGGATGTGATGTCGCCTAAAGTCCAAGGTCGATTTGGTTTGAAGGCTTCACCAGCAATATAAATCGTGTTAGCACCATTTTCACAAGCTGCTTTGGCTGAAGCCAAATCGGCTACACGAACAGATAAATGACGATTTTTCAGGTTGTCTGCTTTGATGTCGCGTTCTTTTTCTAATAAGTTGGCCTGCAATCCAGCTTCTTTGACTGCTTGGCTGAAAAAGCGTGGTTCGCGCTCTCCTTTGAAGCCGATGGCAGCTTTTTGCGGTTGTCCAAGAGCGAAAGACGTCGTGAAATCGCGGGAACGGTTTTCATAAAGGTCCTTCCAGGAATCTTCGTCAACGGTGTAGCCCACCGGATCGGCTATATAGCTGTCAATTGCCTTGCGGTAAGTTTTGACGATGCGGCTGACAAAATCAGGTGTACGCATGCGCCCTTCGATTTTAAAAGAATGTACGCCCGCTTGAATGAGTTCAGGGATATTGCGATACATGCACATGTCTTTAAGGGCCAGTTTATAATCGCCCGGATCGTCAGCGACAAGGTTTTCTCCCGTGCTTTCGTCGATGAGCTTGTATGCCCAGCGGCAAGGTTTGAGGCAGCGGCCGCGGTTGCCGCTTTGTCCGAAAATAACGCCGGAGTGGAGGCATTGGCCACTTTCGGAGATACACATGTCACCATGCATGAAATATTCGACTTCGATGCCAGTGCGTTCTTTGAAAAGGCTCAGTTCAGAAAGTGTCATTTCACGGCCAACAACGATGCGAGTGATGCCATATTCTTTCAATTTATTGATGGCGTGTTCGTTGTGCGTGTTCATCATGACGGAGGTATGAAGTGCAATCGATAGATTCAATTCTTTTACCAGTTCTAAGACGGCAAGGTCTTGGACGAGAATTGCATCTGGTTTGATGGAATCAAGATATGTTAAATACTGGCGAAGTGGTACAATTTCCTGGTCGCTCAGTAAATTATTCAAGGTGATGTAGAGTTTCACGCCATGGGAATGGGTGTATTCTACGGCTTTTTTAAGCATTTCGTCATCAAAATTCGTATCGGTGCGATGAAGGCGCATATTAAAATGTTTGCCTCCGAGATAAACGGCGTCAGCTCCGGCTTCTACGGCGGCAACGAGCGAATCCCAGGTGCCGGCTGGAGCTAATAGTTCTACAGATTTGCGTGATAATAACATGAAAATGATACTCCCTTTTACTTATAAATTTCTTTCGCTTTTTTTACAATGGAAACTGGTAATTCGATGCCGAGATTTTCTGCAACGAACGAATTGAGCAGAATATCTGGATTTTTAGGTAAGCCCACAGGAATGTCCTTAGGGTCTTTTTTGTCTACGAGAATTTGTTTTGCTTGTTCAGCGCAGCTAGCGCCAAGGTCATCGTGACTGGCACAAAGCGCAGCTAAAGCACCCATGACGACATTTGGAGCATGCGAAGCAATGATAGGAATACCCCTAGCATCTGCATAATAGGCAATGCTGGAAAAATTTTCTTCTAGTATGCGTCCAATCGGTAAGAATAGAGCATCGCAGTTTGCAGGAATCTTTTCTTCGAGTAAAGAAATTTCGGATTGGTTTGCCAAAGTTAAATCCATAACCTCAATTTTACTTTTGGCCGCTGCATGGAAATTTGCTGCTTCAATTTGTGCGTTCTTGTCGTCGTTAGGCAAAAGCAGGCAAATGTTCTTTGTCTGTGGCAGAAGTTCGCTGATGAAGGCGACCTTATCGGTAGCGGGCACCATTCCACTCATACCGGTCACTTTTCCATCCGGAGAAGTTAAGGAGGTAGTCAAGCCGGCGCTGATCGGATCGAATACCGGGGTGAAGAGCACGGGGATATTTGCGGTCAGTGCTTTAGCTGCGAGTGCTGCAGGCGTCGAGCAAGCAAAAATCAAATCGACATGCAAGTCGGCGAGCTCTTCAGCCATTTCTGCCAGCCGAGCGATGTTGCCATCTACATTGCGATATGTATAGGTCACCGGGACATCTAATTGTTCTAGTTTTTGTTTGAAGCCGCGTACGGCATCGTCTAAATTCTGCGTCAGTTGTAAAATTCCTATATGAAACATAGGGCATAACACCTCTTTATCGTATTTTGCATCAATATAAATTATAACAATTTTTCACGAAATAATAAAGCTTCAATAGCTCGGATGGAAAAATAAAGCTTTTCATATGATGGAATTTGTCTTATAATTATTTCTAATGGATAATTATGATTGATTGTTTTAGATTTCACAAAGAGTATTTGCATAAAAATGAAGTGAAAATACATTATATGATATACAGGATATATTATAAGAACGAGGTGGCTAAGGATGAAAGGAACGATTGTAGCAACTTGGGTTGAGACGTCGAAGAAACTATGGGGAGAAGCCGTTGTAAATGACGCTACTGCAAAGTTAGGCTGGGCTGCAGATAAGATTTTTCGACCACTAGAAGATGTGGATGACACCAAGGTAAGACAGATGGTTGAATCGATTGCACAGACGACAGGACAGACGACAAATAAGGTTTGGCAGGCTATAGGTAAGGATAATTTGACGACATTTGCCAATACATATCCATCTTTTTTCACGAATAAGAACTTATATACTTTTTTGGCATCGCTTTATGATGTGCATGTCGAAGTCGTAAAACGAATTTCGGGGGCGAAACCGCCAGAACTCATTATGACACCGCAGTCATCACATGAAGCAACTTTTACATATCGTTCTAAGCGTGGTATGTTTGATTATTTTCAGGGGTTATTACAGGGTTCGGCAGAACGCTTTAAAGAAAAACTTGATGTAGAGACTTTAGAGCGTACCAATGACTTCCTTCGCTTGAAACTGCGCTTTTCTGAGCCGATTACGAGAGAAAAAACATTTCGTTTAAATCGTGTTTTGGGTTTTGCCCAAAATGTTTCAGCAAAGATCGGGATTGCCACTACGATTGTGAGCTTGGTGTTCATTGCAGCTAGTCACCTCGTCCAGGAAGGAATTCCTTTTTGGTTTGCCTTTGTAAACGGAGTGGCAAGCTGGCTGGTAAGTGCGATTTTCTTGCGGCCAATCGAAGCAATCTCCAAAGAACTCGATGGTTTGGCGCAGTATCGTTATTTCGATGCGTTGAAAATCCATTCAGCAGATGAATTCGAGGCAATCGGCAACAAGATAGCAAATTATAAAAAACGAATCAAAGCAGAGTTTACAGGTTTCAAAGGAACTGGCGATGAACTGAGCCGCTATGGTGATAATTTCAATGATCTTGCGGAAAATATGGGCAAGACATCTGATGAAATAGCCAATGTCGTCAATGAGGTCGCAAAGGCAGCGACCTATGGCGCTGAAAATACGACAGAAGTCGTTGCGATTTTAAATGGCAGCATGACCGCCTTGCGTTCCGTTGTTAACGACCAAGTAGGCAACAATCAAAACTTGGTGAGCGCGGTAGAAAAAATCGATTTGGGCTTCGGCAATGTAAATCATTCGAGTGAACAGCTCAATTTGAGCATGCAAAAATTCACCGTAGTGAAAGATTCCGTTGAGAATTTAAAAAATCAGGCAGAAAAAATCATCGAATTGACGAAATTGGTGACAAATATTGCCGGACAGACGAATTTGCTGGCTCTCAATGCAGCAATCGAAGCGGCTAGGGCCGGTGAACAAGGCCGTGGTTTTGCTGTTGTTGCTGAGGAAGTCAGAATGCTGGCAGAACAGTCGCATGAACACGCAGAAGTCATTACGACCGATATTTTGGAAATAACGCAGACCATCAATCAAGTCGTAGCTTCCGTTGGTGAGGAATATGATGTTTTGGCGACGGAAAGCCATCAGCTCCAGCAGGTTGTTAAAGACAACAGCCAATACGTAGATAACGTGCGAGGGGTATCACAGAACATAGCTGAAATGATTGAACAGCTCAAAAAAGAAATGCAGGGCATGAACAGCGTTTACGGAAAAATCGAAGGGATAGCGGCTATTTCAGAAGAAAATTCCGCAGCGACCCAGGAAGTAAATGCAGCGGTTCATACATATAATGAAAAATTGCAGGATATGATGGATAAAATCCATGAATTCAAGAAAATCAGCTTGAGTTTCTGTAAAGATATCGATCAATATAAAATTTAAGCAAGCAAAGAGACTGGCAATTTGCCAGTCTCTTTGCTTTTGTGGTTGCCGCCGTGCGTCAGCTTCGTTATAATTAAAGAAGGATGTAAGATCCGGATAGTCAAGTAGAGAGGCTTTGGTATGGAAATTATGAACGAAATAAAGAAAAATGATTTTGTGCATTTGCATGTACATACAGAATATAGTTTACTAGATGGTGCCAGTCGCGTAAAAGATCTTGTGAAGGCAGTCAAGGACCTTGGCATGAAGGCAATTGCTATTACAGACCATGGCTCTATGTACGGCGTGATTGATTTTTATAAAGCGGCACAAAAAGAAGGCATCAAGCCGATTATCGGTTGTGAAGTGTATTTAGCACCAGCTTCTAGGCATGATGCATTCGAAGTCGATGGGACTAGATATTATCATTTGATTTTATTGGCGGAAAACCAGCAAGGCTATAGTAATCTTGTGAAATTGGTTTCTTTGGCCAATACGGAAGGCATGTATTATAAACCACGTGTCGATAAAGAGCTCTTGCGCCAATATCATGAAGGTATCATTTGCCTAAGTGCTTGTATTGCCGGAGAGATTCCACAGGCTATTTTGCGCGATAATGCCAATAAAGCCGAGGAGCTGGTCAAAGAATATGTAGATATTTTCGGCAAGGATAACTTTTTTATCGAGCTGCAGGACCATGGCATGCCAGAGGAAAAAAAATCCAATGCAGCACTTGTTGAGCTAGCAAGAAAATATGATATCGGAATGGTCGCGACCAATGACCTTCATTATATAAAAAAAGAAGACAGCGAGTTTCATGATGTGCTGCTGTGTATCCAGACAGGCAAAACAGTCGATGATGAAAACCGCATGCGCTTTCCGAGCAATACGTTTTATTTGAGATCTCCAGCAGAAATGGCAGAACTTTTTTCTGCGTATGAAGGTGCTCTGTCTAATACCGTGAAAATTGCAGAACGCTGTCAAGTCGATTTTGAGTTTGGTAATTTGCATTTGCCGAATTTTCCGTTGCCAGAAGGTATGACGGATGAACGCTATTTGCGTAAGCTTTGCGAAGAACAGCTTTCGAGTCGTTATGCAGATGTGACAACCGCGATCAATGAGAGGCTTGAATATGAGCTCGGTGTAATCCATAGCATGGGATTTGATAGTTATTTTCTTATCGTGTGGGATTTTATCAACTATGCGCGCAGTAAAAACATTGCTGTCGGACCGGGCCGCGGATCGGCTGCCGGCAGCATCGTCGCTTATTTACTAGGAATCACCGATATTGATCCGCTTGCATATAAATTGCTGTTTGAACGCTTTTTGAATCCAGAACGCGTGACGATGCCGGATATTGATATTGATTTTTGTTATATCCGCCGAGAAGAAGTCATTGAATATGTAAAAAGTCGATATGGAGAAGATCATGTCGCGCAGATCATAACGTTTGGTACGATGGCGGCAAAAGGCGCAATTCGCGATGTGGGACGCGTATTGAACATGCCCTATGGAGAAGTTGATATCGTAGCGAAACTGATTCCGACTGAATTGGGAATCACCATTGATAAAGCCTTAAAACAGTCAACTGAGCTGAAGAATATGTACCAAGATAATCCGGCGGTGAAGCGATTGATTGATTTTGCCCGTGACGTTGAAGGGCTGCCGCGCCATTCGTCCACACATGCTGCCGGAGTCGTGATTGCTCGTGATCCTCTGACCGAATATGTTCCGGTTCAGGTTTCAGAAGGTACGCTTGTTACGCAGTATGACAAAGACCATGTAGAAGAATTAGGACTTTTGAAGATGGACTTTTTGGGACTTCGCACCTTGACGGTTATAAGTGATGCGTTGGTCCATATCAAGGAAAGCCGCGGTGAAGTCATTGATTTAGAAAAAATACCGCTTGAAGATCCTGAGACCTCTGCGATGCTCTGTGCTGGGTATACCGGAGCAGTTTTTCAAATGGAATCTTCTGGAATGACAACACTGGTCAAAGATTTAAAGCCTACAGGGTTTGCCGACCTTATTCCTTTGGTGGCCTTATACCGACCAGGTCCGCTTGGCAGTGGAATGGTGGCGGATTTTATCAATGGACGTCATGGGAAAAAAGAAGTGACGTATATGCATCCACTTCTCGAGCCTATTTTACGAGAGACTTTTGGCGTTGTCTTGTACCAAGAACAGGTCATGCAGATTGTACAGGTTCTCGCAGGGTTTACCTTAGGACAGGCAGATTTGCTGCGCCGGGCAATGGGGAAAAAGAAGCATGCAATATTGATGGCACAAAAAGAAAATTTTGTCAATGGTGCAGCTGAAAACGGCATTGATTCAGAACTGGCAAATACTATTTTTGATTTGCTGACACATTTTGCCGATTATGGGTTTAATAAGTCTCATAGTGCCGCGTATGCTCTTGTGGCCTACCAAACGGCATATCTTAAGGCGCATTATCCCCAAGAGTTTATGGCGGCAATGCTGTCGAGTGTCATGGGGACAAATGATAAAGTTGGCATCTATATAGAACAATGCAGGCATATGGGAATAAAAATCTTGCCACCAGATATCAATGCTAGCAAAGCATCGTTCAGCGTCGATAAAGAAGCAATTCGTTTTGGTTTGGCAGCGGTTAAAAATGTAGGCGACGCGGCGCTGAACAACCTCGTGCAAGTTCGAGAACGGGATGGTGCTTTTAAATCGATGGTCGATTTTTGCTCACGGGTCGATACGAGAGCGGTAAATAAAAGGGTCATGGAGAGCCTGATCAAATGCGGAGCATTTGATTCTCTTGGTGGCAGACGAGCGCAGCTTTTGGCTGTTTTGGATCAAGCCCTTGATGCCGCGGCTAGCAAACAGCGCGATGCGGCAAGTGGTCAGATCGGTCTGTTTGAAAGTGCCGCGATGGAAGAGGTTGAAGAAATAAAGCTTCCGGATATACCAGAACTGCCGAAAAAGGAAATCTTGAATCTTGAAAAAGAAATTACCGGATTTTATATAACTGGACATCCATTAGATGCATATCGTGATAAAATAAAAAATTTTATGACAATCCCGCAAATTTTGGATGGAACGGTCAAGGATGGGCAAATTGTTAAATTGGCTGGAATCATTGCTTCGGCAAAACGCATTACGACGAAGAAAGGCGATACGATGTGTTTTCTTCAGTTGGAAGATTTTACACAAAATATAGAAGTGGTAGTATTTCCTAGGGTTTTTTATCAAAATGTGAATGCCTTGGTGCCAGATACGCCAATTGTGGTTCAAGGTAGAACCAATATGACAGACACTGGAAATAAAATTATTGCAGACACCGTTTGCCTGCTGGATGAATATAAACCAGAACTTCGGCTCCACATTTCTGCAGCCAATGATAATGAAGAAACCTTTGCAGCCTTAAAAGATGTATTTGCTGCGTATCACGGTGAACATGTCGTTTATTTGCATTTAATTGATAAACGAAAGCTGATTAAAACAGAACCGCGTTTTTGGTTAAATGCATCTGCAGAGGCAATTGATGCGTTGGAGAAAATTTTAGGTGAAAATTCGGTGCAATTTCGTTAAAAATTTTTTTTTTGCAGGAGATGCAAGACTCTGTAGAGAAAAGACATACGATATGTTTTAGTTTGACTGTGAGTAAGGAGGAAATTGTAAATAATGTGGACGTCTATATATATTGCCAATAGTAAAAATCAGGCGGATCGATTCAAGCAAATGCTCGATGAAAATGGGATATTGGCAAACATTCGTCCTGTAGGATCTGCAGCGACGACCAATGTAGGGCTTTTTGAAATTCAGGTTTTGGAATCAGAAGCTGAGGATGCGCAGACGATTGTTTGTCAAGGCTCGGTAAAATATAAAAATGAGTAAAAGTAAGCGCCCGGCAGAATTCTCTGCCGGGCGCTTACTTTTATGAAGTCCGTTTTGGAGCTATGCCGATAGTCAGGCGGTTAAGTAAGGGGAATTTGCTGCCGATTTTGCGGACGATTGCTGCAACAAATAAGCTCAAAATGACGACGAGCAAATAAAACAGTAAGGCGGTTTTTCCGGTCATGATGAGATTGTTCCAGGCTAAAAGTAAAGATAGGTACGTGATGATGACTGGGTGGAAAAGATAAGCAAAATAGGAATGACGGCCAAGAAAAGCTAATAGGTCATGGAATTTTGACGAGGTGCTATTGTTAGAGAAAACAGTGAAGAGGAACAAAGAGGCACCAATCGTATAGAATATTCCGGCCGGGCAAAGTTGATGCGCGGTATTGATCGCCCCTTCAACATCATAGCCTTTTGCATAGATGAGATAGTAATAATAGCTGAGAAGCGATGCCATGCTGGCTGCGGCAAATATATAGATTGCATTGCGCCTTTTTTGCATGAATTGCTGAAACGAGATATAGTGTACGGCAAGATAGCCGCCGAGAACGAAAATAAATATGTAATGGAGAACCCAATAATTAAGACGATTGACGAGTAGCGCTTTAAGTAGTTGGTTTTCAATTCCATAAGGATTCATGATGAAGCTCGAATAGTAATCGAAAGCGATTTGTGCTATCAATAACAGCAATAGATAAAATGAAGTCATGCGTTTGACCATGAAAATCCAAATCGGCATCAAAAGATAGAACCATAGCATGATGACAAGAAAATAAAGCTGATAACAGGCAAATCCAAAAAAGAGATACTTGAAGATGATCGGAATTGAAAGAAGCGATGCGTCATGGTACAAGAACGTGTAGTGCAGCATATAAAATGCAGACCAAGCGAGATAGGGAACCAAGACGGTTTTGAAGCGGCGCTGTAAAAAGTCCTTATATTTGAAGGTTTCTTGCAGGTCCATATTGTAAAATAGGCCAAAGGCTGAAATGAAGAAAAAAATAGGCACGCTAAAGCGTGTGAAGATCTCAAATAAAGCGATGAGGTGGACATTCGTGCCGGGATTTCCTAAGTATTGAGATCCAGTATGTATGCCGATGACTCCGAGCATCGATATTCCACGAATGTATTCGATGGCGGGAATTCGTTGTTTTTTCATAAAAATAGCACAACTCCTTAATATAGTATAAGTTCTATTATAAAAGCCAATGATGCAGATGTAAATTATAATGGCATAAATTAGGACGATAAGGGGCCTTAGGCAGATAAAAAAACCGCTGCAAAATGAAAATGCAACGGTTTTTTTGAGATTTTGGAAATCAGTCCATGATGAATTCAATCTGGACACTAGCTTGCATACTGATGTCACCGGCTTCAATCGGTGTTCTTGCCGCATCTAGCTTGGCAACGGCCAGGCTTTCAAAATTACGACTTTGGATATGGGTTTGTGTTTCGCTTATACTAAGGACATTGATGACCTGTTTGCCAGCAGCTGCTGCTAAAAGATCAGCTTTTTCACGGGCATTGTTGACTGCGGCACTGAGCGCTTTTTGTTCGAGATCTTGCGGGTTTTTTAAACTGAAATCAATGGAGTTGACCTTATTTGCACCAGCTTCAAGGGCGGCATCAATTAAAATGCCAATTTTGCTGGTATCATCAACTGTGACGCAAACGGTATTGTCTGCTGTATATCCTTTGATTTCATTGGAACGTTTGCTATCGTTATTATAAACCGGATAGAACATATAGTTGCGTGTCTGGATATTATTTGCCGTGATGCCCAGTTCTTTTAATTTGTTTTGGACTGCGGTTGCCGTTGCGGCATTTTGCGCCTGAGCCTCTTTTGCGGTCACTGCATAATTTGTAATACCGATGGCAATGCTAGCCCGGTCGGGTGCGACGGAGTAGGAAGCGTTTCCTTGTACAGAGATCGTGTGGAGGCTGTCAGTAGTTGCAGCATCTGCATGAGCGAGATTAAGCGGGTATAAACCTCCTAAGATCATCAGACAAAAACATAGGAATAGTCGTTTCATAAAATCATTCTCCTTTATATAATTTTAAATAGTAAAGCACCGTTTTCCTTTAACCATTTTTTATGCGAACGGTATGCTGGTGCATGCTTTTCGACCAGCTGCCAAAAGTCGCTGGAATGGTCGAGGAATATGCGATGCGCTACTTCATGGATGACGAGGTAGTCAATAGTTTCTTCCGGGGCCATTATGATTCGCCAGTTGTAATTGATATTGCCGAGAGAAGAACAGCTGCCCCAACGAGTCTTTTGGTCTTTTAATGTAATTTTTTTGATTGTTACGGCAAGCTTGTTGCTCCAAAAAGAACTGCGTTTTTTAAGGTCAATTGTTGCTTGCTGTCGATACCAGGCCAAAAGTAAAGCCTTTAAATCATCGTCGTTGTAGGTATGATATAGATTGACGTAAATATGATTATCGGATAAATGGACAGCTGGTTTTTTCAAGGAGATTTCCACTTCTAATGAAAGAGCTTTTCCTTTAAAATAAAGCGTGCTGCCATTTTTAAGAGCGTTTCTTAATGTTTTTTGCTCTAGGACTTGTCGTTGCTTGCCAATCCAGGAGGATTTTTTTTTGAGGAGTTCTCGTATAAAGGTTTCTTCAACTTGCGCTGGTGCTTTGATCAATAAGTGATCTGGTGCAATAAATGCAAGTTGGATACTTTTGCGGGATTGGCGCAAAAGAGTATAGGTATATGTATGTGAAGCGATGTTTATCGTGGTCATAATTACCTCGTTGAATCTATTCACCTTGTATGATAACGATATTTAATGAAAAAAGCAAATCTATAGATAAAATTGTTGTTTCCTCCGTGCGGACATAATGCTGTAAATAGATGAAGATAGAATAAATATAGGGATTTAAAGAAAAAATACGGAGGTTTAGTGAAAATAAATAAAAAAGATCAAAAAATATTACAGAAAATAAGAGGAAAATGAAAGTGAATGACGAAGTAATACATTGGAAGAATACTTTTATACTAAAAAAACAATACTTGAAATATAATGTATTCTCTATATAAACAAATGAAAAATAAGGTGTTGGGCTTATTTTTCGAAAGGATTGAATGTAAAAGTGGAAAAAGAGAGTGAATTTGAAGAACGTTTAGAGAGAGGTCTGAAGGAGCGGCATATTCAATTGATTGCACTTGGCGGTGCGATTGGCGTTGGTTTGTTTCTTGGGTCGGCAACGGCCATCAAAACGGCAGGACCAGCTTTGCTATTATCCTATATTATTGGTGGTATCTTTATTCTTTTCATCATGCGGTCGTTAGGAGAATTGGCCGTTGCCTATCCGGTTAGCGGTTCTTTCAGTGCGTATGCAGGGAAATTTCTCGGACCTTTGGCGGGTTATCTTACCGGATGGACGTACTGGTTCATGTGGGTAGTGACTTGTATGGCAGAAATAACTGCAG
>CBDTTM010000048.1:0-14379 GCA_965363355.1 uncultured Selenomonadaceae bacterium | reverse complement strand
CGTTGGTTTTTTATAAGTAAGGATTTGTCTTTTTGGTTATAAATCGTCGATGCAATGCAGTATTGTATTTGCTGCCATTTGGATGTATCATAGTTGCCTTTGTATCTGGCGATAAGTGTTTGGCGTATATCACTTGGGATGACGGTCTTTAGCTCAACGGAAAGAACATCAGAAGAACCGATGGTTTTTGTCGTATTGGTATCGAAATAAAAGGATACATCATTGTCTTTATAGGCTAGCTGCCAATTCGTGTTTGGCGCTGCTATGGCTGTTGTTGTGAAAATCAATAAAGCGAAAAAAAAGCTGGCACAAAGAAGTCGTTTGTTCATATTAGACACGTCCTTATAATAAAATCGTATAAAAGAGGCTTTGCAGTAAAGGTTTTCGGTGAAAATTCTGCGTAAAAGATAATATTCCTCTAGATATCGTTATTCGACGTGAAAGCCAATTTACCTGTTTATCGGTTTAGAGAAGTTTTTGCTTGCATCAATGCGTCAAAGGTTTTTTATTGCAATATAGGATAGAACCACTATATAATAGGAAGAAATCTGTTGAGATGAATTTAAAGAATATAGTGCCATAGGAGGACATCTTATATGTTGGGGTTGAAAAAAAATATCGCTTTGATGATTTTCATGTTTGTTATGTTGCTTTGCCTAGTGGAGAGGTCCGCTTTTGCAGCTGAAAAAGTGGAAGAGGTTGTAAAGGGTGGTTTGGGTGCCATAACGATCTATACAACTGGAGGCGCGACGCTAACGCCGCCATTTTCAAGTACAGTTCATAAATACAAAGCATATGTCAATAATGATATTGATAATATTGCAATCAATGCAATTGCCGCAAATGCTGAAGGGGAAATAACAATCAATGGGAAAGTGGTGGCCTCAGGCAAGGAGCAATTGGAAAAATTGGCTGTGGGGAAAAATCGCTTCAAGATTGTCGTTGCTGGTGAAGATGGTATTTTGCAGGAATACCTATTAATGATTGTTCGCGAAGATATATCAAAAGTTGTAGCCGCGTTTAGTGAAGGCAGCTATACGGATGCACAAACAGGTACGACGATGTCGTATCGTTTGTTTAAGCCGGAAGGATATACACCGCTTAAGGAATACCCCATGGTAGTTTTTTTGCATGGCAGCGGTGAATATGGAACAGATAATAAAGCGCAAATTTTAGCCAATCAAGGTGCCACTATTTGGGCTAAACCTGAGGAACAGGCTAAGCATCCATGCTTGGTACTGGCGCCGCAAGCCAGTCATTCTTGGCTCGATGAATCAAGTAGTGGCGAGGATGGGAAATCGTCGGTCTCCGATCTTGATATGGTTCCTAAATTAGTGGAACGCATCACCAAACTGTATCATGTCGATCGAAATCGCATATACGCAACGGGTGTATCGGATGGGGGCATTGCCGTTTGGTCTTTAAATGAGGCAAATCCGGATTTGTTTGCAGCTATGGTCCCTGTTTGCGGAGGCGGTGATAAAGAACAAGCCTATAAGCTAGTCAATAAACCAATATGGGCTTTTCATGGTGAGGCAGACCCTGTAATACCGGTAAATGATAGTCGCGAGATGATTGCAGCACTGCGATCGCTTGGGGGCACACCTCTTTTTACGGAGTATCCAAGAGAAACCTATTTATATCCGATGGCACATTATTCTTGGGTGAGGGCGTATCAAACGCAGGAGATGCGGGATTGGTTGTTCCGTCAGGTAAAGATAGATGCATGAGTAGTAGAAGAGGAAATGAGGTCTTTAAATGAAGAAAGCAGTTTTTTTTGATGTGGATGGCACATTGATCGATGCGGGGGCAGGTATGCCATCGATGAGCATAAAGACAAAGCAGGCAATTGAAAAATTGCGGCAAGCGGGGCATTATACTTTTATTGCTTCGGGGCGGCCATTTGCTTTTTTGGATAGAGAGTTAACCGAGTTTGGTTTTGATGGCTATGTTTTAATGAATGGGGCGGCAGTCCTTATGGGCGAGTCGGTTTTGTATAAAAAGCCTCTCGAAAAAGACTTGGTGAGAGCTATTTGCCAACAGTGCGAAGAAAATGGAATCGAGTATATTTTACAAGGCACGAAGCATGTCTATTTGCATGAAAGGTTTAAACAGCTCGATGCGTATTATCAGTCCTTTGGTATCGGGAAAGAACGTTTTGTTTATGATTTTGTTGAAGCTGAGGTTGATACGTATAAAATGGAATTCATTGCGCCAGAGGAAGGTCGCAAGGCAGTATGCCGAGCTTTTCTTTCTCATGGGCTGGAATGGCTTGACGACGGGCATCACCCACTTAAATTTGAACTTTATGCCAAGGCGGAGACAAAAGCAACGGGGATTTTGCATGCGCTTGAGGCACTTGGAATATCCGTTATAAATAGTTATGCTTTCGGGGATGCCAAAAATGATCGAGATATGCTGCGGCAGGTTGGCTGCAGTTTCGCTATGGGCAATGCTGATCCGGAGATAAAGGCTTTAGCGAATCACATTGTGCCTTCGGTGCAAGACGACGGTGTGGCGCAGGGGATTTTAGATCATATTCTTTTAGGATAATGTTTCCAATAAAAAATGCCTGGAGATGAAAAAATCATCTTCAGGCATTTTATTGTTTTAAGCGTTATTTTAGTTCTTTTAAGATCTCGTCGAAGGATTTCATGACGGCACCGGTATTAGCAGAGGTGACGAGTAACGAATATCTTGCCAACCAGCCGGTTTTGACTTTTGGGGTGAATTTCCCGAGTTTCTTTTTGCGTTCAGCAAGTATTTCGTCTGACACGAGCAAGTTGATTGTGCGTTTTGGCAAATCAATCTCGATTTCGTCGCCATCTTCAATCAGGGCAATCGGACCGCCAGCGGCGGCTTCTGGAGAAACGTGGCCTACGGAAATGCCGCGTGAGGCACCAGAAAATCGTCCGTCAGTAATCAAGGCGACATCTTTACCGAGGCCGCGTCCGACGATGGAGCTGGTAGGCGCGAGCATTTCGACCATGCCAGGGCCGCCCTTTGGTCCTTCGTAGCGAATGACGACAACATGACCGGCTCTTACCGTCTGATTGTCGATAGCCTCGACGGCTTCATCTTGGGAGTCATAGCAAAGGGCTTTACCGCGGAAAACCCTTACGGAAGGATCGACGCCGCCGGCTTTGATAACGCCTCCGTTTGGCGCGATATTTCCATGAAGGATGGATAATCCGCCTATTGCGCTGTAAGCATTATCTGGTTTGCGGATAATTTCTTCATTGCTGATATTGGCATCTTTTACGCTTTCTTTGAGTGTTGTGCCATTGACTGTTGGCCGCTGGCCTTGAATTGCTCCGATTTGGATCAATTGATGGATGATGGCGGGGACACCTCCAGCTGCATGGACATCTTCAAGAGTGTATAGAGACGATGGCGAAATCTTTGAGATATAGGGAACTTTTTCGGCTACTTGATTGATGCGGTCGAGTTCGTAGTGGATGCCAGCTTCCTGGGCGATAGCCAAGGTGTGGAGAACGGTGTTCGTGGAACCTCCCATCGCCATATCGAGAGCAAAACAGTTGTCGATGGCTTCTTCGGTGATGATGTCACGTGGACGAACATCGTTTTTGATCAATTCCATCAGTTTTTCAGCGGATTTTTTTATTAGGTCGCGACGCTCTTGGCTGATGGCCAAGGTCGTGCCGTTAAATGGAAGCGCCATGCCAAGCATTTCCATTAGGCAATTCATCGAGTTTGCGGTGAACATTCCTGCACATGAGCCGCAGCCTGGACAGGCGTTTGATTCATAGTCATTAAACGTTTCCTCGGTCATTTTGCCTTCTTTGTAAGCGCCAACAGCTTCGAACATCGAAGACAATGTCAATTTTTTACCATCGGCAGAAAAGCCTGCCTGCATGGGGCCGCCAGAGCAAAAAATCGCCGGCACGTTCGTCCGGACCGCAGCCATAAGCATACCAGGGGTGATCTTATCGCAGTTTGGAATGTAAAATACTCCATCGAAACAATGGGCGTTGATTACTGTTTCGGCCGAATCGGCGATGAGTTCACGGCTTGGCAGGGAATAACGCATGCCCATGTGGCCCATGGCAATGCCATCGTCAACGCCGATGGTATTGAATTCAAATGGAACGCCACCGGCTTTTCGAATGGCTTCAGCAGCAACTTCGGCCAACTCATGCAAATGCACGTGTCCGGGAATGATGTCTATATGTGAGCTGCAAATTGCAATGAACGGTTTGTTCATGTCCTCTTCTGAATGGATTTTTCCGGTTGCCCGAATCAAGGAACGGTGCGGCGCTTTATCGATGCCTTTTTTTATCGTATCACTACGCATGTTGAATCAGCCTCTCTTTTTGTGGGATTAAGTGTAAACTGAATAGTCGATGGATAAATCTTTTGGCTAAAAAACCTCTCATCGATGGATGAGAGGTTCAGTCCCATCTGCCATGCAAACCAGGACTCAAACAAGCTAAAATTGTCTTTTAGCGTTTCAGTCCTACGGCTTAATTAGAATTAAGCGGTAAAATCGGTTGGCATTTGTCATGAGGAACACTTCTTTCTAGCGCAGCAATGGCCACGGAGTTTACAAATTTACAGATAGTATATCAAAAATAATTACATCGTGTCAAGTGAAACAGCCTTGTTTTGCAAGTTTGTGTATTTATAAAGTTGCTTATTGTGTTTTTATTAAGACTGTTATATAATAAGTCCTAAAATTTTTAAAAATGACTTTGTGAAAAAAACAAATGTTATTTTACGTAGGAGTGTTGCTTGTGTCACAAAAGATTGTAGGATTCATCAATAAACTTTTTCCTCTATGGGTAGTGTTGTTTGCCGGTATTGCGTTTTTTTATCCAGAGCCATTTAAACCCCTTGGCGGGGCGATTTCTTCGCTTTTGGGATTGGTCATGTTGGGCATGGGGCTTACCATGACACCGGAGGATTTTAAATTGGTTTTCACCCGGCCAAAGGATGTTGCCTTTGGGGTGGTGCTTAGATATCTTATCATGCCGTTGATTGCGTTTACGGTATCTAAGGTTTTGGGACTGCCGCCTCTTTTGGCTGCTGGATTGATTTTGGTCGGCGTTTGTCCAAGTGGGACGGCGTCCAACGTCATGACGTTCATTGCTAAGGGTGACACCGCTTTATCGGTTACCATATCGAGTGTCAATACAATTTTGGCGCCGATCTTGACGCCGTTTATTTTTCTGTGGTTGGCGGGTACCTTGATTCCAATTCAGGCCGAGGCATTGTTGATTGATATTTTGAAGATCGTTTTACTGCCAATCGTTTTAGGTCTGGTAATCCGGGCAGTTTTTTCAAAGTTTGTAAAGCGCATCATGGTGTTTATTCCGCTTGTTTCGGTAGTTTCAATCATCATCATCATTACGATTGTCGTAGCTTTGAGTGCTGCTAAATTGGCTACGGTTGCCGGAATTGCTTTTGGGGCGGTTATTTTGCACAATAGTTTTGGGCTAGGGCTTGGTTATGGTGCGTCTCGGCTTTTTGGCATGAGTCACAAAAAAGCAAAAGCGGTTTCTTTTGAGGTTGGTATGGAAAATTCTGGCCTTGCCGTGGCGCTGGCCATCGCGCACTTAGATCCTGTGGCAGCGATTCCGGGGGCAATCTTCAGTGTATGGCATAATTTTTCGGGTTCCTTGCTCGCAGGTTATTGGCAAGCCCGTGATAAAAAATAAAAAATCTTGTAATTGGTCATAAAATGGGCAGGCAGAGAATATATCTCTGTCTGCTTTTTTACTTTACAGAAAAATAACAAAAGGATAACCTGTTTTTTTCGTAACCGCGATATGATAACAATAGATTTTTATTATGCCCAAAAATGTCTAATAAAAAGGGGATTGGAAAATGAAATTGAGACAAAGATTTTTGACCGCGGCAATCATTACGGCAATCAGTGTAGGGAGTTTGACGAGTTTTGCTGCTACAAAGCATTGGAATGATGCATCGTTGACACCTTCTTCGGTGACCGCGACGCAGATGGCAGCTCAGACGGACTGGCAGGCGTGGAAAGATGGCTGGGATGCATTGAAGACGAATTATGAGCAGGTTTCCTTATCGCCGGGAAGTGATGCGAGCAAACTCAACTTTGCTTGGTGTTCTAAGGAAGAAGGCGCAGCGGTAAGAATTTCTACCGATGCAGCGATGAGAAATGCCAAGGAATTTTCGGGGACCTCTTTGCCGGGCAGTGAAATCGCAGGCAGTCAATATTATGCAAATAAAGTCACAGCCGATGGCTTCAAACCAAATAAATCCTATTGGTACCAAGTAAAAGTCGATGGAAAATGGCAGGAAGCTCAGGAATATAAAACAAAAAGCTTCAAGAAATTTTCTTTTATGTTTGTAGGTGATCCCCAGATCGGAGCATCGATTGGGCAAGTTCCATCCGATGGAGATCAAAAGCAAAATGGTGATATTGCCACGCGCAATGATGCTTATAATTGGAATAAGACGTTAAATGCCGCACAAGCACAGCATCCTGAAATCAACTTTATCGTTTCAGCTGGCGATCAGATCAATGAAGCGGTCGAAGATAAAAGTCCAGAAAAAAGACAATTGCAAGAATATCAGTATGCAGGCTATTTATCGGCAGCTGCACTGCGTTCTTTGCCGGTAGCGACCACGATTGGCAATCATGATTCGTTTACGACGGGGTATCAAAATCATTTCAATACACCAAATCCTTTCCAGGCAGAAAAAAGCCCAACGGCAGCAGGCCATGGCTACTATTACAGTTATGGGGATGCACTGTTCATTGTTTTGAACACGAACAATTACAACGTTGCGGATCATAAGGCGTTGATTGAAAAAGCCATAGCGGAAAATCCAAAGGCGAAGTGGCGCATGGTCATGATCCATCAGGATATTTATGGATCGGGGCTGGATCACTCGGATTCAGATGGCGTGATCTTGCGCACACAGCTCACGCCGATTTTTGACCAAAATCATATAGATGCGGTATTCCAGGGACATGACCATACCTATGCCCGCACCTATCAACTCAGCAGTGATGCCCGTCAGCATAAGGCGTTTACCAACAACATAGACTTTAAAGATGCCCAGGTCAAAGCGGATTTCTTGGCAGAAAGCAATTGTTATACGATTGCCGATAAAGGCCAAGGTACAGTTTTTAATCCGAAAGGGATTTTTTATATGACAGCAAATTCGGCGACGGGGTCGAAGTTCTATGAACTATTGCCGATGCAGCAAGATTATATTGCCGCTCGCAATCAAACCTGGAGACCGACGTATTCGGTGGTGGACGTCACCGAAGATTCGTTGACCATCAAAACATATGATGTGGAAACTGGCCAGGCAATCGATGATGCGTATACCATTGTAAAAAAATAAGAGAGATAAAATGCTGCACTCTTGCTGCAGCATTTTTATTTTTACAGATAGGATCGATATATAGATGAAGTGGATGCAGCTGGAGCAGAAAAAGAGCATGAAGTGGATTGCGGGCATTGTTTTGGCAGCGATTTTTGTAGTATTTCTTTATCAATTGCAGCCGACGGCTAAACCGCAATTGGTAAATACGAATGGCAGGACTTTTGAAGAAGGCAGAGTTGTTGAAGTCCTTGAGGATAATTTACAAGAAGATGGCAGCCGGATCGGTGATCAAAAGATAAGGCTCCAAATGGAGTCTGGCGATTTTGCGGGCGAGGTTTTAGAGGCAACGAGTGCAAATGGTTTTTTGTTTGGGGCCGTTTGCCAAAGCGGTACCAAGGTCATAGCTATTGTCAGTCAAGCTGGGAGCACACGGTCAATCACGGTATACAGCTTGAATCGTTCTTTGCCGGTTTATGCATTTATTGCCTTTTTTTTCTTGATGTTGGGCCTCATTGGTGGAAAAAAGGGCGTGAAGTCTGCACTGGCACTGCTTTTTACGTTGCTTTGTTTATGGAAGATGTTTTTGCCGCTGATTTTTCGTGGTGTTTCACCTGTATGGGCGGCGATTTTCACGGCGTTTTTAACAGTGACGGTAAGTTTGTCCTTGATTGGTGGCTGCAATAAAAAAACGTTGGCCGCAGTATTTGGTTCTTTTTTTGGTTTGTTTGTTGCAGGTGCTTCAGCCTTGCTCTTTGGCTATTGCGCGGGTCTTTCTGGTTATAATGTCTCAAATATCGAAGCGCTCCTTTTTGTTGGGCAAAACACAAAAATAGATATCGGTGGCCTTTTATTTGCAGGGGTATTGATTTCTACCTTGGGTGCAGTCATGGATATTGCTATGGATATTGCAGCGGCAATAGCAGAGATACATGCACATTCTCCCGAACTTTGCCGGCGAAAGTTATTTGCAAGTGGAATGAATGTTGGGCGTGATATCATGGGAACGATGGCAACGACCCTTATTTTGGCGTTTACTGGAAGCTCTTTGGGGGTGCTTGTACTCAATTATGTATATGATTTGCCATACTTGCAGGTTATCAATTCAAACACCATGAATATTGAAATCATGCAAGGTCTGGCGGGAAGTTTTGGTGTGGTCTTTACGGTTCCTCTGGTTTCGGCTATAGCGGCATTCTTGCTTGCCACAAAACAAGAGGCTTGATAGCAAAAAAATGCTGCGCATCTTTACGGTGCGCAGCATTTCTTATTTTATGATCAAATCAGATATTCTTACTTTTGGTACATGATGCGTGCCATTTGATTCGCGCCAATATTTGATATCCTCAGAGGCAGGGATTTCATCGATCACGACAGTTTCCTTAGGTACGCCGATGGCTAAAACAAGTAGGATATCCATATCTTCAGGTAAATCAAGATCTTTTTTCAGCTTTTGATGATGGATGTTTGCTAATATGCAGCCGCCGAGGCCTTTCTCTACAGCCCCGAGCAAAATCGTCTGAGCGGCAATACCCGCATCATACGGTGAGCCGAGCTTATAATCTTCTTTTTGCAATAGCAGGATATACCCCGTAGGGCGTTCGCCTTTTTCAGGGCCGGCCCAGTCTTTTAAATAACCTGCCCAGCCTAAGTGCGGGAAGATCTTTTCGATTTCGTCTTTCTCGGTTGTGAGGTAATAGCGCAGTGCTTGCTTGTTAGCGCCGCTTGGCGTCAATCTTGCCAGTTCAATCAATTCTTTAAGCGTATCGCTAGAAATGCTTTTTTCTTCAAAAAAACGACGATAACTGCGATTCTTTTCTACGAGTGTTTTTAACATAAATATCATTTCCTTTCAGTGGCGTTGTATATTCTCTTTCTGCGGCAAAAAAATATTTCCTGCTAAAATCTTTAAAATAAAGGATTTATGCTAAACAAAAAGAATATAGATATAAGTGTAGGTTATTTTGAAAATAGGGGGATTTAACTGTAATGAAAAAACTAATGCAAATGATGTTGGTTATTTGCCTTGTGTTGGCAAGCGTGCAAATAGTTTCTGCCAGCGGAGAAAAGGTTACGGCGGATAAGGACTTTGAACTGTCATCGATCCATCGTCTGGCCATCGCTGACCCGCAGTATACGCCAATCAAGGATGGGGTAACAAAAGCTGATATTTCCAATATGATATATGTGATGGGTGAAAAAGCAAGATTACAGCTCATCCCGAACGATGTCATCAGCAAGAGCTTGCAACGTGATAAGAAAGTAGATCTTACAGCACTTGATAAAAAACAGGCAGACGCAGCTTTCCAAGCAAACATTGCGGATTATGCAGATGCTTACATGGTAGCGACAGTCGTGCATAATGACCGTGTAGTTATTTTCTATGATATTTATTCAGCTGCTAATAATAAGCTCGTTTACACGTATCAAGTCGTTGCCGATCGTACGGATCCGGATACATTGGCCACATATCAGGAATTGACAAAGAAGTTTTATCGTGCTTTTGACAAAAGCGTCCAAAAGCAAATCAAAGATAGTGAAAAAGCTAAATAGTTGAGAAAAAAACGTATCAAGCAAATGCGAGGCATTTGTTTGATACGTTTTTTGTATACATTATTTGGTTTCATGAACAAAGTCAAGGCGTTCTGTTTTTGCTTTTTCGGCAGTCGATGGAGCGATGAGACCGCCTCGGACCATCGCGTCGAGAACGACAGCTTGTCTTTTTTTAGCTAATTCATAATTGACATATGGAGAATAAAGTGATGGCGCATTTGGCAGTCCCGATAGCATAGCTGATTCTGCCAAGGTCAGATCTTGCGGCTTTTTGCCAAAGTACCCTTGAGCGGCTTCGGCGATACCATAATAATCTGAGCCAAAATAAATGGTATTGAGATAAAGCTCTAGGATCTGCTCCTTGGAATAACGAGCTTCTACGTCTAGGGCAAGCAGAAGCTCTTCGGCTTTTCGTCCCATGGATTGTTCGCGTGACAAAAAGAGATTTTTGACAAGCTGTTGTGTGATGGTACTAGCCCCTTCTTCGATACGGCCGTATTGGAGGTTGACCAAAGAGGCTCGTAAGATTCCGGTGATGTCAAAGCCCCAATGCGAGTAGAAACGATTGTCTTCAATGGCAATGATGGACTGCTGCAAGGGAAGGGCGATGTGATCGATTGTAATATACTGCTTGGTTGGCAATGCCTTATTTACAGACTGCTTCAAAAAAGCGAGCCTAGATAGGCGGGCGCCTAAAGAAATATCGCCTTGCGTATCTGGGACGCGTTCTGTCAGACTGTTTTTTGCGTTGGTTAATGTGGGAAGTTGTTTTTCTAGGCGCGATTCCAGGCCATCGGTAAGAGAGACAGCATAGCCACCAGAAACAATGAAACATAGGATGAAGATGAGGCAAAGAAAAAATAAAAAGCGTAAAATTCTCATAAAAACCCCCTGATATTCTATGGATTTATTATAGCATTGGAACGTGTGTTTTCATAGGTCTGAAAAAAATTTACTGGATTAAGAAAAAAATTTAAATTTCTTATTGAAATTTTATGCATGGAAGATGTATAATTATAAACATAATATTTATCCAGACAACTCGAGGGAGGGATTGGTGTGAAGGTTAGTGTTATAGGTGCGACGGGGTATGCTGGGGCAGAACTCCTGCGGCTTTTGAATAATCATCCTCAAGCAGAAGTTGTATATATGACATCGGAAAGCCATGCAGGCGAACCGATTTCGGCGATATATCCGCATTTACGAGGAATTTATGATCAGATTTTGGTCAGTATGAAAGATATTGAAATGATTGGAAAAGCCAGTGATGTTGTCTTTATCGGCTTACCGCATGGGCATGCTATGGAAGTTGGTAAAGCACTTGCAGGTAAAAATGTAAAAATCATCGATCTTGGAGCAGACTATCGATTTGAAGATACAGCTGTTTACGAAAAGTGGTACAAAGTAAAGCATACGCATAAGGATGCGGATCGTGTATATGGGTTGGCAGAACTCAATCGAGAAAAAATTAAAAAAGCAGGCATCGTAGGCAACGCTGGTTGTTATACGACTGCAAGCATATTGGCCTTGGCACCACTTGCTAAAAATCAGCTGATTGATTGTTCAACAATTGTTGTCGATGCGAAATCAGGAGTTTCCGGTGCGGGAAGATCGGCGAAACTAGATAATCATTTCCCGGAAATGTATGATAATTTTAAAGCGTACAACGTTGGTGGTCACCGACATACACCAGAAATTGAACAGGCTTTGAGTCATTTGTCAGGAGAGTCGGTGGTGCTTAGCTTTACACCACATTTAGTGCCGATGTCACGTGGCATTTTGAGTACGTGTTACGCTAAGCTCAAAGAAGGCGTAACGGCCGAAATGGTAGATGAGGCTTATCAAAAAATGTATGAAAATGAATTTTTTGTTAGGCTCTTAGGGCGAGGCGGTTATCCGGCGACCAAAGCAGTCCGCGGTTCGAACTTTTGCGATTTAGGCTGGCATATTGATGCTCGCGTCGGCCGTGTGATTGTGTTGTCGGCAATCGACAACCTCGTAAAAGGAGCCGCTGGACAAGCCGTGCAGAATTTCAATATACTATGTGGTTTTGATGAAAAAATGGGACTGTTAAATGTTCCAGTATATCCATAATAATGAAGCAGAATACAGGAGGCATTTATATGCAAAAAGATATGAAACAGGGTGTTACCTATGCTAAAGGTTTTACCGCAGCAGGAATCAAAGCAGGAATCAAAAAAAGCGGCAATGAAGATCTAGCGGTGATTTATACAGCTAAGGCAGCAGCTGTGGCAGGAACATTTACGAAAAACGCAGTGGCGGCAGCGCCGGTGTATGTTTCGAAAGATGTAGTGAAAAATAAAACGGCACATGCTATTGTTGCCAATGCCGGTTGTGCAAATGCTTGCACAGGAGAACAAGGCATGAAAGATGCCAAAGAAATGGCATCTATTACGGCAGCGCAGCTTGGCATCAAGGCAGAAGAAGTCATCGTGGCATCTACTGGGGTTATCGGCGTCAATTTGCCAATGGATAAAATGGATGCAGGTATCAAAAAGGCAGTGAGCGAATTATCCGAAACGGGCAGCGTGGATGCAGGCAGCGCGATTATTACGACGGATACTCATTCAAAGACACGTGAAATGGAATTTGTTCTTGGTGGGCAAACCGTTCGTATGGGAGCGATTGCTAAAGGCTCCGGCATGATTCAGCCGAATATGGCTACGATGCTTTGCTTTATCACGACGGACGCTGCGATAGAACAGACTTTGCTGCAAAAAGCTTTGTCGACGGTTGTGGAGACTTCGTTCAACATGATTTCTATTGATGGTGATATGAGCACAAATGATATGGCAGTCGTACTTGCAAACGGTGCAGCTGGCAACCAATTGATTACAGAAGAAAATGAAGACTATAGCGTTTTTTGCACGAAATTATCAGAGCTTTGCCAAAGCTTGTCACAAGAAATTGCGGCAGATGGCGAAGGTGCTACAAAATTCATCACGATTCAAGTGAAAAACGCACCGTCTTTTGAAGATGCAAAAACGGTTGCGATGAGCGTTGCGAAATCTCCTTTGGTTAAAACCGCTTTCTTTGGCGAAGATCCTAACTGGGGACGTGTGATTTGTGCAATTGGTTATGCGGGAGTAGAAATGATTCCTGAAAAAACGAAAGTTGCCTTTGGCGGTGTCACTGTTTTTGAAAATGGCATGGGTGTCGATTCAGCGGTTGAAAAACTCCACAAAGTCATGGAAGAACATGATATCGTCATCGATATCGACATGGGTTTAGGAGAAGCTGAGGCTACGGTTTGGTCGTGTGATCTCTCCTACGAATACGTTAAGATCAATGGTGAATATCACACCTGATGAGAAGGGGCTGTCAGCATGGAGTTTTCATCCAAAGATAAAGCGGCGATCCTCGTAGAAGCGTTGCCTTATATACAGGATTTTTACGGAAAGACGATTGTCATCAAATATGGCGGGAATGCTATGATCAATGATGATTTGAAAGAAAAAGTAATCAAGGATATCATCTTGATGAAATATGTAGGGATGCGCCCTGTTATCGTTCATGGCGGCGGTCCGGATATCACCAATTTTTTAAAGTCCGTTGGAAAACAGACTGAATTTGTCAGTGGATTGCGCGTTACCGATAAAGAAACTGTCGAGATTGCTGAAATGGTCCTTGTCGGTAAGATAAATTCTGAAATCGTCAGCTTATTGAATGCTGGTGGTGTGCGTGCGGTAGGGCTTAGCGGAAAAGATGCAGGGCTTATCCAAGCGCATAAAAAAATGGCAGCTGTTCATGAAAATGGTCAAGTGACAGAAGTCGATATCGGTTATGTCGGTGAAGTTGAAAAAATCAACACGGACATATTAAATGATTTACTCGACCAAGATTACGTTCCAGTCATTGCCCCAATCGGTGTTGGTAAAGGCCGGGAAAGTTACAATATCAATGCCGATTATGTAGCGGCAGAGGTTGCCGGGGCATTGAACGCGGAAAAGCTCTTGCTGCTTACCGATATTGAGGGGATTTATCGAGATTATCACGATAAGAGCACATTTATTTCAACATTGACACAAGCGCAGGCCAAAGGAATGATTCAGGCGGGTTCGATTGCTGGTGGAATGATTCCGAAAGTTGAGGCTTGTCTGTGTGCACTTGAAGCAGGCGCGGGAAAAACACATATTATTGATGGACGTTTGGCTCATTCTCTGATCCTTGAGGTGTTTACGCCACAGGGCATCGGGACAGAAGTCATCAAATAGGAGGCACTAATATGACAGATAAAGAAATATATCAACAAGATAAAGAGGCATATCTTCCTGTATTTGCTCGTTATCAAATCGTTTTAGATCATGGTGAAGGGCCGTATGTATATGATATAAACGGGAAAAAATATATAGATTACCTAGGTGGAATTGCCGTAAACGTCTTAGGGCATAATCATCCGGGGTTGGTGAAGGCTATTTCAGATCAAGCCGGCAAGATGATCCACTGCTCGAATCTGTATATTTTTTCCCGTTTATA
>CBDTTM010000047.1:0-14625 GCA_965363355.1 uncultured Selenomonadaceae bacterium | reverse complement strand
CTTTATTGTCAACATCCTCAACACATCCATTATATAATTATATTTATGTAATAACTTCCATGTAGAATTTTATCAATTTTTAGCGAAATCAGCAAGTCTTTCTGTAAAGATTGCCTTTTTCCCTTGTAAAAATCCACTGTCAAGGAACAATTTTCTTTCTCATCTGCACTTTCCGCTTAGTCAAAAAGCAAAACAAAATAAGTCCAAAAGCCTCGAATCTCCGATGCTTTTGGACTTATTCAACTTTTCTTTGATTACATTCTGACAATGCGAATGCTATCGCCTGGGGATACCGCAGCAATCGTCTTATCCTCAAGATATAAACTGCCTTCGAGATTTTCCCCTTCACAATTATTATTGAAACGAAGCGTAATATGACCAAGATCGGTCAAATTTTTCTGAACTTGATTGCCAACATAGACAATTTCATATTGCGCATCACCTAAAAACAGAGTATCACCGTTTTTCACAACATCCATGACTTTATGGTTCTGGTGGATCACACAATAGTCCGCGAGTTCATCCGGTACATTTTCCTGAAAAAGTATCATCATCTTTTCGCTTTTGAACTCATCTACCATATCGCCAAGACGTACGACTTTTGCTTGAAAAACTTCTGTCATATCTATTCCTCCACTCTGCTTTGCTGCTTCATCGAAGGAGCAAAGTCCTTTCGAGATAATCTTTTACTTCATTTAAGTCTTCTTTTTCGGCAAAATAAAGTTGTTTTGTTTTATCGTCAGCCTGAACCATATCAGGAATCATAATCGATTTTATTTGAGCCCGATGCGCCGCTAATATTCCTTGCAGAGAATCTTCAAGCACTAAGGCATGTTCTCTATCAACTTGCATTTTTGCAGCTGCCTTCAAAAAAATTTCCGGGTCCGGTTTGGATTTTTCTACTTCATCTCCACAAATCATATTATCAATTTTATTCGTCAAACCTGCCTGTTCAATCAGATTTGCGGCTACCTCCCGATGTGAAGATGTCGCTACGATTTTTTTAATCCCATTTTTTTCTAAAAAATCAATCAATTCATATAAGCCCGATTTGATTGGTACACCATTATCTCTAATATAACTAGCGGCAAACTCGAGTTTTTTTTCCACCATCTGTTCAAAAGGAAAATCTTCACCAAAATGTTTTTCGTATACCGTCTTTGCTCTGGCGATGTTTACACCCAAAATTTCTTTGAACACTTCTCTTGTCAAAATCTTTCCATACAGCTTTGTCGCTTCTTTAAAACAATGATAAGAAACTTCCTCTGTATCGAACATGAGCCCATCCATATCGAATATAACCAGCTTCAAGTCCTTCATATTTCACCCGCTTTTCTCTAATAAAAGATCCGGCAGGCGGGCTAAAAAAACATGCATCATGCCTAATTTTCTGTCCGCCAAGCCTTGACCTTCATTTTACTGCATAGCTCAGCTCTCGTAAAGCCCAAAGCTTGCGAGCCAAGCAATGATTACCGTAATCGGCCCGGTAATGAAGCGAGAATATAAAACCGATGGCACACCGACCTCGACAGTTTCAACTTCTGCATCAGCAAGGCCAAGACCTACCGGAATAAAGTCGCAAGCCGCTTGAGCATTGATGGCAAACAAAGCCGGCAATGCCAAACTTGGTGGAATGCTCCCCTTACCGATTTCAACCCCGATCAAAACACCGATGACCTGTGCAATTACAGCCCCAGGGCCAAGGAATGGAGATAAGAACGGAAATGAGCAAATCATCGACAACGCGACTAATCCAAGCGCCGAACCAGCCAATGGACTGAGTACTTGAGCGATTACATCGCCGATACCAGTACTCAGTACAACACCAATGAGCATCGATACAAAAGCCATAAAAGGAAGAATCGTCTTGAGCACTGTATCTATGGTATCGCGGCCAGCTTGATACAACGTCGCGGTAATCGATCCCATCATCTTGCCGATTTTTGCCATCAAACCTGCTTCTGTTTGCTGCGTTATTTTTTTGGTCGTATCGTATTTTGGTTTTTTTACCACCGCCGGAGCAATGCTTCCATCACTATAGGAAATGCATGCTTCATCGACCGAAGAAACATAGATGTCTGCCTTTATATGCTGCGCCAATGGGCCACTCGGACCTGTAGGATTTAGGTTAATGGTTGGAATCCCTTTTTTCGGATAGATTCCGCAGCGAAGCGTGCCGCCGCAGTCTATGACCACGCAAAGGATTTCATCATCGGCTGCCTTCGTCTGGAAACCATCGACCAATTCACAGCCTGTCATCTCAGCAATTTTCTGTGAAACCGACGCGATTATGCCACCTGTGATGTTGACTACCTTGTTCTTTTTATCTGTAGGAATGAGTTCTAATGGACCACCAAAGCCGCCTTGCCCAGCGGAAATCATAACGGATTTATATTCAGCCATTTGTATTGCCTCCTCACACGTTTGCGCTTGATTTGATTGGAACAATCTCGGTTTCTAATTGAACGCCCTGCTGTTTTTCCACATAACTGGTCGTAAAATCAGTAATCCAGCCCCTTAAGAAATTGGTTAAGATTCCAACGAGAAAATATCGAAGTGCCAAATCAACTGTTGGCAGCCCCAGCTGCGTAATACCATTGGCAATGCCCAAAAATACAAACAATTCACCAGGATTTACATGTGGAAACAAGCCATTTAAGGTATGACAAGAATAGGAACCCGCTGCATAGTAACTTGGCTTATATTTTTCCGGCATGAATTTACCTAAGGACAACGTCATTGGATTACAAAAAAAGAAGGTTCCAATCACTGGCAAAACCATATATCTTGTTATCGGATTGCCAGCACAAAGATGTGCTAATTTTTCAATTTTGGACTCACCGACAAATCGGATGAGCGCGTTCATCGCCACCAATAAACAAATCAAGGTTGGAACGATACCTGTAACTAAACTTACAAATGTTTTTCCGCCGGCATTGAACATACCGATGAATCCTTGGGCCAATGATATCATGAAATCCATAAAATAACCCCACTCTCTTTTTTTACTTTATCCAAATACAACCGCGGACTTTGCCTGCTTTATGTATTCTTCACAACAGGATTGGCAATGATGACAGCTCTTTCATCGAGCTTTTGCCGTTCAAATTGGCGATAGTTTTCTATCGCATTTAGGACTGCCGCCTTTAGATTTTTATCAAGAGCGGCACAAGCTGTTTCATCAATCGTGAGCAATGATATTCCATCAAACAAATCAAAAGGTTTAAGCCCTGAGAAAATTGTAATGCCCTGCATTTTTTCCGCCTTGATGATGTTGGCTTCTGCATCGATGCAAAAAAGCACCACGACGCCGGCTCGCATTTTCCCTTTGGCTCTGCCGATTGCCACACGTCCTTCTGCTCGCAATTGTTTAAACCTTCGATTGAATTTACCAAACTGCCACAGCCCTAACAGGCATTGCAGTATCCACATCGCCACAGCGATTGCAATGAACCAGCCCATACAAAATCTCTCCTATCTTTATGCTACGTTACATCACTTGTCCACCGGTGATTTTAATCGACTGCCCAGTAAGATACTCTGCCTTGTCTGAAGCATAAAACGTGAGGACATTGGCAACATCTTGGAAGCGACAGCCTCTTTTTAACGGAACTTTATCAATATAAACTTGCTTTACTTCACTTTCTGGAATCCCCAGCTTTACTGCATACTGTGGTATCAAGCTTTCAAACATATCTGAATCGAGCAAATTGCCCAGCATCAAAGAATTGACCCGGATCTGATGTTCTGCCAAATCCAAAGCTAAGCTTTGTGTAAGGCCAACTGCACCGAATTTAGATGCTGAGTAACCGCTGTTATGCTTACTGCCAACACAACCAGATTTAGAATTGATGACCACAATAGACCCTTTGATCTCTTTTTCTATCATCATCTTTGCAGCTTCACGAGCACATAAGAAATAACCATTTAGATTTACATCACAAATAAACTTGAAATCTTCCAAATTGAATTTTGTAATCTTGGCACTTCTTGCTACGCCGGCGTTATACAGAAGCAAATCAATCCTTCCGTACTCTTCATCAACCGCTTTGAACATTGCGGCAACCTCTGCTTCTTTACACGCATTTGCGGTAACGGCAATAGCCTCGCCTCCAGCTGCAACAATTTCCGCGGCAACTTTATCGGCATTTTCTTTTATTAAATCGCCAACAGCGACTCGATAACCTTCTTTGGCAAGATGCTTGCTCAAAAACTCGCCTAAACTTCTACCGCCACCAACTACCAATGCTACTTTTTTCATGATACATAAGCCTCCGTTTGTTTTTAAATGAACCCGCATAGATTTAGCTGAATTTCCATTAATAATTACCTGCCATTTCAGCTTTTAACTCTTGCGCCTCTTCATTGTCACATATGTTACAGTATGTATCATATGTTCCCTATGTGTAAATAATAAACGATTCCTCCGCAAAAATCAATACAGATTTCAAATTTTTTTAAAAAAGTTCAGTAAAATCAGATTTTATATGTTTTTCAATAATTTTTATTTATATTTATTTTATATTCATCGTCCCCATAACTATGTATACAAAAAAGAGACCGACAACAATTGTCGATCTCTTTCGCTTTTTATTCATTTATCTTCCAGCAATTTTTGCGCTGTCTGCACATCTGTTATCAGTACATTGATCAACTTTCCTCGTAATGCACCCTTAATCGCCGGCACTTTTTCTGGCGATGTCGCCACCCCGACGCAATAGCGTAAATGACGCAGCTTTTCAAGATCAATCGCAATGATCCTATCACTCAGACTGGTATTTGCAACATTTCCATCCTGGTCGTAAAACACCGAACAAATTTCACCAACAACACCAGCTCCGGCAAGCTCTTCGATGCTTTCCTTGCCAAAAGCTCCAGCCCAAACAATATTGGAGTGGCGAACCGGTGCCCCAATCCCCACGACAGCGATATCAAGTTTCTCCCAAAACTCTGCTATCTTTTGATAATTGACATCTTGTATGATGGCCTGCCTTATTTGAGCTGTCTTTGATACAGCAGGAGCATATAAATAATGGCTATTAGCGCGAAAGGCATGCCCTATTTTATATACAATCGTATTGACATGGAACTCGCTATCGAGATTTTCCGGGCCCCCAACCAAAGGGACTATTTCTGCTGCGACTTCATTGCAATGGTCCACCGAAGCATTTTGCGCAATGCTTGCCAAAGAACTCCCCCAAGCAAAACCTAAGATATCATGTTCTGCCAAGATACGCTTAAGAAAATGAAAACCGGCTCTTCCTGCATTGTTCTTTGTCTCCACAGGATCTATACTGGAATCGACAATATAGACCTCTTTTAGACCAAACTGCGTTTCCAAAGCCAATTCCAAATTTTCATAAGAATCATTGGCGATTGATATTTGAACAATACCGGCCTGCAAAGCACGTTTTAGGTATTTACTGATGGTTGTGCGATTTACGCCGAGCTTGTCAGCAATATCATTTTGTTTCATATTATCGTTATAATACATATTGGCAACTTTAATCAAAAGCCTTTTTTCGACCGGTACCATGTCTTCACTCCGCTTCTTTTGGTTATTTCCGTCAAATCATCACTCATTGTTTAGTATTATAACAAAAAAACGGCAACGTTGTGTATTCTTGGCAAAAAATATTTCATTGACAAACACCTTAGTGTATACGATAATGATTATCAGAAATACCCCTACAGGGGGTGGGAGGTTATTTATGACAAACGAACGAGACGCCGCCGCCAAGCTGCTCAAAATCGCTCGGGGACAGATCGACGGCATCCTCAAAATGATCGAGGACGAACGCTACTGCATCGATATCGCTAACCAGCTGATTGCTTCGCAGTCATTGCTCAAAAAAGCGGAACTCAGCATCTTGCAGGGACATTTAGCGCACTGTGTAAAGGAAGCCTGTAAAGCCAACGATCCAGACGAAAAAATAGAAGAACTCAATAAAATACTTGAAAAGCTTCTGACCAAATGAATTCGTACCCGGTCAAAATCTTTTATTGGAGGGAAAATATAGATGAAGACAAAAATATTTAAAATAGAAGGCATGAGCTGCGCGGCCTGTGCCAATCGAATCGAACGCGTTACAAAAAAACTTGATGGTGTGCAATCTTCAGCTGTAAATTTTGCCGCTGAAACCTTAAATGTCGAACTTGATGACAGCATCATCGCCTTCAGCGATGTCGAACAAGCCGTAAGCAAGGCTGGATATAAGCTCGTTGAAAACACGCCTGCAAATGTGCAGGATGGCACTTCCGTTATCCACCATTTGCAATTGCGTTTGGTCCTATCGATTTTGTTCGCAATACCGCTTCTCACCATCTCCATGGGGCATATGATCGGTATTCCCCTGCCAATTGAATTGAGCCCAGAAACAAATCCATGGAATTTTGCCATGGGCCAATTGCTTTTGACACTGCCAATCATAGCGGCCAATTTCAAATTCTACACCAGCGGGTTTCGCAGTTTATTCCAGCTAAGCCCAAACATGGACTCACTCGTAGCCGTAAGCACCTCAGCTGCGATTCTCTACAGTTTGTTTGGAACCGCTGCCATTTTTTTCGGAAATGTCCATCAAGTCCACTATCTGTATTTTGAATCCGCAGGCACTATACTTACGCTCATTACACTGGGAAAGTACTTAGAAACAAATGCAAAAAAGAAGACGGCCGGTGCGATTCGCGCTTTGCTTGATCTTACTCCAAAGACCGCTGTCATTATCGAAAATGATGTAGAACGTATTATAGAAGCAACCGATATAAAACACGGTGACATCTTATTGATAAAACCTGGTGAGTCCCTGCCTGTAGACGGTGAAGTCATCGACGGCTACAGTGATGTCGATGAATCCCTTTTGACCGGTGAGTCCTTACCTGTAGAAAAGAATCTCGGCGACACAGTAACCGGCGGTTCCATCAACAAAACCGGTTCATTTAAGTACAGGGCGACAAAAGTCGGCAATGAAACCGCCTTAGCACGCATCGTCAAACTAGTTGAAGACGCACAGGCATCAAAAGCTCCAATCGCCCATTTGGCAGATAAGATCTCCGCTTATTTTGTCCCTACGGTCATGGTCTTGGCCGTCATCGCTGCTGCAGCCTGGCTTTTTAACGGAGAAAGCCTGACGTTTAGCTTATCGATCTTCATCGCCGTATTGATCATCGCTTGCCCATGTGCCCTTGGTTTGGCCACGCCGACAGCTATTATGGTAGCTTCCGGGAAAGGTGCAGAATACGGGATTTTGATAAAAAGCGGTGCAGCACTTGAAACAGCCCAACACATCGATACTGTAGTCCTCGATAAAACAGGGACCATCACTGAAGGTAAACCTTGGGTTACCGATATCATCACGGAAGGAATTTTACAGGACAATTTGCTTTCTCTAGCGGCAAGCATCGAAAAAAGATCGGAGCATCCGCTAGGAAAAGCCATCGTCCAAGCAGCACATGAAAAACTTTTGCAAATCCAACCAGTCGCAGCGTTCGTTGCCATTCCCGGCAAAGGCATAGAAGCCTTGATGAATTCTCAGGCAATACGCGTCGGAACAAAAGAATGGTTCGCTGAAGAAAACATCTCCATCAGCCCGATGCTCTTATCTCAGGGCGAAGAACTTTCCGCCAACGGAAAAACTGCTATGTTTGTAGCACTAGGCGATACCTGTAAAGGAATCATCGCTGTAGCGGACCGCATAAAAAGCAGCAGTTCGCAAGCAATCCGCGAGCTTTTGAACCTTGGCATCAACGTTATCATGGTCACAGGGGACAATCAAAAAACAGCTTTAGCTATAGCGCGCGAAGCTGGAATCACCCAGGTACGCGCTGAGGTCTTACCAGAAGAAAAAGCGCAAGAAATCCAAATGATGCAAGCCCAAGGCTGCACTGTCGGAATGGTCGGGGACGGAATAAACGACGCTCCAGCTCTGGTCCGTGCCGATGTTGGACTGGCAATCGGTTCAGGAACAGACATCGCCATCGAAAGTGCGGACATCGTTCTTATGCATAATGATCTACGAGATGTGGTAGAAACCATCCGGCTCAGTCGGGCAACCTTCAAAAACATCAAAGAAAATCTATTTTGGGCTTTTGGCTATAACATCATCGGTCTTCCCGTCGCCATGGGTGCACTTCATCTTTTGGGCGGCCCCATGCTCAACCCGATGATCGGCGCTGCCGCGATGAGCCTTAGTTCCGTGTCCGTACTGACAAATGCCTTAAGGCTGCGCAACTTCAAAATCACAAGAGACCTCTATTGATCATAAAAGTACGATTATGCAAAGGAGGTGATTTTGATGAAAATTTATATTGATGGCATGAGCTGCGCTCACTGCCAGGCCCATGTAAAAGAAGCGTTATCTGAGCTCAGCGGCATTACCAATGTCACTGAAGTAAATCTCGATGGCAAATATGCAGCCGTTGAAGGCACTGCTTCCCACACTGCTATTACTGCAGCAATCGAAGATGCCGGCTACGATATCATTCGAATTGAAGACTGATTTCATCTAAACAAAAAGGACATGCTTTGCATAGTCCTTTTTGTTTATTTTTGTTTTTATTTGCCAAGTTAGTTGAATTTATCCTCCGGGGGAACTATAATAGTGTTGTAATAATTGATTTTTCATATTAGAAAGGAATGATTTTCCATGGACACAGTCTTGTTATCCCGTTGGCAATTCGCTATCACAACGATTTACCATTTTTTCTTCATCCCGGTAACGTTGGGCTTGTCGGTTTTCATCGCTGTTTTGGAAACCTATTATGTCCGCAGCGGCAATAAGCAAGCACGCTCTTTGGTCCGCTTTTTAGGAACGCTGTTCCTGATTAATTTTGCTATGGGGGTCGTCACCGGTATCGTCCAAGAATTCCATTTTGGCATGAACTGGTCGGAATACTCTCGCTTCATGGGTGATATTTTCGGAGCTCCGTTGGCTCTTGAAGCACTCACTGCCTTCTTTTTGGAATCGACGTTTCTTGGTATCTGGATGTTCGGATGGGATCGTCTATCGCCTAAACTCCACTGTATTTCGATTTGGATCGTGGCCTTCGCCAGCAATTTATCTGCGTTTTGGATCTTGGTAGCCAATTCCTTTATGCAGCATCCAGTCGGTTTTGCTCTTAGAAACGGGCGGGCTGAAATGACGGACTTTTTTGCACTATTGACCAATCCGTATGTTTTCGGTCAGTATGCACATACTTTTTTCTCTGGTATTGTCACTAGCGGTGTCTTAATTGCCGCAGTCAGTGCTTATAAACTTCTCAAGCAGGGAAGCAGCGAAAAATTCCTATTGTCTTTAAAATTATCGCTCGTCTACGGACTTGTCGGTCTTTTTGCTGTGATGGGAACGGGACATTTGCAAATGCAGTATATCGCCAAAGTCCAACCGATGAAATTAGCTTCTGTCGAAGCTCTTTGGGAAACACAAAACCCTGCTCCATTTGCAATTGCAGCTTCTATTGATACCGATCAACAAAAAAATTCTTGGGAAATAGAAGTACCTTCCGTTCTTTCTTTCTTAGTTTATAATGAACCAAAAGGAGAAATCAAAGGTATCCGCGAATTGCAGCAGATTTCACAAAAGCAGTATGGCGGTGATTCTTATGTACCGGATGTTACCGGTCTTTTTTGGAGCTTCCGCTTGATGATTTTGACAGGAATCGTCACGATTTTAGTGCTCTTAGGTGCAGGCTTTGCCTTATTCAAAAATAAGCTTTTTGCCTGTCCTATCCTTTTGAAACTTTTAGTTTGGATCATCCCACTGCCATTTCTGTCCAATTCGTTCGGCTGGTATGTAACAGAGGGCGGACGTCAGCCTTGGATCGTTGTCGGGCTCCAAAAAGTTTCTTCCGCAGTATCCTTGAACATTACCTCCGGTGAAGTATGGTTTACCATGATTGGCTTTACCTTGATTTATCTGGTATTGGCAATCGCCGCTGTCTCGCTCTTCGTTAAATTTGTTAAAAAGGAACCGGCTGAGGCGCTGGAAGGAGGCAAAAGATAATGGATTTGAATATTTTATGGTTTATTCTGATCACAGTTTTATTCATCGGCTTCTTCTTTCTCGAAGGTTTTGATTACGGTGTCGGCATCTTATTGCCGTTCCTTGGTCACAATGACAAGGAACGCCGCATCATCATCCAGACGATTGCTCCGGTATGGGATGGCAATGAAGTTTGGATGATTACGGCTGGCGGCGCACTTTTCGCTGCTTTTCCGCATGCTTACGCTACAATGTTCAGCAGTTTTTACCTGGCACTTTTCCTCATGCTGGTCGCTTTGATTTTCCGCGGCGCTGCTTTGGAATTCCGCAGTAAAAATGATTGTCCAGTATGGCGCAGCACTTGCGATTGGTTGATTTTCATCGGCAGCGCTTTGCCTGCAATTCTCTGGGGCGTCGCTGTTACCAATATGATCAAAGGCATAGCGCTCAATGCGCAAATGACTTATATGGGATCATTTCTCGATCTCTTGACGCCATACACGATTGTCGGCGGCATTACCTTTTTCCTTGTCTTTACCTTCCACGGTGCTGCATTCTTGACTTTACGTGTAGCTTCAACGGCAAAGATTGATGATTTGCGCCTGGCTGCTCGAAAAATCGGTGTACTCGCCGTTTTATCCTTTGTCTTATGCTTAGTGCTGACGTACACCAATACGGATCTGTTCACCAAAACACCAGCTGTTATTCTCTTGTTTTTGGCCGCTGCAGTTTTCCTCTTTTCCTATACTTGCCTGACCACAAAAAAATATGGTCTCGCATTTATCTGCAGCTCTTTGGCAATCGCTTTTACAACAGCCGGCTTCTTTGCCGGACTCTTCCCAAGACTTATGGTATCGAGCCTCGATCCAGCTTGGAGCTTGACGATTTATAATGCGTCTTCCTCCCCTTATACACTTTCAATTATGACGGTCGCGGCTTTGTGCCTGGTACCAGTAGTCTTGATTTATCAAGGCTGGACCTATTGGATTTTCCGCAAACGCATCGACGAAAAACATTTGGAGTACTGATTTATGTCGAAAACAAAGCTTCATCATGAATTAAAGATTTATAAAAAAAATCTATACCAGTTATCAGGCCTGCTATTTTTGACAGGCCTGTGCATTTCTGGCTTTGCTTTCAATTTTGCCAAGCTTTTAAATGACGTTTTCTTAAATGCTATAGATCTAAAAAAAGCAGCGCCTCTTTTGGGAGCGCTGCTTTCTCTCGTTCTCATCCGTCTGATTTTGGATATTTTACAGGAAAAATCTGCATTGAAACTGTCACTTGGCATACAGGAAAGCTTGCGCCTTAGACTGAATAAAAAATTGCTCGGGCTCAATCCGCTTGATCTTTCCAAGCAGCAAACCGGCGATTTTATCGCCCTAGCAGCAAATGGCGTAGATGAATTGGATGGATTTTTCCGTCATTTCGTGCCGCAAGTCCTAGCTGCTGTTATTTTACCATTAGTGCTCCTAGGTGCAGCCCTAGCTGCCGACCCCTTGACTGCGCTCATATTTTTTATCACAGCACCATTGCTTCCATTTTTATTGTATTTGGTTGGCCGCCTTGCAGCAAAAGCCAGTGCCGATCAGTGGCGAGTCTTATCTTCGCTTAGCCGCAGCTTCTTTGAGCTCTTACAGGGACTGACAACCTTGAAGATTTTCAACCGCAGCCGCCAACAGCTAGAACTCGTCGATGAATTAAGCAATAATTTTCGCACAGCTACACTTAACGTATTGCGCATCGCCTTTCTTTCCGCCTTTGTACTTGAACTGCTCGCAACCTTGAGCATTGCCCTGGTAGCCGTCAGCATAGGCCTTCGTCTTTTAAATGGTTCGATGGAATTTACAGCTGCTTTTTTTGCCTTACTGCTCGCGCCTGAGTTCTATCGACCTTTGCGTCAATGTGGCTCAGCTTTTCATCAAGCTATGACTGCCCTGACGGCAGCCAATAAAATTTATGATTTTCTCGATGTCCCACCCGCTTCAACGCCATCGAAAAAACCATCCATAAAAAAAACCGTCTCACCCTTTGCTATTCGTTTTGAAAACGTAAGTTTCACTTATAACAAAAAATCCCTCCCAGCCCTTAAGAATCTTTCTTTCAGCCTAAAATCCGGGACGACAAATGCCTTGGTTGGTCGAAGTGGTGCCGGAAAATCGACGATTTTTCAATTGCTTTTGCGTTTTGCTGAACCAACACAAGGAAAGATTTTTATCAATGATATTGAACTAACCAAAATCCATCCTGATTTTTGGCGAACCCGCATCGCCTATGTTCCGCAAGAGCCTTATATATTCAGGGCTACTGTTGCGCAAAATATCGCTTTAGCAAATCCAGCAGCCACACAAGCTCAAATAGAAGCTGCTGCAAAAGCTGCCAACCTCCATGATTCCATTTTGGAAATGAAAGATGGCTATGACACAAAACTTGCCGGACGCAGTTCTTTAAGTGGAGGTCAAGGACAAAGGCTCGCAATTGCTCGCGCTTTTCTCCGCGATTGCCCAGTACTGCTTCTCGACGAGCCGACAGCACAGCTCGACGGAAAAAATGAACAAGCTATTCTAAGCGCCCTCGAAAAGCTCAGCTATGGCAAAACAGTGCTCATTGCTTCTCACAAAATGTCACTCGTCCGTTCCCTATCTTCAATTTTTGTCATCGAAGACGGGCAACTCATCGAAGATGGCAGCCATGAGAAATTGTGCAAAAACCAAGGCCTTTATTTCGAACTGACCCAGGCGCAAGGAGGTCTATCTTGAAAACACTTTTCTCTTTACTTCGTCTAGTTTGGTTCCCCCTGCTGCTTTCCATCCTTTGTGCTTGGGGCAGCAGTCTCAGTGCAGCAGCACTTATGGCAGCATCCGCTTATATCATCACGAGTGCCGCCCTGCAGCCTCCGCTTTATACCCTTTCCATGGCAATAACAGCGGTACGGTTTTTCGGCATTTCGCGAGCACTCCTGCGTTACTTAGAACGCTATTTATCTCACGATGCATCATTTCGCTTACTCGGTCTTTTGCGGGCATTCGCTTACAAACAGCTCGAATCTCGAATTCCGCTCAAGCTTCAAGCAAGCAGCCAGGGAATTTTCCTCAATCATCTCATCAATGACATCGATGTTCTCAAAGACTTCTATTTACGAGTCTTTGCTCCTATCAGCAGTGCGTTCCTTATGCTCTTGACGTTATGCATAATACTTTTCTTTTACAGCACGAATTCGGTCTGCTTGCTTTTGCTTGCCTTTACTGTCTGTCTAGCTATTCCGGCCAGTGCATATCTGCGGCAAAAGAAAAACCAGGCATCACTTGATCTGGCAATCAGTTCCTATAAAGACGCCTGTATCGATGCTTGGCTTGGTCTAGCGGATATCAAGGCTAGTGGCAGCGAAGCATCTCAGTCGGCTCATCTTCAAACAGCTGCACACACGATTACCCAAAAGCGCCTAACTAGCAATAAACAAATCAATATTTCCGATCATATAGCCGCTAGTTTTTGCAGTGCTGCTTTGCTGGCAATTTTCGCCTGTCTGATTCCTGTAGTGCGAGCCAATGAGCTAAGTGGCATCACCTTAGCTGTACTTTTGCTCACCATACAATCCGGTTTTGAAACCTTCGCGCTTTTGCCAGAAGCATGCCGTTCCTTGCAAGCAGCACATCAAACGGCGCAGCATTTTTTCGAAAGCGACCCTGCACGGACTCCGATAGCTCACACCGCCACCCCACTTGGCAAAAAAAACGTAGAAACCGCCTTGCTCGCAGCGCAAAACATCTGCTTTTCGTATGATGAGTCTCGACTTATCTTAAAGAACATTTCTTTCACCATCACCCCCGGCGAAAAAGTAGCCATCATCGGTGCCAGTGGTTCAGGAAAAAGCACGTTATTCCATCTGCTGCTTCATCTTTGGCAATGGCAAAGCGGCTCACTTTTATGGGAAGGTCAAAACTATGATTGCATTCCTCCTGAAAAACTGCGCCAGGACATTCGTGCAATTACCCAAAACACTTACATATTCACTGGAACTATTCGCACGAATTTTGAAAAGCTGTATCCGCAAATTACAGATGAAGAAGTTTTTGCAGCACTAAAAAAAGCTCAACTAGATGATTTTATCCAAAGTTCTGATCTCCTGCTCAATCGACCCGTCGGTGAAAACGGACGTTTACTCTCCGGCGGACAGCGTCAACGCCTCGGGATAGCCAGAGCCCTGGTTCAACCAGCAAAGCTCCTGCTTCTCGATGAGCCAACAACTGGTCTGGACAGCAAAACAGCTGATAATTTTATGCAAACCTTGCTTGAAAACCAAGAAGGTTCTGCTATGCTTTTAATTACACATGATGAGCATTTGCTCAAACACATGGATCGCATTCTATTGCTTCAAGAAGGCATCCTTACTGAATATAAATAAAACGAGCTGAGATTTCTCACTAGCGAAATCTCAGCTCGTTTTTTATTCACCGACAGCCATTTGCATGCCGCATTCTTCCATAAGTTTTTTTGCCTCTACATATTGTGCAATTCCCAAAGAAACCATCTTGGCATCCTTCATCGCTCTGACGACAGTTGCTGGCCCATGCACAACATCGCCTCCGGAAAAAATTCCATGACGAGTCGTCATTCCATAAGGATGTTTTTGTGCTTTTACGAACCC
>CBDTTM010000046.1:0-14712 GCA_965363355.1 uncultured Selenomonadaceae bacterium | reverse complement strand
GTATCCAAATACTCGATTGTCGGCGTAACAACTTCATCATAGCCCCATTTAGCAAAGGTATCTGCCAATGCAGTCTCGATTATACGCTTTCCAGCAGCTTCCTGTGGTAAAAAATCTCTAGTTCCATATGGTATTTCTAAAACGAATTCATCTTTATACATGTTCCTTGGCTCCTTTGTCTTAACAGCTATATCCTACCGGCCTTTAGGCTCCGCAGTCAAACGTTCCAGTATTGTCTTATAACCATCTGCACCATAATTGAGACAACGTTTCACCCGGCTGATTGTAGCCGTACTAGCGCCCGTGCGCTCAACGATGTCATCATATGTATGTCCGGCCTGCAGCATTCTCGCAACTTCTAGTCTTTGTGAAAGTGCCTTAATTTCACTGACTGTACATATATCTTCAAAAAACTGATAGCATTCCTCTACATTCTCAAGCTCTAAAACTGCACGGCAAAGCTGATCGTTCAAATCATCCTTCAATTTCGGATTAACCATAAAAAACACCTCGTTTCTATAATTTCATAACATTATTTCTTTATCCCTTTACTTTGTGAAAACCATATTTTTATTATAACACGTCCCCTGTGCGTTGAACAGAAAAAATTAACAGACCCGGGCAAAGTCCATTTGCCCGGGTCTGTTATAAAAAAAACAATATTTTCATCCGTTTAAAGCGATTCGGGCAACAGCTGCTACGCCCGGCTTGATATCATCCGGTACGTCGCTTGGAAGTGACACTTTAACTTTGACCGCATCGCTGTTAACATCTGTTGTCGGCGCATTTTCGGTTGCTCCTTCAGTCGCTTCCGCGGCAGCTTTTGGTTCCTCGATATCAAGCACCGTACCTTGCATATCTTTTCCATCAATTGAATAGGAAACAAACTGCCCCAGCCGAACAGAATCTTTTTGTGCTTTCGTCAAAGTAAGTTCCAGCCATATATTAGCAGCATCGCCTATATTGAAAATAGGCTGTCCTTCCGCTATATCCGTCCCAACTTTTGCTTGGCTATAGTATAAAGTTCCAGCAATCGGCGCTGTAATTTCTGTTGCTTCCATATTTTTCTTAGCCGTATCTAAGGCCAATTGAGCCTGATTGATTTGTACCTGTGCTGCCTTTATCGCCTCTGGCGAGCTTGGCGTCGAAACGCTTTCATACGACGGCGTACTTTCCTCTGCCCCACCCGCAGAAGCAGCAACAGCTTCATATTGTGCCTCGGCTTGCTGATAACGCACCGCGCTGATTGCTCCTATAGCATATAATTGCTGCATACGATCCCTGGTTTTTGCAGCTCGTTCGATATCCGCCTGTGATGCACCAGCACTAAGAGCCGGTCCGCCACTTACCGGCTTGGCTACCGTCGTGCCTGCCAAAACCTCAGTATAGTGTTTCTTCGCCAAATCAAGTGACTGCTCGAGTTGCTTGATTTGTTCATCCGATACCTTTACTTTTATCTTTGCTATGACTTGCCCCGGAGAAACCGTATCTCCATCGGCTACCAGAATTTCTTCTATCGTTCCTGGTGCCTGTGCCTTTACACTGACCATCGTACTGGCAATCTTAGCATTATTGACGGTCATATAGGCGCGATGACTATGCCAAAACCAAACAGCAACACTGCATATGAGTGCCGCAGCCACAACCCCTGCCAAACCGAAAACTACAATTTTATTGACTTTTTTACTTATATCGACTTCCAAAACCAAGACCTCCCGCGAGACTTCTATCCATCATATTATTCATAATCAAACCAAATTTCATTATAAAAACAATCGCTTCTTCTGTCAACAACAGAAAAAGCGGATACCCCGAAGAGTATCCGCTCTTTGTTTTTATTTAAGTAAATGATGTTTTTGCATCGCTTTTTTCAAAATCGTCAAATGTTCTTCTTCCATTTCACAAAGCGGCATACGTAACGGCCCTGCAGCGAAACCCATAAGAGCCACTGCCGTTTTGACTGGAATCGGATTGACTTCAACGAATAACGATTCGATCAAATCAAGATATTCTATTTGCAAAGCTGCTGATTCTGATACTTTTCCATCAAAGTAGAGCTGACAAATCTCATGCGTTGCCTTCGGCGCAACATTGGAAAGAACCGATATGACGCCTTTTCCGCCAAGCGATAAGATTGGAACGATCTGATCGTCATTACCGGAATAGATTGCTAAATCATCTCCACAAATAGCACGGATTCGCAAAATCGACGAAATATCGCCGCTAGCTTCTTTAACTGCAACAATCCTAGGATGCTTCGCCAGTTCTTTATACGTTGCCGGCAAAACATTCACACCGGTTCTCGACGGAACATTATATAAAATAATCGGGATATTGACATGGTCCGCAATTTCATAAAAATGACGGACGATTCCCTTTTGTGAACATTTATTGTAGTACGGCGTCACGAGCAGCAGTGCATCCGCGCCGACTTCTTCGGCATACTGCGAAAGCTGCAGTGCATAAGCTGTATCATTCGACCCGGTGCCAGCAATGACCGGAACCCGGCCTTTGACTTGTTCTACTGTAAATTTAATTGCCTCTTTATGTTCTTCATCACTTAACGTTGCCGACTCTCCTGTCGTCCCCGTTATGACGATTGCATCCGTTTTATTTTCAATGTTAAATTCAATCAAGCGGGCAAGTTCTTCAAAGTTGATGCCATCTTCCGTAAGCGGTGTAATGATGGCAACACCGGCGCCCTTAAATATCAAGTCTTTCAATGTAATAGCCCCTTTCGCTGCATCTTGAATTTCATTATTACATGTAGTTTAAGCAAAGTCAATTATCTTTGAAAAATCTGTATAGTTATGCAAAAAACTAAGACAAATATCCAGCATCAAAAGACATCTTAAGCGAAAATCTCTTTCAGTTCACTGAACTCTTTCGCATTTTCTTTTAATTTTTCCTCGCCACCAAGTGCGCAAATGTAATTTTCTTGCATGCAAGCAGCAATAAGCGCACTAAGCGCTGCTATATCTTGCTGGCGCGTTGCCAAAATCTCATCGCGCATCTTTTGTCTATCGTCATGCGATATTCCACGGACATAGCATTCAGCTGCAGCTTCACCCTTCATTTTGGATGTAAGCGGTGAATCCACGGAGCTCATCGTTCCGATGATGTATTTTACCATTTCTCTTTCGCTGACCGAAAAATCTTTTAAATACAAAGCCGTTTCATCAAAAACCTTGATGGTCTCCGCCAGGTTCGGGTCGCGATACGAGCCAAACAGCATATCTCCATTGCGTTTAAAGGTCGTAAATGCACCATAGGCTCCGCCCTGCACGCGTATTTTCGTCCAAAAATAATCATAACGCAAAATAGTTTCCAAAACACGCATACTGCCACTGAATTGATATCCAAGCTTCGCAAAATTGGCACCTTTGCTGACATACTGTACCTGGCTTGAGCTTAAAAAGCCTTCGTTTTTCTTTTTGGGCTCAAATGTGTAAGCAGCCGGTTCGTACTTCTCTACACTTAAACTTCCGCGTAAAATTTCAAAGCTATGCGAAAATGCTTCATAATTTTTCGTTTCGGTAGTCACACTGATCAACAAATTATTTTGATTGCATAACATCGGCACCATTTGAGCAAATTTCGCTTTCATCTTCTCGTAACGGTCAGCAAAATTCTCGACAAAATCTTTTATGAAGTGATAAAACGACAAGCCACCTCGTTCATTGTAATTGCCAGCTGCTGAAAAATAAGAGGAAAGTCGCGATGCCGTAACTTGATGCGCCGACTTGAGCAAATACATTTCCATCGATGCCTTGCACTGCTCAATCAATTCCCGCACACGCTTTTCGTCATCAAAGCGGCTTTTGGTGAGAATTTCAACTAAGAGCTCGTGCAGCCTTGGTAATTTTTCTACCAAAGTCTTGGCTTTGACCTTAAACTTCGGCAAAATATTTCCTGATGGTGCATCTTTTTCATAAGCGGCTAAATCATAACCAATCCCACCTGTATGCAAATTGATTTGATTCGCCAAATTTGCATACGAATAACTCTGCGTATCAACTTTCCCTAAAAGCTCTGTCAATAAAAAAGCATACGGCAATAATTCTTCTGATAAAGAAGCTGCATCGAAATAAAAACTCATATACGCAATTTCATTGGTCACCAATGGATGATGCAATACTTTAATCCCCGCGATTGTTTTTTCTTCATAAACAAGCTCTTCGGTTTCTTTTTTTATATCTTCAAGACGCAAAAGTGGAATTGTCGCCAATACTTCCGGGGAATCCGGCGTTTCTTGACGTTTTTTAAGTTCTGCCGTCAACGTGATGATTTCTTGTATCTGCGCATCTGTCATCGCTGCTTTTTTTGCCGCCAATTCTGCTTTGGTCTTAGCAGCAGCCTCTGCCGCAGCCGTCTGGCTTGGTTCTAAAATAAGCAAGGTCTTATGCGGATTTTCCAAAAAACGTTCCTGCAATACTTTTTCAAAATAATTCGTCTTCAAGCCATCTTTCATCTTCTGCAATAAATCTTCATAGTACAGATATAGTGTTGGATCGCCATCATAAAGCCAGCTGTTCATCAGCTTGAGATCATAAATCAAGCCTTTTGGATACTGACCAAAATCTGCCTCACGCACTTTAAATTCCAGCAGATTGATCGATGCTTCTAAAAGCTCACGATCAATACCTTCTTTGATGAGCTTTTCTAAAGTCTCTGTTACCACTTGGCGGAATTTTTCGCTCTGCGCGGCCTCTGCCCCTGTGATGATGATACTGAAATACGGCTGCAATATCCCATCTTCAAAGGAGGACATCACGTCTTTACCGATTTTCGCATCGACCAAGGCCTTTTTCAAAGGCGCTGCCTGCGTCTTCAAAAGCGCATGTTCAAGTATTTCAAGAGCCAGCATTTCTTCTGGTTCATTGTCTTTGCCAACGATAGCGTTCATGCTCAAGAACGTCTTTTCATCCATCTGCTCATTTGAAGCAATCGGATACTGCTCTTTTATGGTTTTACCTGATTTAAACAATGGCTGGTATTCGATTTTAGACGGCACTTCGATCCGGTCGTATTCCTCAAGATAAGCATCATTTAAAAAGGCGAGATTTTCATCGATATCCATTGCGCCGTAAAGATAAATATAGCTATTGGATGGATGATAATATCTCTTATGGAAATCAATGAACATTTCCTGTGTCAATGTCGGAACTGCTGCCGGATCGCCACCGGATTCAAAACCATACGTCGTATCCGGAAAAAGTGACGCCATGATTTTGCTCTCTAAAAGATCTTCTGGCGAAGACAATGCGCCTTTCATCTCATTATAGACGACGCCGCTGTACGCCAGTTCATCTTCAAGTTTTTCAATCTCGTAATGCCAGCCTTCCTGCATCAAAACCTCAGGATTTTCATACATAGCTGGATGAAAAACCGCATCGAGATACACATCCATCAGATTGCGAAAATCCTTGTCATTTCGGCTTGCTACCGGATAAATCGTCTTATCCGGATACGTCATCGCATTTAAAAATGTATTGAGCGAACCTTTGACCAATTCGACAAATGGTTCCTTTAATGGAAACTTGCGCGAACCGCAAAGTACAGAATGTTCGACAATATGAGCTACGCCTGTATCATCTGTCGGCGGTGTGCGAAATGCAATCGAAAAAACTTTATTATCGTCATCGCTTTCCAAAAACAATAACCGTGCTCCACTTTTTTCGTGTGAAAAACGATGCGCGACCGCATCCACTTCTTTTATTTTTGTAGACTGTATAAGACGAAAGCCATGATATATTTTATTTAATTCCAATGTCATATAATCAGCTCCTTTTTGCTGCTAAAATACCCTATCTATTATAACATATGCCCCTTTTATATGAAACAAATCCGTGCAATAGTTTTCAACAAAAAAAGCGAAGCGTCCTACTCATCGCTCCGCTTTTATCGCCCAAGCTCACTAGGCAATAAGCTTATCTTCTTTTAAAATATGTTCAACCAGCCAATCTAATACAAAGTTTAAAATATCCATCAGATATTGATTTTGCCCATTGTCGATTCGTTGCAGATCGATCTCATCCATCTTATCGAGAAAATCCTTATGTGTCACTTTTTGTGAAAGGAACTTACGATAACCGATTTTTTCCATGTAAGCTTCTTCTGCTTCAAAATGATATCTTGTATAATCTTTCAGTTCATCTATGATTTCAACAATGCTATCATATTTATCCATCAATAAGTCATTGCGCAGCAACGCAAACATCCGACCGGCAATTTCAAATAATTTTTCATGCTGTTCGTCTATTTCTTTAATTCCAATAGCATATTCATCTTTCCACTCAATCATCAAACGTACCCCTTTTTTATAAATTTACACCTGGGTTTTACAGCCAGTGAAATCATTGTAGCACAAACCCCAATAAATTCCAACAAATTCAACTGTACGCCCAGACAGTTATCAAATAAAAATTAAGGCACGGGAAAATTCCCGCACCTCAAACAAATTTTTTCTGTTTTCACAGCCGTTGCAGCGCTCGATAAGCAATATCTTTACGATAATGTGCACCGCGAAACTTTATGGTCTCAACCGCAGCATAGGCTTTGTCCAAAGCGTCTTTAACTAAAGGAGCTGTTGCAACAACCCCCAGCACCCTGCCACCATCGGTTACGATATCGTTTCCTTTTTTTGCAGTTCCCGCATGAAAGACCATAGCACCTGTTGCTTCTGCTGCCGCAAGGCCTTCAATGACATCGCCTTTTTCATAGGTTTTTGGATAGCCGCCTGCAGCCATAACGACACAGACAGCTGCTTCTTCTTTCCATTTCACATCGACTTTATCGAGTCTACCATCTACACAGGCCAACATGATTTCTACCAAGTCACCATCTAAAAGAGGCAAAACGACCTGCGTTTCCGGGTCGCCAAAACGAGCATTGAATTCAATCACCTTAGGCCCGTCTGCGGTAATCATCAAACCTGCATATAAGCAGCCGACATATTTGCGGCCTTCCGCCTGCATGGCTTTGACGGTCGGTTCCAAAACTTCTTTTTGCACCTGCTGCAATATAGCTTTGGTAACGACCGGGGCTGGCGCGTACGTCCCCATTCCGCCTGTATTCGGACCTTTATCTTGGTCATACGCTCTTTTATGATCTTGTGAAGATACCATCGGCACAATCGTCTCTCCGTCCGTAAAGGCGAGTAAAGAAGCTTCCTCACCAACCAGGCATTCTTCGATGACAACACGGCTGCCCGCTGTACCAAAAGCTTTATCGCACATGATCTCATCAACTGCCGACAACGCTTCGGAAAGGGTCGCCGCTACGATGACACCTTTACCAGCTGCCAGTCCATCAGCTTTTATGACAATCGGAGCTCCCTCTTTTTCTACATAGGCACGAGCTTTTGCTGCATCTGTAAAAACTTCGTATTTCGCCGTCGGAATACCGTATTTTTTCATCAAATCTTTAGAAAAAGCTTTTGATCCTTCAATCTCAGCTGCCAATCGACTTGGCCCAAATGCCTTGATGCCAGCTTTAGCAAAGGCATCTACTATTCCATTTGACAAAGGGACTTCCGGTCCTACCGCCACCAAAGAAATTTCTTTGCTCTTTGCAAATGCCACCAAAGCTTCATTATCCGTAATGCTGATATCCGGGATGCACTCAGCAATTTTTTCCATGCCGGGATTGCCTGGTATCGCATAAATCTTTTCTGCCAGCTTGCTCTCTTTGAGTTTCCACGCTAATGTATGTTCACGGCCACCGCCGCCAATCACTAAAATATGCATAACTACACTCCTTCATCAAGAGGGCGCAAGCAAATCTGCGCCCTTTTGCATTTCATCAGCCTTTAATCTGTCCTGCCAAATACGACTGGATACAATTGTCATATTCTGCCGTATGCTGGAAAGCTTCCTGTGAAAGTTGTAGACGCAGCGCATCACTGACACCGCCATCTTTTTGGACATCTGCTGCGATTTCATCATAACGAGCTGGGTTGACAACAACGGTAACAAACTTAAAGTTTTTGGCAGCTGCACGAATCATCGCCGGTCCGCCAATATCAATATTTTCAATTGCTTCAGCCTGCGTCACGCCCGCTTTTGCAATCGTCTGGCGGAAAGGATATAAATTGACGACAACCATGTCGATTCCTGTGATCTTATGTTCCTTCATCGCCGCAACATGTTCTTCGTTGTCACGAACTGCCAAAATACCACCGTGGATATAAGGATTGAGCGTCTTGACTCTGCCATCCATGATTTCAGGAAAACCGGTTACATCGCTTACATACATAACAGGAATACCTGCTTCTTTGATGGCCTTCATTGTACCACCCGTAGAAACAATCTCTACGCCAGCTTCATGGAGCTTTCGAGCGAGTTCAACAATGCCAGTTTTATCGGAAACACTAAGTAGTGCACGCTTGATTTTCATAATGAATTTTCCACCTTTGTTATTCTTGTATTGTTACGTGTCGCCCTGACACGGAAAGTTTCCCTTTGGTATAAAGCTCGATTGCTTTAGGATAAAGCACATGCTCTTTTTCTAAAACCCGTGCTGCCAATACATCTTCAGTATCACCTGGCAAAACCGGAACCGTATCTTGTAAGATAATCGGGCCGCTATCCATCCCCTCATCAACAAAATGAATCGTACAGCCAGAGACTTTGACGCCATACGCTAGCACATCGCGATGGGCATGAGCCCCACCAAATGCCGGCAGCAAAGACGGATGTATGTTCATGATGCGGTCTTTAAAGGCCCTGACAAAACACGGGCTTAGAATTCGCATAAAGCCCGCCAAAATGACGAGGCTCACCTCATGCTTTCTCAAGGTTTGCACTAATTTTTCTTCAAACTCTTCTTTTGAGGCACATTTTTTCCGGTCGACGCAAACGGCAAAAATGCCCGCAGCCTCTGCTCTTTCAAGTGCCTTAGCTTCTGGTTTGTCCGTGATGACCACACCGATAGACGCATTGATTTGGCCGTCTTCGATTGCATCGATGATCGATTGCAGATTCGATCCCCGGCCTGAGGCCAGTACCCCAAGTACTGACTTAGTCATTGAATACCCCGCCTTTGATGATAACTTCTTGATTGCCATCAACGACTTTACCAATTTCATAGCAAGCTTCACCCTTACTTTTTAGGTCAGCTTGCACTTTTACAGCATCCTCTGCCGCAACAACCAAGACCATACCAATACCCATATTGAATGTACGATACATTTCTTTCCACTCAACATTGCCCCACTCTTTCATCAAGCCAAAAATAGCCGGACTTTGCCAAGCAGCCGCATTTACTTCAACGGAACAATCTTTTGGCAACACGCGTGGAATATTATCGTAGAATCCGCCGCCGGTAATATGGACCATGCCATGGATATCAAAGTTTTCAATGAGCGGCAGGCACACTTTAGGGTAAAGCCTAGTAGGTGTCAACAATTCTTCGCCAATGGTTTTTCCTAACTCTTCAATGTATTCATCGCCTTTAAAGCCCTTGCAGTCAAAACAAATCTTGCGAACCAAAGAATAGCCGTTTGAATGGACTCCACTTGAAGGCAGTCCCAGCAAAACATCGCCGCTCTTCACTTTTTCGCCCGTGATGATTTTGGCTTTGTCGACAACACCGACAGCAAAACCAGCGATATCATATTCGCCTGCCGGATAAAACCCCGACATTTCAGCTGTTTCTCCGCCAATCAGTGCGCAACCAGATTCCTTACAAGCTGCGGCCACCCCTTTGACAACGGCTGCAACTTGCTGCGGATCGAGTTTGCCGACTGCCAAATAATCCAAAAAGTACAAAGGCTCTGCCCCTTGTACCAAGATATCATTGACACACATAGCCACGGCATCTTGACCGATGGTATCATGTTTATCGAGCATGAATGCCAAACGGAGCTTCGTTCCTACGCCGTCTGTTCCCGATACCAAAACCGGTTCTTTATACTTGCCGCTATTTAAAGCAAACAGGCCGCCAAATCCGCCTAAATCCCCAAGAACTTCAGGACGATATGTTGCTTTGACGCTTTCTTTGATCAACGACACCGAATAGTTTCCCGCATCGATATCTACACCGGAATCTTTGTATGTGAGCTTTGCTTGTTTTTCTTCAGCCATGATTTCCTCCTGGTTTTATCATTACACGTATAACTACATTATCCATAACAAGAATTGTTATGGATAATGTAGTTCGTGCTATTTATCTAGCGTTCAGCCTTTAAAGCAACTATCGGCTTTAAAGATTTTTTTCGTTGGGCATCTGTGTGATTGAATCAGCATTTTTGTTTTCCCTGCTCAAACACATACTTATCTGTTTCAGCTTGCTCGTTTGCTTCGGCTGCTACCGGATAAGCACTATTGAAGCAAGCATAACACATATCTTCACAATTTATATCCGATACACATTTTTTCAAACCGTCAATCGATAAGAAATGCAGCGAATCTGCACCGATGAACTCGCAGATTTCATCGACCGATTTAGTTGCCGCGATCAATTCTTTACGCACCGATGTATCAATCCCATAATAGCAAGGATAGCCAATCGGTGGCGAGCTTACGCACATATGCACTTCTTTTGCTCCAGCACTTCTTAACATGCGAACGATCTTGCCGCTTGTCGTGCCCCTTACGATTGAGTCATCGACCATGATGACCGATTTGCCTTCAACTGCAGAGCGAATCGCATTGAGCTTAAGTTTGACTGCTGTATCACGTTTTTTCTGCGTAGGTTGAATAAAGGTTCTGCCGATATAACGGTTTTTAATCAGCCCCTCCATGAAAGGAATCCCTGACTCAAAAGCAAAACCAGTTGCTGCCGTCGTCCCTGAATCGGGAACCGATATGACAATATCGCCTTTAAAACCACTTTCACGCGCTAAGACGCGCCCCATCATGAAGCGAGCATCATGAACGCTTTGCCCGTCAATGACACTATCTGGCCGCGCAAAATAAATATACTCAAATATGCAAGAAGCCCGTTTTGCCCCTTCTGAAAAACGATAGGATTTAATGCCTTCATCGTCGATAACAACCATTTCGCCCGGCTCGACATCACGGACAAACTCTGCACCAACAACGTCAAGTCCACAAGATTCCGAAGAAATGACCCATGAGTCTTCCGTCTTGCCGATACAAAGCGGACGGAAACCATGTGGATCACGCACACCAATCAGCTTATCTTCGGTCATGATCGTCAGACAATAAGCCCCTTGGATTTTTTGCAGGCTTTCAATGATTTTTTCCTCAATCCGGCTTTTGCGGGATCTGGCAATGAGATTCACAAACACTTCACTATCGATCGAAGTTTGGAAAATCGTGCCTTCCTGTTCGAGCTGATGCCGAATTTCTGCAGCATTTGTCAAGTTCCCATTATGCGCCAAGCTGATTTTACCACCAGCATAGTTCACAATAAGCGGCTGCGTATTCGCAAGCAGACTGGAACCAGTGGTCGAATATCTGACATGCCCGATGGCAATGTATTGATTATCCATATGCGGCACTTGATGTCTAAAGACTTCATTTACAAGGCCCATACCACGCGATACGTCCATCCAAGCTCCGTCAGTGATTGCAATACCGGCACTTTCCTGACCTCTGTGCTGCAGAGCATAAAGGCCAAGGTAGGTCATCATCGCAACGTCTTCTTCACGTGAATACACGCCAAAGACACCACATTCTTCTTTCCATTTGTTTGCTTCTATTTCAATCATTTACCTAACTTCACCTGTCAATCTGTGTAAAATTTCTTTATAGGCATCTTCTACATTGCCTAAATCACGGCGGAATCTGTCTTTATCAAGTTTTTCATGTGTGTTGCTGTCCCAGAAACGGCAGTTATCCGGAGAAATTTCATCACCCAAAATAACTTTGCCTTTATAACGACCAAACTCCAATTTAAAATCGATGAGTTCGATATCTTTTGTTGCTAAATATTTGGTAAGGATTTCATTGACCTTTAAGCCAGCAGCTTCGATTTCTTCGATTTCTGCTTGTGTTGCCAAATCCATTGCCTTTATGTGGAAATGATTGATCATTGGATCATGAAGATCATCATTTTTATAATATAATTCTACGATTGGAATTGCCATTTTTGTGCCTTCTTCTAAGCCAAGACGCGAAGCCAAGCTACCGGCAGCTACATTGCGGATGACAACTTCAATTGGGAGGATATCAAGCTTTTTAACAATCATTTCACGATCGCTTGGCATGCTTATGTAATGATGCTCAATACCATTTTTTGCCAATAAATCAAAGAAAAATGCTGATATTTTATTGTTCATAATGCCTTTTTCAAGAATGGTTCCTTTTTTGGCACCATCGCCAGCCGTTGCATCATCTTTGTAATACACCAATAATTCATCCGGATTTTCCGTAGTATACATTACCTTTGCTTTACCTTCATACAATGCTGTTTTTTCCATTAGATCAAATGCCTCCATTTATTTAAAGTTTAGTTTCATTCAAGATCATGCAAGCTGTTCTTGTACGCGAGCAGCCTTTTGTTCAACCTCTTCAACCATTTTAGCGCGATAATCCGTCAATTTTTGCTTCACTTCAGGATCACTTACCGCAAAAATCTGAGCAGCAAATATCGCTGCGTTCTTTGCTCCATTGATTGCCATGGTCGCAACTGGAATGCCTGACGGCATTTGCACCGTGCTCAAAAGAGCATCCATTCCATTGAGCGGCGTTGCATTGATTGGTACGCCGATTACTGGCAAAGTCGTATAACTGGCAATGACTCCGCCTAAATGTGCAGCTGCGCCAGCCGCTGAGATAAATGCCCCAATACCGCGTTCATCAGCTGAAGTCACAATATCACGAACTTTTCCCGGTGTGCGGTGAGCCGAAGCAACAACAACTTCACAACCAATACCAAACTGTTTTAAAAGTTCTGCTGCCGGTTTTAATATCGGCCAATCAGAATCGCTGCCCATAACTATGGCCACTTTCATGAATCCATCATCCCCCTAAAATCTGCATGACCGCCGCGTCTGGCTTTATTGCCAGCCGTGCTATCATACCATGCTACTATAGTATAATTTATTTCAAATTTCACAAAGCCATTTTCACCTGCAACGCAGCAAGCTTTATAAAATTGGAAATTACAACATCAAACACTTTTCTTTGCAATACAAATACATAAAACCCAGCCAATACTTTGCTAGCATCAACTGGGTTTTATTATTCATCGGCAAAAAAGCGTAGATTAAGGCCTTGCATTTTTACACAATCACTATTTAAATTTACAAAAGTCCGCCCGTCTCCGGGCATACCTATCCCATGGCAAATTTGTCCTTCTGCCCACACGCTGTTGTTAAGCATAGCGATAAGAGCTTTGCTGCGCAGTGATTTATAGACATGTGCCATGACATTATAAAAGCTGATGGCATACAAAGATACCCTCTGTTTGTTTGGTTGAAAAACTTCCAACCATTTCGTCTTAATTAAAATGTCCGCACCCGCTAAAACAGCTGTGTTACACAATTTCATTAAATCTGCACATCCATCACTTTTATTTTACTTACTCATTATACGGCATAAATCTGGGCAATGCAAGAATGATGAATGATTTTTATATAAAAGAACATATTTTCTCTCCCATTTTATCCAGTGGCAGTTGTGCTTCTACCGCGCCAATATTGTAGGCAACCTTCGGCATCCCGTAGACAACGCTGGTTTTCTCATCTTGTCCGACCGTCCTAGCTCCCGCCTTGCGCATCTCAAGCAGTCCTTTAGCGCCATCATACCCCATCCCGGTCATGATTACACCAACTGCCGCTTTTCCAATCACCGCAATGGATTGAAAAAGAACATCTACAGATGGACAATGTCCATTGACTTTTTCGCCATCAAAACATTCTACGATATATGAACTCCCTCTTTTTTTGACCCGCATATGCTGACTGCCCGGAGCAATCAATACCGTTCCGGGTAGAACCGGCTCACCATTTACCGCTTCCTTGACCTTGAATTTAGTGATAGCATCGAGCCTTTTGGCAAACATATCAGAAAAAACCGGAGGAATATGCTGTACAACAACAATCCCTGGAAGCGGCGGTTCCAAAGAAAGCAATAGATTCGTGAGCGCCACCGTTCCGCCCGTTGATGCCCCTATCGCAATAATTTTTTGGCTGATATTTTTCTCATGGTCTTTACGAACAGCACTGTGCTGCATGATCTGTGATTTTTGTAAGTTAGCCGTCGCTGCCGTCTTTACTTTTAAAATCAAGTCATCCATAAATTCCTTTCCAGCAATGCCTGCCTGTCGATCGGGTTTTTTAACAAAATCCACAGCACCGACATTGATTGCTTCAAAAACAGATGTATTCGCTCCACTGATGACAATTGTCGGCATAGGATATTGCGGCATCAGCTTGCGCAAAAATTCTATACCGTTCATTTTTGGCATTTCAATATCGAGCGTCATGACATCCGGATGGTATTGCAGAATCTTATCTCTGGCATCAAATGGATCTTTGGCGGTGGCAACAACATGAAGCAGTTTATCCGCAGATAGGCCTCTCGATAAGACTTCACGAAAAAGTGCTGAATCATCTACAATTAAAACCTTTATTTTAGGCATAGCAACTCATTCCTTTCTATAAATTGCTGGCAAAACATAATGAAACGATGTACTGCTGCGATCGAGCACTTCCGAATGACCAATGAACAAATATCCCCCAGGCACCAAAAGATCATAAAATTTGCGTGCCAGTCGCATGATGGTGGGCTCATCGAAATA
>CBDTTM010000045.1:0-15023 GCA_965363355.1 uncultured Selenomonadaceae bacterium | reverse complement strand
GGATGTTTGAAAAGCATACGTCTTTGGGTACTGCTCATGATTTGGCGGAACTCTTCGGTTTGTTTTGTGCCAAAACAAGGAATGTCACAGCGTTCACAAATCGGTTTGGTTATGCCGTAAGGACAGCGTTGCATTTTAAGCATAACCGTTGCCAGCAAAGCGGTACATTTAGGGCAAAGCGTTTTGTCACCGTTTACCTTGTGGTGGTTATGGCAATAGACGCCAAAAGTCTTACGGATATTTTCTTTTTCTTTAGGTACCGTATTCTTTATTTCGATTGGTTTTTTCTTCGGTAAAAATCTTGATAAAATTCCCATTTAAATCACCCTTATTTGCAATTTATAAATACCTACAATAAATTGTAAGGTTTATTCCGAATAAAAGCAAGGTTTTACGTAAAAATCTTGCTTTTATTCTTATTTTTCTTAAGTGCAGAGAAGTCAAGCATCTCAAATAGTGTTATAATAAAAAAGTTGATTTTACTATTGGGAGATGAATGCATTGCGTTCTTCGTATCGTTGGGTTGTTTTTCTTTTTATCTATATGGCATTCATGACGCAATATGTTGTTTATTTATCGTGGAATCCATTTGTGCCGCTAGCAGCCAATGTATTTGCTTTTTCTATGGGGCAGTGCAGTGTGATTGTAGCTGCGGTGGCATTTGGCCGACTTTTGTTTCAGCTTCCCGGAGGAATGCTTGTCGATCGATTTTCAGCGAAACGATTGCTGCTGCTGAGCCTATCGGCTTTAGGCTGCTGCGTTTTGATCGGGGCAGGCGGCAAAGGGTCTTTCCAGTCGATCCTTTTGAGCCAATTCTTGATAGGTATGATGGGAGTCATGGTTTGGCCGCTCTGCATAAAAGTAATCGTGGAGTATTTTCCTAGCAGTGAACAAGATTTTGTTTGCGGGCTTTTAAATACAGGAGCGACGATAGCGGTCATGATAACAAATGTTTATGTTCCCTATGCGGTGAAAGAGCTTCGCTGGGAATTTGCCTTTATTGGCATAGCCCTCTTATGCCTTTTGAACATACTTATTTTGGCATTTTTTATGAAAGATAAGCCGCAGAACGTTTCTTTAAATGAAAGCAAAAAAACAAAAAAATCACCAATCAGCCGTAAGGCCATTGGCCAGCTTCTGAAAAATAAAGGATTCATCCTTTGTTTAATCAGTTATGCAGGGGCGTTATACACCTCTTGGGGCGTGAACACATGGGTGACTACGTACCTGCTCCATGGGGCGGGGGTAGATGCGGGGACAGTAAGCAAAATGATGTTGGTGTTTGGTTTGACCGGCTGTTTTTCATTGCCGCTGACCGGCATTGTTACAAGAGGCAGCAAAAAAGGCCGGTATTATTTTTTACTGGTCGATTTGTTTTGTTTGGGCACGTTGCTCTTGTGTTTGCCATTGATTCATACGGAAGCGTTGCTTTGGCTTTTTGTAGTGCTTTTAGGCGTAGTGTCATTTGCGCATATGGGACCGCTGAATCTTGTGGCAGTAGATTTCATCAATCGAAATATATTGGGAACGGCAATGGCATTGTCTATATTCGTGTGGCAGATCACGGCGATGATGCAATCGGCGATGATTGGTCGAGCTTTGGATTTGATGCCGGGGCTAAGTGGATATCAGTGGATGTTTCTGATCTTGGCCGCAGGTGCTTATGCCGCATGCGTTGCTATTGCAGCAATATTGTATGGACTTAAGCGCGGCAAGCTGCATTTTTCCGCTTGAAAAGTTTGGAAATAATGCTGGAAAGATATTGACAAGTATACGCAGCTATGATAACATTCAAAACATAGTTGAAAACGATGAATTATGTTTGACGGGGTGATGGGACTGCAAAAAATAGTTGTTGTTGTTCTGTTGTTGACAAGCCTTTTAATCGGGGGCTGTCAAAATAAAGAAGAACACCTTAAAGTTGCTGTTGTTCCGGGATTACAAGCAGATATCATGAAAGAAGTCAAAAAATCTGCAGCAAGAGATGGTTTAGACATTGAAATCATCATGTGCAGCGATTATATGGAACCGAATGATCTTCTGAATAAAAATGAAGTGGATGCAAATAGTTATCAGCCAGAGCAATTTCTCGATTGGCAGTTAATGGATCGTGGCTATGATTTTGCTATCTTGGCAAAGACGGTATTACTGCCCCTTCGTATGTATTCCCATAAAATTGGGGCTTTAGCAGAATTGCCTAAGGGAGCAAGTGTCGTTATTCCAGCGGATGCAATCAACGCAAGCCGGGCAATTAAGCTTTTGGCTCAAAGCGGGCTGATCGTTTTGCGCGATAGTCAAGCTAGCGAAGTGAGCTTGACGGAAATCGTTCAAAATCCCCTGGAACTGAAAATCGAGAAAGTCGATGCCTTGTCTATGGGGGATTTTTGCGAACAGGCTGATTTATTGGTGATGGGAACGAGCATTGCCGAGGAAAATGGTTTTGTTTCTCCGCATGACATAATGTATGAAGAAGGAACGGATTCTCCTTATGTTGATGTGATTGCAGTGCGTTCAGCCGATGTGAATAAAAAAGCTATGCAAAAACTTGTGAAAGCATATCAGTCTGTTCAAGTAAAAGAATTTATTGAAAAAGAGTTTGGCGGCAAAGTAGTTGCCACATGGTAAGCAGAGGAAAGAGGGGTTGTTTGAATGATAAAACTATCGCACATTGAAAAGACATACGATGGCGCGGATGGCCCGGTCAAGGCACTAAAAGGGATAGACTTAGAAATAAAACGCGGTGAAATCTACGGAATCATAGGCCTAAGTGGTGCCGGCAAAAGTACGTTGATTCGCTGCATCAATATGCTTGAACGACCTACCGCAGGTAAGGTCATCGTTGATGGACAGGATCTCACGGCGTTATCGGATAAGGAACTTCGCGCTGTGCGCAAAAATATAGGAATGATTTTTCAGCATTTTAACTTATTGTCTTCAGCGACAGTTTATGATAACATTGCGTTTTCTTTGCGCCTTGCCGGGGCTGATGCGGCTTCAATCAAAGCCAAAGTCGACCCGCTTTTGGATTTGGTCGGGCTTAAAGATAAAGCACATCAATATCCAGCGCAGCTTTCTGGCGGACAGAAGCAGCGTGTCGGCATAGCTAGGGCACTTGCTAGTGATCCAAAAGTACTTCTTTGTGATGAAGCGACGTCGGCGCTTGATCCGCAGACAACGAAATCGATTCTTGAACTCATAAAAGATATCAATAAAAAGTTGCAGCTCACGGTTGTTCTGATCACACATGAAATGCAAGTTATCAAGGAAATTTGCGATAAGGTCGCAGTAATAGAACATGGTGTGATTGCAGAAGAAGGTACGGTTTTGGAAGTATTTACAAATCCGCAGAAACCAATCACCAAAGAATTCATCAGTGTCGTAATCAGCAATGAATTACCAAGTGCTTTCCGTAATGCGGAGATTTCACAAACACCGCAGCCGGGCAGCCATTTGCTCGTTCGTCTGACTTTTATTGGTGATTCAGCTGATGATCCGGTCATTGCCGGGCTCATTCGCAATTTTGCGGTAGAGGTCAGTATTTTGTTTGGCAATCTCGACCATATCAAGCTTACGCCGTATGGCCGCATGATCATTGGGATTACAGGAGAAGTTGCTGATATCGAAAAGGCATTGGAATACCTGCAATCCAAAGAATTAAAGACGGAGGTGATTGGTTATGTCACAAGACATGCTCTCCTTGCTGATTAAGTCTCTGGGCGAGACCATTTACATGGTGGCTGTTTCCATGGCAATTGCTAGCGTCATTGGCATCCCTCTCGGGGTTTTGCTCGTCACTACTGCCAAAAATCAGATTTTAGAATTTGTTGTTTTTAATCGCATATTGGCTGGAATCGTCAATGCAGTTCGTTCGGTTCCATTTATTATATTGATGGTGGCCATTATTCCTTTGACGCGTATGATTGTCGGCTCATCGATTGGGACGACGGCGGCGATGGTTCCTTTGACGATTGCGGCGATTCCTTTTATTGGTCGTCAGGTCGAGACCTCTTTGCGTGAAGTCGAATACGGTGTTGTCGAAGCCGCTTTAGCTATGGGCGCGACGCCATTTCAAATCATTTGGCATGTGCTTTTGCCAGAAGCTGTATCTGGTATCATTTCGCAGCTGACTACAGTTGTCATTGGCCTTGTAGGCTCTTCTGCCATGGCCGGTGCGATTGGCGGTGGCGGTCTTGGGGATTTGGCGATTCGTTATGGTTACCAGCGTTTTCGACCAGAAGTCATGCTGGCGACGGTCATCGTTTTGATTATTTTAGTGCAGATTGTCCAGTTTGCCGGTAATTTTATGGCAAAAAAATTGAATAAACGATAATGGCAATAGCCTGGATTCCAGGTAAAATAAAGACAGACAATAAAGTCTGTCATTTTAGGAGGAATATCTATGAAAAAAATATCCCTGATTTTGGTATCTTTATTCGTTATTGTAATGGCAGTAGCCGGCTGTGGCAGCGATGATAAAAAAGCTGCGGAACAGCCAAAATCAAGTGGGGCTAAGACGGTATTAAAAGTTGGCGCCAGTGCTGTACCACATGCAGAAATTTTGCAGGTAGTAAAACCTATTTTGGAAAAAGAAGGAATCGATCTCCAGATTGTTGAGTTCAGTGATTATGTACAGCCAAATCTCGCACTTAATGACAAAGAGCTCGATGCAAATTATTTTCAACATGTTCCTTATTTAGAGAATTTTGTTGCAGAACATAATGTAAATCTTGTAAGCGCAGCCGGGATCCATATTGAACCGATGGGCGTATATTCAAAGAAAATAAAAGACCTGAAGGAAATCAAAGATGGCGCAGCTATCGCTATTCCTAATGATCCTACCAATGGTGGACGTTCTTTGCTTCTTTTAGAAAAAGCTGGACTGCTTAAACTTAAAGATGGTGTAGGCGTAAAGGCTACGGTACAGGATGTCGTCGATAATCCAAAACATTTGCAGTTCAAAGAAGTTGAAGCAGCACAGGTACCTCGTGCACTTGAAGACGTTGATGCAGCAGTCATCAACACAAACTATGCAATGCAGGCGGATCTCGTGCCGACAAAAGATGCTCTGATCATCGAAGACAGTTCTTCGCCGTATGTAAATATCGTCGCTGTACGCAAGGGGGATGAAAATCGTCCAGAAATCCAGGCTTTGATCAAAGCTTTGAAATCCGATGATGTGAAAAAATTCATCAATGAAAAATACAAAGGTGCAGTAGTTCCTGCATTCTAAAATATCGCAAGAAAATAAAACCAATCAGATGCAATTCTGATTGGTTTTATTTTTTTTCAAAAAAATTTTAATTATTAGCAGGATTTTGCGATTAAAAGACAAATATAACACTATTACTAAAATTAAAATTTAGCAATACCAAATTAATTGCAGCTGAAACTGCAAGATAGGGATAAGGGGAGTGTTATGAAAACTTTTAAACTCACACAGAAAGAAATGTCTTTTTTAGCCGAACGGTATCAAACACCGTTATTGACGGTATCTTTGGAACAAATCGCGTATAACTACTTATTTTTACGCAATAATTTACCAAGGGTCCGTGTCTTTTATGCAATGAAGTCCAATCCGGCGCAGCCCGTATTAGAAAAAATGGCTGCTTTAGGATCTAGTTTTGATGTTGCATCCGCCGGTGAGATTCGCCGATTAGGAGACATGGGAGTTCCGGGAGAGCATATGATTTATGCAAATCCGGTCAAGACGCCGCGCAGTTTGAAACTTGCCGCAGAATATGGCGTCAATAAATTTACATTCGACAGTGAGAGCGAAGTCTATAAGATGGCTCAGTACGTGCCGGGCAGTGATGTATTGCTGCGAGTGCGCATCGACCATTCAACAGCTCTTGTTGATTTAAATAAAAAGTTTGGAGCCGCGCCAGAAGATGTAATGTATCTTTTGCGTTTGGCTAGAGAACAGGGACTCAATGCCAGAGGCCTTTGCTTCCATGCAGGCAGTCAATTGCTTTCAACACAGTCACATACGCATGCCTTAGAGCTTTGTCGCCGCTTGTTCGATGAGGCCAAGGCAGAAGGCTTTGATTTGGATATACTCGATATTGGTGGCGGTCTTCCAGTACCGGCGCCGAATATGGAATTTGATTTGAAAGAGATGGTACAAAATATCCATGCTGATTTGGAACGTCTTTTTCCAGATACGGAAATTTGGGCAGAGCCAGGCCGTTATATTTGCGGGACGGCAGTGAATTTCATTACAAGTGTCATCGGAACACAAAAACGCAATGGGCAGGACTGGTACTTCCTCGATGATGGGGTTTATGGCGCATTATCGGGAATTATCTTTGATCATTGGTTTTATGAATTTGAGACCTTTAAAAGTGAGGAAGAGATTCCGGTTACATTTGCTGGGCCGAGCTGTGACTCTTTGGACATTCTTTACCGGGATCGTTTTAGCCCGAAGCTTGAAATCGGCGATTGCATATTGGTGCCGAATTTTGGTGCATATACATCAGCTTCAGCGACGACTTTTAATGGTTTTGAAAAAGCTCCAATCCTCGTATGGGAAGATATCAAAGATAATATTTCAGCCAGGCAGCAAAAACAAGGCGAGAGCATTGTTGCAGTGAGTTGATAATCAATTTTAATAAAAGTGAGATGAAAAGATATTAAGATGTTCAATGGGACGATAGTAAATGCATTCGTTATTTTGGTAGTCTTGGCTGCTATTTATGTGAAATGGACAGGCGAAGGCGCACAGACGATTTTTCGTCAGTCGGATATTTATATCTTGGCAGGAGCGCTTTTGGCATTGGTCGTTTTGCGGATATTTCGCAGGAACAGACAAAATGATGAGAATAAGAAACATTCAGCAAAGAAATAGATGAATGGATTTGTGGATAATCTTGCAAAAGCAAGGTTATCCACTTTTTTGTGCACAAAAACGGGTAATATGTGGATAACTATTTTACAAATGTAAGGATATTTCTTACATGGAGAGATTTTGACCTGTGGATAAAACTTATCCACAGGCTCTGAATATGTTGATAAGTTTTTTTGCGAATGAAAATAATATTGCACTGTCAGCAAATGCAGAGTAAAATCACAGTAGAATAAGTATTTAGGTGGGATAGATAGATATGGTGATGGTAAAAAATGAAAGCAGTGATAAAGCGCTAAACCAAATATACCGTGAAGTGGTCAGCACAATCGAGAGCAGTAAGTCACAAATTTTTGACATTTACGAAAAGGCGTGTCGAGAAATCGAACTTACCAAACAGGATTTATCAGTACTTACATATCGTGTAGAGTCTATTATAGAGCGTGTCGATCAATTAAAAATTGAAGCACAACAAAAAAAGCAGGAGCTTGCCAGAGTCAGCAAAAATTTCTCGTCATATTCAGAAGCGGACATTCGGCGCTGCTATGGCGAGGCAGAGACTGCTCAGGTCGAGCTTGCAATTGCGATTGAACAAGAAACACAGCTTCGTCAGCAACGCGACCGAACGCAGATCCGATTGCATGCAGTTACGGAGACGGTCAACAACGCCAAAAACCTGGCAATCCAGATTGGTGTGGTCATTGGGTATCTAGGTTCTCAACTTGGGGATGTAGTCAATCAGTTAGAGCTTGCTAATAAGGGGAAATTGCTTGGCATACAGATCATTACAGCACAAGAAAACGAACGATTGCGTCTATCGAGAGAGATTCATGATGGACCGGCCCAGTCAATGGCAAATCTTATTTATCAGGCAACGATATGTGAACGGATGATCGATGTCGACCCCGGGGCTTCAAAGATTGGGCTGCGTGAGTTTAGGGAACAAACTAGAGATTGTCTTACCGAAATACGGCAGGTCATCTTTGATTTAAGGCCGATGTCTTTGGATGATTTAGGTTTGCAGGCAGCTTTACAGCAGTATTTGGTGAAATTTAAGGAACGCAGCAATATCGATGTTCGGTTCGAAACAGAAGGAACGGTTGTCCCTATCAATAAATTTGTTGAGGTAAGTTTTTTTCGGATTGTCCAGGAAGCTTTGAATAATATATATCAACACGCTAATACAAAAACTGCAGCGGTTTTTTTACGATACAATAAAGATAATATATCGGCTGTCATCGAAGATCATGGGGTCGGTTTCGATACGGAACAGCAACCGCCTCCAATAAAACCAGGTGAGGTGCCAGAACATTTTGGTATTACGGGGATGCGTGAACGTGCCAGCATCATCAAGGCGCAGTTGATCTTTGCTTCTAATCCAGGGCATGGAACGAAAGTCCGGTTGCTTTTGCCATTAGAAGACGTGATATAAGGAAAGTGTGGGGATTTTTTGAAGGACGAACAAAAGAGTGCACCACTGATTGACGCTATGCGTGCTTATGTCGCCGATGGCGCGACGGCATTTCATACACCAGGCCACAAACAAGGCAAGGGGATAGCGGAATCATTTCGAGATTTTGTTACGCCGCTCGGCTTGAAAGCAGAAGTTTCGCTCATGGCAGAACTTGATGATTTGCATGAACCGACGACTTGCATTAAAGCGGCGCAAGATTTGGCTGCTGATTTATATGGAGCCGATGCTTCTTATTTTGTCGTGAATGGTACAAGCGGAGCGATTCAAGCGATGATTTTGGCGGCGCTTGATCCGGGGGAGAAAATCATTATACCGCGAAATGCACATCGATCGATTATCGCGGGAATAATGCTCAGTGGAGCGCAGCCTATTTTTGTGCAGCCGGTCATTGATGAAGAACTTGGCATTGCCATGGGCATAACGGTGGATGCCTTGAACAAGGCAATTGAAGAAAATGAGGATGCCAAGGCTGTTTTAGTAATCAATCCGACCTATTACGGAGTTGCATCGGATATTACTGCGCTTGCACAAATAGCCCATGAACATCAGATGCTGCTGCTCGTCGATGAAGCGCACGGACCGCATTTGCGATTTGATGCATCACTTCCTCTGCCAGCACTTGATGCTGGAGCCGATATCGTGGCGCAAAGCACGCATAAAATACTGAGTTCCTTGACGCAGACGTCGATGCTTCATGCCAGATATGGCCGTATTGACCCGGATCGTCTGCAAATGATGGTAAGTCTCGTGCAGTCGACAAGCCCTAACTATTTATTGCTGGCCTCACTGGATGCAGCTCGTCAGCAAATGGCAATTGAGGGGAAAGAACGTATTGGCCGCGCAGTTCATTTGGCCAATACATTAAGGCAGAAAATCAATCAAATTGATGGTCTATATTGCTTTGGTGAAGACAGAGTAGATAAGCCGGGAATCTTTTCTCTTGATTGGACCAAATTGACTGTTACGGTTTCAGGGCTGGGAATCACAGGACCAGAGGCAGAGCAAATCCTTAGGCATCGGCATAAAGTGCAATGTGAGTTATCGGATATGTATAATGTCCTCTTCATCATATCGTTGGCGGATACTGAAAAAGAAGGGGAAATCCTTTTGCAGGCTTTACGCTCTTTAGCGGCTGAACGCCGAGAAAAAGAGATATCACCGAGAAAGGTTATTTTACCAATGATGCCACCAGCAAAGATTTCACCGCGACAGGCACTTTTTAGCAAGAATCGTCAAGAAGATTTTGATTTAAGTGCCGGTTGCGTGGCGGCCGAGATGATTACATTTTATCCGCCGGGAATACCAATCATCTGTCCAGGGGAAATCATTACCCGGGAAATTATCGAGTATGTCCGGGCAATGCAGGCGATAGGCCTTAAGGTTGTTGGACCAGTAGATGCAAAGCTCAATACAATAAAAGTGGTGAAATGATGAAGGGAAAATTAATTATAATCGAAGCCGGAGATGGGTGCGGCAAGGCTACGCAAACCAAGGCTTTGTTTGAACATTTACAGCGTGATGGCAGACGTATTCGCCAGGTGGAATTTCCTGATTATGGGAGTGAATCTTCGGCATTGATCAAGCTTTACTTAAAAGGTGAATTTGGCAAACACGCCGACGATGTGAATGCTTATGCAGCTTCAACTTTTTTTGCTGTAGATCGATATGCTTCTTTTCGAATGAATTGGAAAAAAGACTATGATGAGGGTGCTATTATTTTGGCGGATCGTTATACGACTTCTAATATGGTGCATCAAGCAGTAAAAATAAAGAATGCAGAAGAACGACAATGCTTTTTGGATTGGCTGTGGGATTTTGAATTTAGCAAAATGGGTTTGCCGATACCAGATGCCGTTGTTTTTCTCGATGTTCCGCCGCAAATCAGCAATGAATTGATTGCCAAAAGGGCACAGGCAGAGCATAGTGTAAAAGATATTCATGAAGCAGATCAAGAGTACTTGAAACGCTGTTATGGTGCATATCAGGAATTGGTTGGAAAATATGATTGGCTAAAAGTCGATTGCACGAAAGATGGGCAATTGAAGACGGTAGAAGAGATTCATCAGGCTGTTTACGAGGCCGTTTGCCAAAGATTATAAAAAAGAATAGAGACGACGAATAAAAGGCGGTGGCAAATTTTTATTTTGCCACCGCCTTTTATTGCTTATTGTCTGGAAAACAATTATAATTTATATATACTGGGTATTTATGATTTTATCGCAACCGAAAGGTAATTGCAGCAGCGGAAAAGGATGTTGACTATGAAAATAGATGGATTGAGCACGCGTAGAACAATTTCGACTTTTGAACGTGATGTAAAGACACGTACGAAAGAAGCGGAAGATGACTTTTCTACGGAATTGTCACAAAGCCAGGACAATATGTCAACAGAAAAGCTTACTGATTTATTAAATAAGATAACAGAGCAAGGTGCTAGGCTTACGCAAACACCTACCTATGATGAGCTCAAGTCCTATCGTGATTTGGTAAAAGAATTTGTGGGTGAAGCGGTTTCAAGAATGTACAGTATGCAGTCGCAGTCCGGTTGGGATAGGATGGGGCGGCAAAAGACCTATACGACAGTACGAAAAATCGACAAAAATTTAGAAGAAATGGCTGAAGAAATTCGGCTGGGACAGGCAGATCCGTTGAAGATTGCAGCAAAACAAGATGTTATTCGCGGAATGCTTGTGGATTTATACATGTGATGGAAATAAATTGGAATAAAATCATTGGACATGAAGAAAATATTGCACAGCTAAAGCAGCTGCTGCAGGAAGACCGTTTGCCACACGCACTTCTTTTCTGCGGGGCCTATGGCATTGGCAAATTTCTGACTGCACAGGTTTTGGCTGCAGCCTTGCTTTGTACGGGCGAACGGCCAGCTTGTGGGACGTGTCCGTCTTGTCAGGCTTTTTTATCAGGAACTCATCCTGATTTTTACAGGATTGAACCGGAAGGGAAAACCGTCAAAATGATTAAGATCGAACAGATTCGAAACCTGCAGGCGGAGATTTCACGGGCACCGTATTTATCGGACAAAAGGGTCGTCATCATCGATCAGGCTGATAAAATGAACGAGCCAGCTGCCAATAGTCTGCTTAAGACATTGGAAGAGCCGACAGGACAGATTGTATTCATCTTAGTGGCGGCAAGCCGCGACGCATTGCTTGATACGATTATCTCGCGTTCGATGCCGCTGCCCTTTAATCCGTTAAGGCGGGAAGACTTAGCATCCGCGCTTGTGGCACGGGGGATTGACATAGAAAATGCCTCTGTTTTGGCGGGCTTGGCCGAAGGCAGCTTTGGCAGAGCGCTTGATCTTAGTGAGCATGATGGTTTGGCTCACCGCGATGCGGTTTTGGATTTTTTGACGCACCTGCCAAATTTTTCGTTAGAAGAGATTTGGGCAGAAAGCCAGAAACTTGGCGATTATACGAGAGAAGAACTGCAAGAGACGATCTCGTATCTCAATATGCTTTTGCGTGATTTATTGGTTTTAAGTGATGAGGCAGGGCAAGAGCCTTTATACAACAGTGACCGCGTTGAAGAGCTCAAGCGGCAATTAGCCGATTGGGATATGCCTAAAATATTTTCAGCATTGGCTGCGAGCAATACAGTCCAGCAGAGACTGCGCTCAAATGCGAATACGCGCCTGTTGATGGAACAGTTTTTATTAAAGATACGTGATTTGAAATAGAGGGGGCTGCACAGTGCAGACAGTTGTGGGAATACGGTTTAAAGAAGCCGGTAAGATATATTATTTTGGCCCGGGCCAGCTAAAGTTAGCACAAGGCGATGATGTCATCGTCGAGACGGTCCGTGGCGTAGAGTACGGTATGGTGGTCATTGGTCCACGTGAGGTCGAAGACGATAAAATCGTTTCGCCGCTAAAGACGGTAAAATGCAAAGCAACACCGGCAGACCGCAATAAGGTCAAAGAAAACAAGGCCAAAGAAGAGGAAGCTTTCAAGATATGTGAGAAGAAAATTGCTTCGCACAAATTGCCAATGAAGCTTATTGAAGTGGAATACACTTTTGATGTGAATAAAATCATCTTTTACTTTACGGCGGATGGCCGTATTGATTTTAGAGAGTTGGTCAAGGATTTGGCCGCAGTTTTTCGTACAAGGATTGAACTTCGCCAGATCGGTGTCCGTGATGAAGCAAAACTCATCGGTGGTATTGGCTGCTGCGGACGACCTCTTTGCTGCGCGACGTTTTTGGGCGATTTTGAACCTGTGTCGATTCGCATGGCAAAAGATCAGAACCTGTCGCTCAACCCGACTAAAATATCGGGTATTTGTGGCCGGCTGATGTGCTGCTTGAAATATGAAAATGATTGCTATTGCAATAATGGTGCAGGCGGGAATTGCCGCAAGAAGATTGTTGCGCCAAAACAGGGCAGTCGTGTCGTGTCAGTCGATGGCGAAGGGAAAGTCATTTCTCTCAACAATCAACGCCGTACGGTGACGATTTTGCTTGACGACAAAAAGACGATTGTTGCATCCTGGGAGGATGTAGTAGAAAAAGATGAAGAGTGAGCTTCGCCCAGGAGAACGAATAGATGATCTTTTAGTTGGTGGAATGAAGATCATTCAAAATGAAAAAGAGTTTTGTTTTTCGCTCGATGCAGTGTTATTGGCTCATTTTGCTTCGGTAAGGAAACATTTTAAAGTCATCGACCTTGGCACAGGCACCGGCGTGATTCCATTGCTGCTTGCAGATCAAGTACACCATATTGAAGCTCTTGAGCTAAATCCGGTCATGGCAGATTTGGCCGCCCGTAATGTTGTTCTTAATGGATTGCAGGAAAAAATCACCATTAAAGAAGGGGATTTGCGTCAAATCCGTGAGCTCTATGCAGCTGAAGGCGCGGATTTGGTTGTATCCAATCCACCGTATCGTCCCTTGCAGCATGGACAGGTCAATGAACTCGATGGCGTGGCAAGAGCTCGTCATGAACTCACGGCAAATCTTGGGGATGTCATTCGAGCAGCTAGATATGCCTTGAAGTTTCGCGGCAGGTTCGCTATGGTTCATTTACCCGAACGCCTTGGGGAAATCATTGTCATGCTGCATCAAAACCAGATGGAACCCAAGCGTTTGTGTTTTGTTCATCCCAAATTAGATAAAGAGCCGACGATGGTTCTCATAGAAGGCATTGTCGGAGGGAATCCAGGCGGTCTCAAGGTTGAACCGCCAATCATTGTCCATCGTGAAGATGGCAGCTATACCAATGAAATCAAGAAATATTTCTATGAGGAAGATCATAATGGATGAGACAATAAAAAAAGGAACGTTATATTTATCTGCGACGCCGATCGGTAATTTAGCAGATATGACATATAGAGCAGTGCAGATCCTAGGGCAGGTCAATCTTATCGCTGCGGAGGATACGCGCCATACGCGAAAGCTTTTGTCGTGTTATGATATACATACTAAGCTTACGAGTTATCATGAACACAATAAATTTACCAAAGGTCCCGAACTCATCGAATATTTGCTGACGGGTGAAGATCTTGTTGTTGTCAGCGATGCCGGTTTGCCGGGAATCGCTGACCCTGGGAGCCACCTTGCCGAATTGGCGATTGCTGAGGGAATCATAGTGACACCGCTTCCCGGAGCGAATGCGGCTTTATCTGCATTGATTTGCTCGGGGCTCGACACGACGATGTTTACCTTTGTCGGTTTTTTACCGAAGACGACGAAAAAGCGACGGGATGTTTTAGAGAAAATTAAGCAACGAGAAGAAACGCTGCTTTTTTACGAAGCGCCACATCATTTGAAGGCGACGCTAAAAGAGTTGAATCATACCTTTGGTTCAGCGCGTCCGGCTGCAGTTGCTCGTGAACTCACCAAAAAGTTCGAAGAGTTCATTCGCGGCCCATTGGGCGATTTAGCAGCGCATTTTGACGAAATTCAGCCTCGGGGCGAATTTGTCATCGTTGTTTCTGGCTGTGATGCTGAAACAATATTGGCGGAAGAAATGGCACAAAAGGGCAATGCACTTTCACCAGCCGAACTGGTTGAAAGCCTGCTTGCTGATGGAATAGATAAAAAAATGGCAATGAAGCAGGCAGCTGTAACCCTGGGGATTAGCCGCAGAGATGTTTATCAAGCTGTTTTAGAAGCGGAAAAAGAATAAAACGCACAAAAATAAAAGCAGGACCAATGGAAACCGTATCATTCCATGGTTCTGCTTTTATATATTTCCAGGGAGAATGTCAAACAATCATTCTTTGTCGTTATGGATTTCCTGCAAACAATCGTTACAGATATTTCTTCCTTTGAATTTGATTACATTGTCTGCATTGCCGCAAAAGATGCAAGAACAAGATGGTTCGTATTTTCGCAAAATAATACGATCCTGGTCTACGTAGATTTCTAATGCATCTTTCTCTTCAATCCCCAACGTGCGCCGTAGTTCGATAGGAATTACGACACGGCCGAGTTCATCAACCTTGCGTACAATACCGGTGGACTTCATGATGCATCACTCCTCAATTTTATTTCTATGGCATAAGCCTAAGAATGTCACGCCTGAACCTGGTTAAATAGTACCATAATTTGAAAATTATTGCAAGAAAATTTGCAGAATATAATGAATTGTTTAGGGCACTTATTCATGCGGAAAATATAGGTTTTAAGCGGTAAAACGATGCGAAGGCAATTCTGGAGAAACGAGCTGAAAACAAAATTTTTCAC
>CBDTTM010000044.1:0-15083 GCA_965363355.1 uncultured Selenomonadaceae bacterium | reverse complement strand
ATGCTTGTCACCTCACACGTGAATGGTTATCACGGCTGACATTCCTGGTTTTAGCACGTAATTTTCATTTGGATCTACTTTGATTTTGACTTCAAAGCGCTGGGTTACTTTGGTGAAATTGCCGGAAGTGTTTTCTGCTGGCAAAAGAGAAAATTGTGAACCAGCAGCTGAGCCGACTTCGATGACATGGCCTTTGAATTTTATGCCAGGATAAGCATCCACATCGACTTCTGCTGTATCATTTACTTTTATTTTGCCGATATAGGTTTCTTCAACATTGGCGGAAACCCAGACGTCATCGAGTGCGACGATATTGAATAATGTCATGCCAGGAACGGCAACTTGACCGACTTCGGCGGCTTTGGCATCAATAAAGCCTTTTTCTGAAGCGCGGATAACGGTGTTATCGATTTGTGCCTCTAGATTTTTAACGGCAGCCTGAGCTTGTGCTACTTCGGCCTCGGCATAGGCGATATCTTCGCTTCTTGTCCCTTCAGCACTTAAACTGTAGCTTTGCGTGGCTGAGTCATTTTTGGCTTTAGCGACATTCAAGGTTGTTTGTGCGGTATCGAATTCTTGGGCAGATACGGCGCCTTGATTATAAAGAGCAGCGATGCGCTCATAATTTTTTTGAGCATTATCTAAAGATGCATTGGTTTCATTGGCACTGGCACTGGCCTGTGCTACTTGCTGGGGACGATTTCCAGCCTGAGCTGCAGCGAGTTTTGCCTGCGCTGCGGCTAAGTTTGCCTTGGCTTGCAGCAATTGAGCATCCAGTTCAGAACTGTCGAGTTTTGCCAAAATGGTGCCCGGTTCTACCTGTGAACCGTTTTCTACAAGTACTTCTGTAATGCGAGCTTGAATCTTAGAGCTTACAGGGACGATCGTTCCTTTGATCCGGGCGTCATCTGTAGAGACTCGGCTCGAGCTATAATACCACCAGCCACCGGCAGCGCCGAGGACCAAAGCGGCAAGCAAGCCGGCAATGATAAGAATTCTTCCTTTGCCGGAGTTGTTTGTCTTTGTTGTTTCCATAAATAAATTTCTCCATTCAATCAGTTAATAAATCTTCTCTTATAATGCGGATGTCAATTTCGATTTCTTTGATGCGATGTTTTAACTTTTCCTCCATTTCAGGCAGATAGCTTATCCCATAGTCTGTAATCTTGTAGATCCTTTTACTACGTGTAACCGGTGAATCCCAAGCACCTTCGATATAACCACGTTCTTCCATTAAATGTAAGGTTGGGTACAGGCTGTTTGGATTTGGACTGATTACCTGATTGGTTCGGTGACGGATTTCTTCAGCAATTTTATTGCCATGAGAAGGACCGGACTGATGCAATATTTTTAATATATAGATTGCGGTTGTCAGTTTAATGAAGTTTTTCCGTCCATTTTCAGCCATCGGCATATAGGCATTCCTCCTGTTAATAATAATGTTATTAATATTAACATTGTTATTAATGTAAATCAAGAAAAATATTTTGAATTGCTGGTTTTTACTATAAAATCATGGTTCATATGGCGTATTTAAGTTGTGAAAACAGCCTTATCGCAAGAATACTTGACTAATGGTGGTAAATATATTAGAATAAGCAACGTACAACGGAGCACATCTGTGCTCCGTTGTGTTTGTTAACTTAATGCGAGGCTGGATATAATCCTGTATTTCAGTTGCGTAAAAGGAGGCGGGAAGACTTTACGGAAAGAGTGTAGTTTCTATACTTTAGCGCTAGCTCTTGCTAAGCAAGAGGACGAGGAAGAGGTTGTCGAAGAATCAGCGGATGCCTCTCGGCCGGATCGGGTCGATAGAAGCCTTTAAAACTGACGGGTGACCGGCAGGACAAGAAAGCGGAAAGATCAAGACAGGATGCGTATGAACTCCGGCTGTGGGCTGGGGAAAACAAAAACTGTTAAAGAAAATTGGAGGCCCTATTATGTGTGGTATCGTTGGTTATGTAGGTGCGAAACAAGCAGCACCATTTCTTATTGAAGGTTTGACAAAGTTAGAATATCGTGGATATGATTCCGCCGGAATCGCTGTTTTCGATGGTGAAAAAATCGTTGTTGAAAAAACAGTAGGCCGTTTGGCGTCACTTAAAGAAAAAATCGAAGGCAATGTACCAGAAGGCGTAGTTGGTATCGGCCATACTCGCTGGGCAACACATGGTCGTCCGTCTGACCGTAATTCGCATCCACATACGGATTGCAGCGGAGATTTCGTTGTTGTCCATAATGGGATCATTGAAAATTACATGTCCTTAAAAGAAGCGTTGATTAAAAAAGGGCATGAATTCAAGTCGGAAACAGATACAGAAGTCATCGCCCATTTGATTGAAGAACTCTACAAAGGTGATTTTGAAGCAGCTGTTCGTGAAGTATTGAAAAAAATCGAAGGATCATACTCTTTGGTATTCATGTCCAAAAATGATCCAGATCGTTTGATTTGCACGAAAAAAGACAATCCGCTCGTCATCGGTCTTGGCGACGGTGAAAACTTCATCGCATCGGATATTCCGGCAATCATTGCTCGTACTCGCCGTACGTATATCATCAACGATGGAGAAATGGCAGTCGTCAAAAAAGATTCCGTTTGGATCACGAATCGTGAAGGACAGCCTGTTACGAAAAAAGTATTTGAAGTCAATTGGAATGCAGAAGCAGCTGAAAAAGGCGGCTATGAACATTTCATGCTCAAAGAAATCCATGAACAGCCAAAAGCTGTTCGTGAAACAATGTCTGCACGTGTAGCAAAAGACAACAGTGCGATCAATATGGATGAACTTAAATGGAACAAAGAATATCTCGATTCTTTCCAAAAAATCTTCATCGTAGCTTGCGGAACAGCTTATAATGCTGGTCTTGTCGGTAAATACTACATTGAAAAATTAGTGCGCATCCCAGTTGAAGTGGATATCGCTTCTGAATTCCGCTATCGTACGCCGATCATCGATGATCGCACGCTTACGATCGTTGTCAGCCAGTCTGGTGAAACAAGCGATACTCTCGCTGCTTTAAAAGAATCCAAGCGTTTAGGTGCTAAGACTTTGGCAATCACAAACGTTGTTGGCTCTTCTATTGCCAGAGAAGCAGACCAAGTCATTTATACATGGGCTGGTCCGGAAATCGCTGTGGCTTCGACAAAGGCTTATACGACGCAGCTCATTACGATGTTTATGCTCGCAATGTACATGGCTGGCATAAAAGAAATGATCGCGCCAGAACGCACGAAAGAACTTTTGACGCAGCTCCATCAGATTCCAAGCCAGATCAGCACGATCTTGGAAGATGTTGAACCAATCAAAACATTTGCCAAAGAATATGGCTTCAACGAAGATGTGTTCTTCATCGGCCGTTCGCTTGACTATGATGTAGCATTGGAAGGCGCTTTGAAACTAAAAGAAATTTCCTACATCCACGCAGAAGCATATGCTGCTGGCGAACTTAAGCATGGCACATTGGCCTTGATCATTGAAGGCGTACCTGTCATTGCCTTGGCTACGCAGAAAGATGTTTACGAAAAAACATTGAGCAACATCAAAGAAGTTAAAGCTCGTGATGCTGTTGTCATCGGCATTGCTGCTGAAGACGATACTGAACTTGCTAAATATGTCGATCATGTAATCAAAGTTCCACAAACCGATGAACTTTTGATTCCGATCCTCACGGTCATTCCATTGCAGCTCTTAGCATATTATGCTGCAATCACTAGAGGCTGCGATGTTGATAAACCTCGTAACCTTGCAAAATCCGTAACTGTAGAATAAAAATATATCGGCTGTTAAAGAGACGCAGAAAGTTTGCGTCTCTTTAATTTTGTCTGTAAGTATTATAGACGAAACAAAAGGTCTTTTAATTGCAAAATAGAGGGCGTTAATCTATAATGAAATTAACTTAATTAAGTATGCAGGAAAAGGCCACAAATTTTGTTTGACAAGGCTTCTAAGTGATCATAGGGGGCTAAAGAACATGAAAATGAATCTTAGGGCAAAGGAAATCATCAACCATGTTTGCTCAGCGGATTCTTATGTGACGATTGCGCATATAGCAAAGAATTTGTCTGTCAGCACAAAAACAATAGAACGAGAATTGCCGATTGTTGAGGCTGCGTTGCAGCAATATGGTTTGGCACTTGATAAAAAAACTGGCGTCGGAATAGGGGTGCGGGGGCCTCTGCGGGAAATACAGAATATTGTGAAAGAACTATCCGAAAGCCATAACGAAACGAGTTATACCCCGCAGCAAAGACAGTCCGTAATTGTTAGCCGGCTGCTGCAGCAGCAAGACCCAGTCAAGCTTTTTGAATTTGCGTCTTTGTTGAAAGTCACGGAAGGCACGATAAGCAATGATTTAGATAAATTGTCGGATTGGTTTTTAGAGCATGAATTGCAACTGATCAGAAAACCGGGTCTTGGAATCTATCTTGAAGGCGAAGAGACGGCAATTCGCAAGGCAATCGTTCATTATATTTATGAAAATATCAATGAAGAGCAGCTATTGGACCTCGTGTACGACAACTTGGCTCCGGATGAAACAAATCTGGAAGACAAAGACCGCGGTTCAGGGAAATATTTACTGGATTTAGTCGACAAGACGATTATTCGTAAATTGGAAAAGTCTGTTCACGATGTTGAAGCGAAGACGCATTACCAGCTCTCGGATACGGCCTTTGTCGGCTTAGTCGTCCATTTGGCACTGACTGTGCAGCGCTTGAAAAAAAATGAGAACATTGAGATCAACAAAGATTTTCTCAAAGATTTAAAACAAAAAAAGGAATATGCTATAGCTGCGATGATTGCTTCTAGCATAGAATCCTTGTTTGAACTGGTGGTTCCGCAAGATGAGATCGGCTATATCACGATGCATCTTTTAGGTGCGAGAAACCACTATAACAGCAAAAATGCCTCTTCAAATGTCATGGATAATTTTCACTTGGTCAAAATAGCGAAATCCATCATGAAAATCGCGCAGCAGGCAACAGGAAAAGCTATCGCTGATAATGAACGCCTTCTTGTCGGGCTTGTCAATCATTTGGGGCCGGCGATCAGTCGTCTTAAAATGAAGCTGGATATCCGCAACCCACTACTCAAGGATATGCAAAAATATTATCCAGAGCTAATGGATGTCAGCAGGCAATGTGCTGCGGAACTTGAAGCTGAACTTGGTATGCGGCTGCCGGATTCAGAAATTGCCTATATTGCAATGCATATTGGCGCAGCAGTAGAAGACACCAAGCAATTCAAAAAAAATGAACATCGTATTTTGGTTGCCTGTCCCACGGGGATGGGAACATCGAGGATGCTGGCAAGCCGTATCAAAAGAGAGTATAAGAATTTACAGATCGTCGAACTTGTGTCAGCAGTTCATCTGAGCCGGGCATATGTGGAAAAAACACAGGCTGAATTCATTATTTCGACGATTCCTATTCCGGATTGTGCTCTACCGGTTGTTGTTGTCAATTCTTTGCTCTTGCAGGAAGATCGCGAAAAAATCAATCGGCAACTAACGCTCTTGCCGGAAGCGAAGCTGCAAACACCTATAAAAACAGCTAAGCCGATTAAGCTTCCTTTCAAAGAAAGTTTGGCGAGATTGAGTCGATATAATACGGCAATACTTGATTTACTCGATTCTTTCTTTTTTGCTGAAGACCCGGGATCGACAAATTTGGAGGAGCTTTGCGGGAGTGTTGGCCGCCTTGTAGCTGCAGATACTGCCAAGCAAGAGCTCATAAAAAGAGCGCTGCTGGTTCGAGAAACTTATGGTGGTACCGTTATCAAGGGGAACCAGATGGTTTTGCTGCATTGTCGCTGCGCGGCAGTGGATCATTTGCGGTTCGGCATTATCCATTTAGAGAGGTATTCTTTTATAGATGAAGCAGATGAAAAAAGCGAAAAAATAAAAACAGCAATCATCATGCTGGCACCGGCTAAGGTGGATCCATATGATTTGGAAACAATCAGCTATATTTCTACAATTTTACTCGAACGATGGGGCCTTATTGAAATTTTGCATGAAGGCAACAAAAAACGTATTTACCAAGAACTGGAAGACATATTTCGTGATTTCTATAAAGAAAAATATAATATGTTAATGGAGGGGTAAACATGAACGAGCAAACTGTAAAGGGCGGCGCGCAAGAACACATCCAAAAGTTTGGACGATTTCTCAGCGGCATGGTAATGCCCAATATCGGCGCATTCATCGCATGGGGGCTTATCACGGCATTATTTATTCCTACTGGCTGGATGCCAAATGAAGGTCTGGCAAAATTAGTCGGACCGATGATTACCTTTTTGTTGCCACTTCTCATTGGTTATACCGGCGGGAAGGCCGTAGCAGGCTCTAGAGGTGGTGTTCTCGGTGCCATTGCTACCAGTGGCGTCATCATCGGGGCAGATATCCCTATGTTCATCGGAGCGATGATCATGGGCCCTCTTGGTGGCTGGGTCATCAAGAAATTTGATAAAATGATTGAGGGGAATATCCCTGCGGGCTTCGAGATGCTCGTCAACAACTTTTCAGCGGGCATCATCGGCGGGATTTTAGCAGTGCTGGCTTATACCGGCGTTGGTCCGGTTGTCTTGGCACTCAATGGTGTTCTTCGTGCCGGTGTTGAAATCATCGTTGGCGCGGGGATGCTGCCAATTGCTTCATTATTCGTAGAACCAGGGAAAATTCTATTTTTGAACAATGCGATCAATCATGGAATACTAAGCCCTATCGGTATCCAGCAAGCCCAGGAAACAGGGAAATCCATTTTCTTCCTACTGGAACCAAATCCAGGTCCAGGTCTTGGCATATTGCTCGCTTACTGGGTCTTTGCGAAAGGTATGATCAAAGATTCAGCTCCAGGGGCAATCATCATCCATTTCCTCGGCGGAATACACGAAATTTATTTCCCATATGTATTAATGAATCCAGTGCTTTTATTAGCAGTCATCGGCGGCGGCATGACCGGCGTATTTACCTTTAACCTCTTAGGCGGCGGGCTCGTTGCAACGCCTTCACCAGGTAGTATTTTCGCCATTTTGGCACTTACGCCAAAAGGTGGATACCTGGCAAATATCGCTGGGGTAACTACGGCGACCATCGTTTCGTTCTTGATTGCATCTGTTTTTGTAAAACGTGCTGCATCGGGTATGGAAGAAGAAGAACTTTTGGCAGCGAAACAGACAATGGCGGATCTCAAAGGCAAAAAATCAGAGTCTTCTGTCACAGTAAGCGGTAAAGATATCAAAAAAATCATTTATGCCTGCGATGCTGGCATGGGATCGAGTGCGATGGGTGCAAGTGCTTTGCGCAATAAATTAAAAAAAGCTGGTTATGGCAGTATTTCGATAACAAATTGTGCAATTGAAGATATACCAGCAGATGCACAAATCGTTGTAAGCCATGAAAAACTGGCAGCAAGAGCGGCAGCAAAATCGCCGCAGGCAGAGCACATATTCGTTAAGGATTTCATCCAAAATCAAGTCTATGATATTATTTCGGAACGACTAAGCGGTGTAGCGATAACGGCTGTGATCGAAGAAGACCATGTAGAAATCGACAGCAGCCTTTTGCTGCCGGAAAATATCAAGTTGGGGCTGGAAAGTGTAACGAAAGAAGACGCGATACGACTTGCGGGTGAAATGCTGTTTGAAAGCGGTTATGTGGGCAAAGAATATATCAAAGGCATGCTCGAAAGAGAAGAAGATATCAGCACGCACATTGGACGAGGTATCGCAATTCCTCATGGTACAGCGGCTTATAAAGATACCATCAAAAAATCGGGTTTAGTCGTTTTACAATTTCCACAAGGCGTGAAATTCGGCGAAGATGATGTCTATCTCGTTGTTGGGATTGCCGGCAAAGATAACCAACATTTGGCAATACTTGCCAATATAGCGACAGCAATTGATGAAAAAGGCGATCAAATCAAAGCGTTCTATACGACAAAAGATGTAGATGCTGTATATAATTTATTTACAGCAAAAGGCGAATAAGTAAAATTGAAAAAGGTGATCGTGTGTTTAGTTTGCACGATCATCTTTTTTGTTGGTTTAAAAATGGATAGAGTCTATTACTGTAAAATAATGGTATATGTAAATTGCAGCATTTTATAGACAATACACTTTTGGCTTAAAAAAGCCTAAAAAATGACCTTGTTGTAAACCTGTAGCGGGTTTGCAAAAGAAAAGAGCGCAAGGCGTGTAATAACTAGGCTTTTTAAGCGTAAAGCGGTTGACAAAACCCTAAAGCCCGTACTATTATATATAACAATATCTTTTAAAATCTATTTTTGTTCGTGCAGAAGATTTTTATAGGGATTTTATAATTTAAGAGAAAAGAAGGGGTAAACGTTGGCATTTTATTATGAAGGACCATCACATACATTTGGAGAATATTTGCTGGTACCGGGATATTCATCGGAAAAGTGTGTACCAAGCAATGTTTCATTAGCTACACCTTTGGTCAAATTCAAAAAAGGTGAAAAAGCAAAGATTCAGATGAATATACCAATGGTATCTGCTATCATGCAGGCAGTAACCGATGATGAGATGGCGATTGCTTTGGCTAAAGAGGGCGGCGTTGGTTTTATTTTTGGCTCACAATCGATAGCGGATGAAGCTGAGATGGTGTCTAGAGTCAAAAATTATAAATCCGGTTTTGTGAACAGCGACTCAAATATCAAGCCGACGACTACGCTTGGTGAAATTCTTGATCTCAAAGCAAGAACGGGTCATTCGACGATGGCGGTAACAGAAGATGGAACGCCGACAGGAAAACTTCTTGGCATAGTGACTAGTCGTGATTATCGTGTTACTCGCATGACAAAAGACACGAAGGCAGAAGTCTTCATGACACCGTTTAGCAAATTGATTTATGCAGATGCTGATACGACTTTGTCAGCTGCCAACGATTTGATTTGGCAGCATAAACTCAATATGCTGCCGTTGATCGATAAAAATCAACGCCTTAGCTATATGGTGTTCCGTAAAGATTACACGGACAATAAAGAAAATGAACATGAACTGATTGACGGCAGTAAGCGTTATGTCGTTGGAGCAGGCATCAACACCCGCGATTATGCAGAACGAGTACCAGCACTTTTAAAAGCCGGTGCAGATGTTCTTTGCATCGATTCATCAGAAGGCTTTTCTGAGTGGCAGCGGATTACCTTGCAGTATATCCACGAAAATTTTGGCGATGATGTCAAGGTCGGAGCTGGTAACGTTGTCGATAGAGAAGGCTTCCGCTTTTTGGCTGAAGCTGGTGCGGATTTCATTAAAGTAGGAATCGGCGGCGGTTCAATCTGCATCACTCGTGAAACAAAAGGGATTGGTCGCGGTCAAGCAACTGCAGTTATTGAAGTTGCGGCAGCACGTGATGAATACTATAAAGAAACAGGAATCTACATTCCGATTTGCTCGGATGGTGGAATTGTACATGATTATCATATGACTTTAGCTTTAGCTATGGGCGCGGATTTCATGATGCTGGGACGTTATTTCTCACGCTTTGATGAAAGCCCTACGGATAAGGTCAAAATCAATGGGACATTCCTCAAAGAATATTGGGGGGAAGGCTCGAATCGTGCCAGAAATTGGCAGCGTTATGATCTTGGCGGTGCCGGCAAACTTTCTTTTGAAGAAGGGGTCGATTCCTATGTGCCATACGCTGGTCCATTGAAAGACAATGTTCAGCTGACGCTCAGTAAAGTTCGTTCAACCATGTGCAACTGTGGTTCGCTTAATATTAAGGATTTTCAGCAAACAGCAAGGCTGACGCTCGTGTCTTCAACAAGTATCGTTGAAGGCGGATCACATGATGTTATTTTAAAAGACAAGTTTTCACACGAATAAATGAGAGGCGCTTTGGCGCCTCTTTTTCTTGTAAAATTAGGCAATATAAACTATAATGAAGGGGATGACAGAATATTTGCACACAGATTGCGCTTTATTGCAGTGATTGCGTAGGATCGATGGTCTTCACGAAAGTTATTTTACGAGAAGAGAATCATGAAAACAGCAAATCAAGGCGGTAGCTGATTATTATGCGAATAAAAGTCATCAATTTTTGTTTTTGAGCGTTGCAAATGCAACGGATTTTCCAGGAAAATTCCATTACAATAAGGAACAGAAAGTGAGTTTTAGAGATTCAAAATAAATTTCTTAATAAATGGAGGGCTAAAGATGGAAAATAAGATGTTTTGTTATCAGTGTCAGGAAACAGCACAGGGATCGGGTTGTACACAAGCTGGTGTCTGTGGGAAAAAAGCAGAGGTTGCCAATTTACAGGATTTGCTCCGTTATGTAAGTGTTGGCCTCTCAGAAGTAGCTACGCGTTTACGTGGCGAAGGACAGAAGATTTCGCGTGAGGTAAATCATATTGTCACGTTAAATCTGTTCACGACGATAACAAATGCCAACTTTGATGAAGACTTCATTGTTGCGCGCATTAAATTGACGCAGCAGACGAAAAAAGATTTAGCGGCTAAACTTAGCGATAAATCAGGACTTAGCGATGCGGCTGTTTGGGAAAGCGATGATCTTGCTGTCATGACGGCAAAATCAAAAGAAGTCGGTGTCTTGGCAACAGGAAATGAAGATATCAGAAGCCTTAGAGAACTTATTGTTTACGGTATCAAAGGCATGGCAGCATATGTACATCATGCAAATGTCTTAGGCTATGATAACGAAGAAGTGGATGAGTTTTTGCAAGATGCTTTGGCAAAGACTATAGATGACAGCCAGAGTGTTGATCAACTTATCGCGTTGACTCTTAAAACCGGTGAATTTGGTGTAGCTGGCATGGCGCTTTTGAATGAAGCAAATACAACTACTTACGGCAATCCGGAAATCACTACAGTTGATTTAGGTGTACGTAATAACCCTGCAATTTTGATTTCAGGTCATGATCTGCGTGATTTGGAAATGCTTTTGGAACAAACAGAAGGTACTGGCGTGGATGTTTACAGCCATTCTGAAATGCTGCCGGCACATTACTATCCAGCTTTTAAGAAATATAAACATTTTGCTGGAAACTATGGTAATGCATGGTGGAAACAAAAAGAAGAATTTGAAAGCTTCAATGGCCCGATTCTTCTTACGACAAACTGCTTGGTTCCGCCAAAAGATAGCTATAAAGATCGTATCTATACAAGCGGTGCAGTAGGTTTCCCTGGCTGCAAGCACATTCCAGGTGAAATTGGCGATCCTAAGGACTTTTCGGCAGTGATTGAACACGCGAAAAAATGTCCTGCCCCTACGCAGCTTGAAACAGGTTCTCTCGTTGGTGGTTTTGCTTACAATCAGGTATTGGCTTTGGCTGATAAAGTGGTTGATGCGGTTAAATCCGGAGCAATCAAGAAGTTCGTCGTCATGGCTGGCTGCGATGGAAGAGCAAAATCCCGTGATTATTACACAGATTTTGCTAAAGCACTGCCGAAAGATACGGTTATCTTGACGGCTGGCTGCGCTAAATATAAATACAATAAGCTTGACCTTGGCGATATCGGCGGTATTCCGCGCGTACTGGATGCTGGTCAGTGCAATGATTCTTATTCCTTGGCGTTGATTGCACTCAAGCTTAAAGAAGTCTTTGGTTTAGAAGATATCAATGACTTGCCGTTGGTATTCAACATTGCTTGGTATGAACAAAAAGCGGTCATCGTTTTGTTGGCACTCTTGCACTTAGGTGTGAAGAATATTCACCTTGGTCCAACAATACCGGCGTTCTTGTCACCAACTGTGGTTGATGTTCTCGTGAAGAACTTTGGCATTGCAGGCATTGGTACAGTCGAAGATGATATTGAATTGTTCTTTGGTAAATAAGTGAATCGAATATAAAGTAAATGCCGCCGATGAGAGAAATCTTATCGGCGGCATTTACTTTATATTTGGAGAGCGATTTTCCAGGCTTCCATCAATTTTGGCATTTGCCAGCGGGCGTTGGCCGGACTGGTTGAAGGCAATGCGATAAATCTTTTTTGTGAGTCTTGCAGCAAATCTTTATAGTATTTTTTAAAAGATTGAAAAGCTTTTGTGCCATTGAAACAAATTTTTTCAATCTGTGGATGGTTTTTGAAAAGAGCAGGAAAGTCATTTGCCTGCTCATGTTTTATCGCCGAATCGAGGCTTCCGGAACGTTCGCAAAAAGCTAAAGAATCCCAAAGCCCGATATTGTGCATTAAGAGTAACTGGAGGCGTTCTTCATAGCTCTCAGGAACCTTTGGATTATCTAAAATGCTGCAGATCATGGGCCAAAATCGATTTTGTGGATGCGCGTAGTATTGCTGCTTTTGCAGGGAAACTTCACCGGGCATAGAGCCAAGTATTAAAATGCGGCAGTTTTGATTGAGGCTTGCTGAAAAACTATGGCATTCATTCATGGGCATCGGCTCTAACGGAGATGTTTATCCATTTGGGCTGTAGTAGATTGCAGTAATCTTGTGCCTTCATGAATATGGACTTTGTTAATAGACCGGCATTGAATACAATCTCCGTATTTTCTTTTATTTTGGGATCGACAAGAAGTTTCAATTCCGGGTTGAAGCTGAAAGGCGGAATCGCGCCTATTTCGCAGCCGCTGATTTCTTGGGCTTTATTTAATGGAGCGAAAATCACTTTTTTTACGTTCAGGGATTCTCTTAACGCATCAAGATCAAGTCGCATGTCAGCGGGAAAAACAACAAGATAATATTGTATGTCTTTTTTTGTGTTTTTTGCTAATGCGACAATTGCTTTCATGGCTTGGTGCGGGTTGTTGCCGCGAATCTTAGCAATGCGGTCGCTATGACCTTCGGCAATGTGTTCAACAATGCGATAAGAGATGGAATTTTTGTCTAGGAATTCTACAAGCTTTTCGTGAATTGTCATATAAAAACCTCACTTCTGATGATTTAAAAGCTAGATCGTCTTATTATATTATAATGAAAAATAGGTTTGTTGCATATTTTTTTACAGTCAGTTTTCAACAAAAAAAAGTATACTGAAAACAGATTATGAATTTAGTGGGTATTTATTGGAAAAGGAAGTATAATAAAGATATACTTGTGCAGGAAGGTTGATGTCGATGCGGGTTTTGTTAGCAGAGGATGACAAAAAATTAGGGAATTTGATAAAATACATGCTCGAGCAAAATGATATTGCGGTAGAATGGGTAATGAGCGGTGATATGGCTTATGAATACGCTATGTATGATGACTATGATATACTGATTTTGGATTGGATGATGCCAATAGAGAGCGGCGTATCGGTTTGTCGGCGTTTGCGGGAGAATAATTACGAAAAAGCAATGCTTATGCTGACTGCCCGCGATGCGATTGAAGATCGCGTTACAGGGCTCGACGCTGGGGCGGACGACTATTTGGTCAAGCCCTTCGAATTTGTTGAACTCTTGGCGAGGCTAAGGGCACTTGGCCGCCGGACGAACCAGAAAATCCAACAGGAAATCATTGAAATCGGCGAATTTACGCTAAATCGTACAGCAAAGCTTCTCCACAAAGGGAGCCAAGTCATTCAGTTATCGCCTCGAGAGTTTCAAATATTCGATTTACTTGTGCAAAATATTGGGATTGTCGTACCGCGGGATATTATCTTAGATCGGATTTGGGGACTTGAATCAGAAGTCAGCTCAAATAATATTGATTCTTATGTAAAGCTTTTACGAAAGAAATTGGATTTGGCTGAAGGACAGACCATGATTCATACAATTCGTGGTGTGGGCTATAAGCTGGAGGCTGAATGAAATGGAAGGCAATATGTTCAGACGCATTCGGCGTCGACTGACACTTTTTTATTCGCTGATGATGGCATTTTTTTTGGTAGCCATGGTCTGCGGCGTATACAAAAGTATGGAGTGGTCGATTGCCTCCGAGCAAGCCCGGGAAATCAGAGATACAGCGAATAACGTAGCTTATGCGCAAAGTTTCTTGATTCAGCATCGTGAATTGCTTTTAGATGATAGTGAAAAATATAAAGATGGCCAGGATCGAATGTTTTTTTATGTATTCGATACAGAAGGTCGATTGCTTAACTTTTCTCGGGCTCCATTTGCCATGGAACCATTTGTACTCGATGCAATCCATGATTGGAATGTGCCAAATGCCGAGGTTGCCATTTTTACGCAGGAGGGGAAAATCAATTTTAAATATAAATTGATGATGACCGCACATCCCATCATGATGGATGGCGAACTGATCGGCACTGTTTATGTGGGAAAAGATGTCACAGCCATTTATAATGGACTGCGAAAATCGATGGTCGTACTAGGCGTATTTTCGTTGATAGCCTTAATTATTGCTGCTCTTATGGGGCATACAATGTCGGGGAAAGCGATTGTTCCTTTGAAAGAAGCCTATGAAAAACAAAGACAATTTGCCGCGGATGCGTCACATGAACTTAGAACTCCGTTGAGTGTGGTCATGGCATCAGTAGATGTGCTCGAAAACGATCCATCGATAACGGCACCTTTTCTGAAACAGGTTATTGGCGATGTGCGCGATGAGGTTAAAAAGATGACAAAGTTGGTCACCGATCTTTTGACCGTTGCCCGCAGTGACAATCAAAAACTGACCTTGGTAAGAGAAAAATTTGATATTGCCGATCTCCTGCAACAGACGGTTAGGCGCATGCAGCCTTTAGCGGCGAGAAAGAATATCCGCCTTTTATGTGGAGATATGAAGCCTTTGGATATTCGGGCGGATGCGCAAAAGATTAAACAATTGTTGCAGATACTCATCGACAATGCGGTCAAATATACGCCGGAAGATGGGACGATAACGGTTGCTCTCGATGGGAAAGCCGATAAGAGCAAAGTGCGTCTGCGCGTTGGCGATACTGGTATTGGCATTTCACCAGAAGACCAAGAACGAATTTTCGATCGCTTTTATCGGGTGGATAAGTCGCGCTCTAGAGAATCCGGGGGCAATGGTTTAGGTTTAGCAATTGCTCGTGAGATTGTTGATTTGCATAAAGGAAAGATTTCCGTTGTGAGCCGTCAAGGTGAAGGATCCGTGTTTACGATTGAATTGAAACGATAAAATGCTGTAAAATATAGAGAGAAAAAGAAGGCTGAAAGTAACGTAACGCGTAACG
>CBDTTM010000043.1:0-15296 GCA_965363355.1 uncultured Selenomonadaceae bacterium | reverse complement strand
GCTAGGATATGGCAAGGTGGGTTTTCTATCTATGGCGCGCTTTTAGGGTTTATTTTAGCGGTATTTCTGTACTCGAAGTATTGTGGGCTGGATGCTTGGGAATGGCTGGATCTTATGGTGCCTGCGATTGTACTGGGGATCATAATCAGTCAGGTGGGCAACTTCGTTGCACAAACCGTAGTTGGGATGCCGATGCCTAATGATCTGCCCAACGATCATACTTTGGCAGAGTATATAGAATATCGTTATAGACCACCTGGTTTTGAAAACTATGAATATTTTAAACCGGTGTCTTTATACCAAGCAGGTTTACAAGTTGGGGTTTTTCTTTGGACATTCTTTATGAGTTATTTTAAAAGCAAAAGGGATATACCAAACGGCATTTCTTTTCTCAGCAGTATGCTAGGACTCGCTATGATTCGTTTTGCCTGTGGCTTTTGGTATTTATCAGCAAATAAAGTTTCACTTTTGCATTTCGATCAAATTATCTGTCTGATCGCAGCGGCTCTGTTGTTGGTCTTGATTTTCATTCGTTTTCGTGGGCACAGCCGGCGAAATTATCAATTTTACGTTTAATACCGCAAGGAGAGCAGAATATGAGAATTACCTCCACGTATAAAAAAATAGTTTTGTTGCTGATGCTATGTTGTATGCCATTAGTGTTGGCTGGACCTAAAGTTCTTGATAAAAAAACAGTTGATACCTATGCAAATGGGTCAAAGATCGTGGTACTCAATTATCATAAAGTTGATAATATGAATATTTCCTTATCTGTTTTGCCGGCTGATTTTGACAAGCAGATGGAATATCTGAAAGAAAACAATTATCATACGATAACACCAGACGATTTATATGACAGTCTAGAAAACCAAAAAGAATTGCCGGAAAACCCTGTCTTGATTACGTTTGATGACGGATATGTCGACAATTATAAAAATGCATATCCGATTTTAAAAAAATATGGGTTTAAAGCGACGATTTTTGTTATTACTGGATTCATGGACGTTCAACCTAATTATATTACTTGGAATCAAGCAAAAGAGCTTGAGGCAAATGGAATCAGTATAGAGTCTCATACAGTAAATCATAAATCCATGACGGAGCTCAGTAATGAGCAGCTTTGGCAAGAACTTACGCAGTCAAAAAAAGCATTGGAAGAACATTTAGGCAAAGAGATAAAATACATTGCCTATCCAACAGGCACCTACAATCTGCATATAGCTCAAATGGTCAAAGATGCCGGTTATAAAGCTGCATTTACCATTAAGTATGGAAATGTCGACAATGCAAGCAATTTGTATGCATTAGAACGAGTTCCCATCTTTCATACGGAAAATACGTTTAAATCGTTTTGTGAGCGATTGAACTATATTCCAATCTTTGAACGTCTTGGCTGGATCAAAAGCTAAGGGACTTTTGTCCCTTTCTTCATAAAATATGAAAAATTCTCCTGAATTCTGCGGAATAAAGGAGGATTTTTTTTTTTTTGCAAGAATAGAAAGATATTAGTGAGTGGTACAAAGTGGTGTAAAGTGGTTGAATAAAACCAAAAGGTGGTGACAGGCATGCTGATGGGGGAATATTTCCATACGATTGATGCTAAGGGGCGTATAATTTTACCAGCAGATTTTCGTGAAGACCTCGGCGAAGCCTTTGTCATCACAAAAGGCCTGGATAATTGCCTCTTTGTTTATGATCAGATGGAGTGGGCGGCTTTGGCCGCGAAACTCAAACAGCTGCCAATGTCAAAACCAGAGGCAAGGGCAGTAGTGCGTTTCTTTTTTTCGGGGGCAAGGCAGCTCGAATGCGATAAGCAGGGGCGATTTCTTGTTCCGGCAACGCTTCGGGAACATGCTTCATTGGATAAAGAGGTTGTCTTGATAGGTGTTTCGAATCGTTTAGAAGTTTGGAGCAAGGAAAAATGGAAAGCATATAATGATGAAATCAGTCCGGTTGTTACGACGATTGCCGAAACATTGGCGGATTTAGGAATATAGGATAGATAAAGAAAAAAGAGGGTGTTTGCTTTTGGAATTCCATCATATAAGCGTATTGCTGGAAGAGACCGTTAATGGATTATTGACTGATCCCGATGGAATTTATGTGGACTGTACATTAGGGGGAGCGGGGCATTCGAGCCGAATCGTTGACAAGCTTACGTCTTCAGGGCGTTTGATCGGAATCGATCAAGATCCGGCAGCACTTGCTGCAGCTAAGGAAAAGCTAGAGGATGCCTCTTGCCGTGTTGATTTGGTGGCAAGTAATTTTAAAGAATTAGATTCTATTTTGGCAAAGGCAGAAGCTCCTTTAGTCGATGGGATCTTATTTGATCTAGGCGTGTCATCACATCAGCTTGATACGGCAGAAAGAGGATTTTCTTATATGCAGGATGCTCCCTTGGACATGCGAATGGATCCAACGGCAGCATTTTCGGCCCATGATGTCGTCAATTCTTATGAAGAGGCGGAATTATCGAAAATCTTTAAAGACTATGGGGAAGAACGCTGGGCCAAAAGAATTGCCAAGTTCATCGTAGAGGCAAGGCAAGATAAGCCAATCGAGACGACAGGTGAACTTGTCGATCTGATAAAAAAAGCGATACCGGCGGCAGTGCGCAGCCAGGCTGGTGGACATCCGGCAAAGCGTACGTTCCAGGCCATAAGGATTGAAGTAAACAATGAGCTTGGCATTTTGGCAGATACGTTTCGCTCAGCAGTGCAGCATCTAAAACCAGGTGGCCGGATCGCCATCATCACCTTTCATTCGCTCGAAGATAGGATTGCCAAACAGACTTTACAAAGCTTAGCTAAGGGCTGTATATGCCCACCTAAATTACCGATTTGTATGTGTCATCATCAACCGGAAATAAAAATTCTCGGCAAGCCGTTGGTGGCAACTGTTGAAGAGCTTGAGCATAATTCCAGAGCAAAGAGTGCCAAGCTGAGAATCGCTGAAAAGAAAGTTATCAAGGATGATACTGGAGGCATGAAATCATGTTAGCAAGGCGCTATGACGAAGAGTTTGAGATTTCGCCAGCAAAGCCGGTTCTTCAACCGGTACCGCGAAGAAAAGTACAACTTAATACCCGTTTGCGCTCAAAGTGTATGCTTTTGTTGCTTGTGGTTTCGGCCATGGCAATGGTAGTTACCTTGCTCAGTGGGATGAGTGCCAGCCGTGGGTATGATTTGGTACAGGCTAAACAAGAGGCTGTACGCATAGAAGCTGAAAATGAAAGATTGCGATTAGAAGTTGCAAAATTAAAGGCGCCGCAGCGCATAAAAGCAATTGCCACCGATCAACTCGGAATGGTAGTATCGGATAAGGTGTATTTTGCTTCAGAGAAGTAGACCATAGAAAATGATGAAATGTTTGGCAAACAGGGCTGTCTAGAGGCAGCCTTTTGCTGTTTAAAAAAACACCATGCTTACCGAGAATTTGAGAAATAATAAAATTTCTTGGCATTATGGCGACTTTTTTTTTGTTTGCTCTGTAAAAAAGGGTGACAACGGTTTATAATATAGTACGGTTTAAGATGAAAAAATATGAACGAAAATGATATATTATGAGTGTTGTGGGAGGAATTAGACATGGCAAAAACGATAAAGGCATTGTCGGCACTGCTCGAGGGGGCAGTTATTTATGGCGCTGAGGATAAAGAGATTTTAGCAATCGAGCACGATTCGAGAAAGGTGAAAGCAGGAACTTTATTTGCAGCAATTGTAGGCGCTACCGTAGATGGACATGATTTTATTGCGCAGGCAATTAAGCAAGGAGCAACAGCTTTGCTGGTTGAAAGAGATATTGCAGCACCAGAAGGTGTCAGTGTTCTTAAAGTGCAAGATGTAAAAAAAGCCCTTAAGGTAATTGTGCCGTATTTTTATGACTATCCTTCAAGAAAAATGAGAATGATCGGTATAACCGGAACGAACGGGAAAACGACGACGAGTTATATTACGCGCGCAATCCTTAGAAACGCGGGCTTTAAAGTAGGTTTGATTGGCACTATCCAGATTATGGTTGAAGATGAAGTGCTGCCCATCCATAATACAACTCCGGATGTAGTCGATCTTCAAGCGACTTTGGCGCTGATGGCTCAGCGTGGCATGGACTATGTCGTTATGGAGGTTTCATCACATGCCCTTGATCAAGAACGTGTGATTGGCTGCGAGTTTGATACGGCTGTGTTTACGAATTTAACGCAAGATCATTTGGATTATCATAAAACATTAGAAAACTACAAACAGGCAAAGGCGAAATTATTTGCTTCTTTGCATACGGATGGCGATCATAAAAAAGGTAAAACGGCAGTGGTCAATGCGGATGATGCAGCAGGTGCTGCGATGCTGGAAAAAGCGGATTGCCATCATATGACCTATGGAATTGAACATAAAGCGGCTATTGCGGCTTCGTCGATTGACGTTACAGCTGGCGGGGCTAATTTTACGCTTTCGGGTGATTTCGGTAAAATGGAGTTGAAACTTAAGATTACGGGGATATTCAACGTTTATAATGTCATGGCAGCTGTTGGGGCGGCTTTGGCTGAAAAAATCGAACCAGCGAAAATCAAAGCGACGTTAGAAACGTTTCAAAGTGTTCCGGGGAGATTTGAACTCGTGGACGAAGGCCAAGATTTTAGCGTTATCGTAGATTATGCCCATACACCAGATGGTCTAGAAAACATCTTGCACACAGCTCGTCAGATTGCAAAAAAAAGAATCATCACTGTGTTTGGCTGCGGGGGAGACCGAGACCGCACGAAAAGGCCGATCATGGGTAAAATCGCAGCACAGTTATCGGATGTTGTGATTGCAACGTCCGATAATCCAAGGACGGAAGATCCTGAATTCATTTTATCGCAAGTAGAAGAAGGGGTAAAAGAAGCTTTAGGGGATAAAGAACATCAAAAGATTACGGATCGACGCAGTGCTATTTTTCGGGCTATCGAGCTTGCAAAACCGCAAGATATCGTTGTGATTGCGGGCAAAGGCCATGAAAACTATCAAATCTTAAAAGAAGAAACCATTCATTTTGATGATAAGGAAGTAGCACGTGAAGCCATTAGGGGGAAAGTGAAATAATGGTTGATTTTACGATAGAGCAAATAAAAGAAGCAACGGGAGCTGTTCCTAAAAAAACAGTAGCGACAACTTTTAGTGGTATTGTGACCGATACGCGGCAAATTTCTGCAGGATGCCTATTTGTCGCGCTCAAAGGAGAACGCTTTGATGGACATGCTTTTGCGGCGAAAGCGGTGGAAGCCGGCGCAGCGGGTGTTCTGGCAAGCGAAAAAATAGCCGATGTGGATGCTACAGTTCTTGAGGTTTCAGATACTTTACTTGCATATCAAGACTTAGCGAGAGCCTATCGAAAACGTTTTTCTATTCCTATAGTGGCGATTACGGGCTCAAATGGCAAGACGACGACCAAAGACCTTACCTCTGCTGCTTTGTCTGGGCGCTGGAACGTTTTGAAAACGGAAGCAAATTTTAATAACGAGATTGGTTTACCTTTGACGCTTTTGGGCCTGGAGGCAAAACATCAAGCAGCTGTTGTTGAAATGGGCATGCGCGGCTTTGGCCAGATCGAGGCGCTAGCAAAGATTGCACAGCCTACGATTGGCATTGTTACGAATGTAGGCGAAACTCATATGGAACTTTTGGGTTCACTTGAAAATATCGCGAAAGCAAAAGCTGAACTTGTAGAGATGATTGAGCCAAGTGGCACGGTCATATTGAATGCCGATAATGCCTTTGTTTTGCAAATGAGAGAAAAAGCAAAGGCAAAGGTTGTCACTTTTGGCATTGATTCCATGGCTGATGTTATGGCAAAAGATATCCATACCGTGGGCAATTCCATGGAATTCTCATGTAGTTATGGTAAAACTATAGAGAAGTTTGTTTTGCCGATGGTTGGCCGGCATAATATATATAATGGTCTGGCGGCAATCACGACAGGTTTTGTCCTTGGTTTGAGCGCAGAAGAAATACAACAAGGCCTAGATGGTTTTGAGGCGACAAAAATGCGTTTTGAATACAAAAAAGTCAAAGAGTATCATGTAATCAATGATGCATATAACGCCAGTCCGATGTCGATGACAGCGGCAATCGAAACCTTGGCAGAGGTTGCTAAGGGAAGAAAGATTGCGGTGATGGGCGATATGCTTGAACTTGGCAATGTTTCAAAAACAGCGCATGAACAAGTGGGTCGTGAACTCGCTGCGAAAGGTGTAGATGCACTTTTAACGAGAGGCGAGATGGGAAAGTATATTGCTGAGGCTGCAAAAGCGGCTGGGCTGTTGTCGGTATATAGTTGTGATTCACATGCAGATGCTGCAAAGGTACTGCAAAAAATCTTGCAGCCGGGAGATACGATTTTATTCAAAGGATCTCGCGGCATGCAGATGGAAAAAATCATTGATTTGCTTTAATTTTTAGGAGGCTTTATTTTTTATGGCTGTATTGTTATATGCATTCCTCATTGCCGCAGCAGTTGTGTTGGTTGCTGGACCCAAATTCATTCCGGCATTGCGCAAATTGAAATTCGGGCAGAGTATAAGAGACGAGGGACCTAAAAGCCATCAGGCTAAATCGGGTACACCGACAATGGGCGGAATCATGATTGTGCTTGGTATTTTTGTTGCCAGCTGCCTGAGTTCGAATTTTAATCCTGAGGTCGGTTTGGCCTTATTCATCCTGCTAGGACATTTTATCATTGGCTTTGTTGATGATTACATAAAAGTTGTTTTAAAGCGGAACTTAGGACTCAAAGCGAAGCAGAAACTTTTCGGACAAATTTTCATGGCCGCGGTCGTAACCTATGTTGGTGTCAATTATTTGGGGATAACGACGACGCTTTGGCTCCCTTTTTCGGGAACGCTGCTCGACATTGGGCCATTTTATTACGGACTGGTATTTTTTGTATTGGTGGGAACAACCAATGCCGTCAATTTGACCGATGGACTCGATGGGCTGGCTTCTGGTACGGTTATGGTTGCGATGCTTGCCTATACCTTTGTTTGTCTGCATTTTGCCAAGATGGAATTGGCGGCTTTTTGCATGGCAAGTGTTGGCGCGACGCTTGCATTTTTAAGATTTAATGCCCATCCGGCTAAAGTTTTTATGGGAGATACTGGTTCGTTGGCTCTTGGTGGAGCGTTAGCGGCTGTTGCCATTTTGACAAAAACAGAAATTTTGCTCGTGCTGATTGGCGGGATTTTTGTTATAGAAGCTTTGTCGGTCATCATACAGGTAACGTCTTTTAAAACAAGAGGGAAACGAGTGTTTTTGATGAGCCCGATCCATCATCATTTTGAGCTGAAAGGCTGGTCGGAAAACAAGGTCGTAGGGGTTTTCTGGTCAGTGGGAATAATATTTAGTATAATTGCGATAGGTATATTGAAGTTAAGCTAAGCTGGAGGGGACAACGTGGAGTTTGTAAATAGGAGATATTTGGTGGTTGGTGCCGGAATCAGTGGAATCGCTGCGGCCAAACTGGCCAAGAAAATGGGCGCATCAGTTTGTTTAACCGATGCCAAAGAGGAAGCCGACATAAAATATGATTTGGCTGCACTTAGGGCAGTTGGTATCGAGTTAGCGTTAGGCGAGCAAACGGAGGCTCTTTTGACGGATGTGGACTGTATCATCGTTTCACCAGCAGTGCCAATCGGAATTGCTTTACTGCAAAAAGCAAAGCAAAAAGGAATTGCGGTCATAAGCGAAGTCGAAATGGCTTATCGATTAGCTCAGGCGCCGCTTTATGCTGTAACTGGAACCAATGGAAAAACGACGACGACAACGCTTTTGGGACTGCTTTTAAAAGAACGTTATGAAAAAGTCGGTGTGGGTGGAAATATCGGCAATCCGCTTTGTGAAGAAGTCACTAGAGTTGGCACGGACGGCTGTACAATTGCGGAAATCTCAAGTTATCAGCTAGAAGGCGTTGAAGCATTTCATCCGCATATCGCGGCGGTGCTCAATGTTACGCCGGATCATATAGCAAGGCATGGATCGGTCGATGTATATCAGTCAGTCAAAGAACGCATTTTTTCACAACAGACAGATGAAGATTTTCTCGTACTCAATTATGATGATGCGCGTACGCGTTCAATGGCTCAGCGGACGAAAAGCCAAGTCGCTTTTTTCAGTCGCCAAGAAATTTTAAGCCAAGGCGCTTTTGTCAAAGATGGCTGGATTGTTATTGCTTGGGAAAATCAGCAGTATCCAGTTTGCCCAGTTGATGATATCCTTATCAAAGGTGGGCATAATATTGAAAACGTATTGGCTGCGGTCATGGTCGCATTTTTTGCCGATGTAGCGCTCGAAAAAATGGCTCGTGTGCTAAAGAGTTTTGCTGGGGTAGAACATCGTATCGAACCGGTAAAAGTGGTAAATGGTGTTGCTTATTACAATGATTCGAAGGCAACGAATCCAGAATCTGCTATTAAGGCAGTGGAGACCTTTGCTGGACACATTATTTTGCTAGCTGGAGGACACGACAAAAATACAGATTTAAGTGAGTTCATGGGACTTGTTTGTAAGCGCGTCGATTATTTGATTCTAGTTGGTGCGGCATCTGATCGATTCAAAGAAGCCGCTTTGGCTGCTGGTTTTGGGGCAGATAAAATATATGAGGCTGGCTATTCTTTGGAAGATGCAGTGAAAAAAGCGCATGAAACAGCAAAGACGCCGCAGGTAGTTTTGTTGTCACCGGCTTGTGCCAGCTATGATATGTTTGAAGGGTATGAAGAACGTGGTCGTGCTTTTAAGCAATTAGTAAATACCTTGTAGAGAAAAACGGTGCATCTTAAAAGAGCAGGGAGTTATTGCAGTGAAGATAATCGTATCGGGTGGAGGTACTGGCGGACATATTTATCCGGCGGTTACTTTAATAAAGACCATCCAGAAAAAAATCAAGGATGTTGAAATCCTCTATGTCGGGACTAAGGTTGGCTTGGAGGCAGATATCATACCAAAAGAGGGTTTGCCTTTTACGACGGTTGATATATGTGGTTTCAAGCGAAGCTTTTCACTGGGAAACATCAAAACGATTGGCCGGGCAGTCCATGGAATAGGACAGGCTTATGCAATCGTAAAAAAGTTCCGTCCAGATGTCGTTGTGGGAACTGGGGGTTATGTATGTGGGCCGATTCTACTAGCGGCAAGCTTGATGGGCGTACCGACATTGATACAGGAACAAAATGTCATCGCCGGAATTACCAATAAGATTTTATCGCATTTTGTGACGAAGATTGCAGTGGGAAGTAAAGATGCACTGGCAAATTTTCCGGCAGATAAAGTCGTTTTTACGGGAAATCCCATTCGGGCTGAAGTTTTAGAGACAGACCGAGTTGCAGCCTTTACTCGTTTTGGCCTTGATCCCAAGAAAAAAACGGTCTTGATTTCAGGGGGAAGCCGCGGGGCTAGGAGCATCAATAATGCTTGTATCGACGTGCATCGCCATTTTGCCGGAAGTGAGCATGTACAGTTCTTGCATGTAACTGGGCAAAAGGAGTATGCGGCAGTTCTTGAAAAAATAGAAGGTGCTGGTGTGGATTTGACTCGCGTGGACAATATCTTGGTGGAACCTTACCTTTACGATATGCCAAGTGCTATGGCGATTGCGGATCTAGCGATATTCAGAGCAGGTGCAACGGGATTGGCCGAACTCACGGCTAAAGGTATCCCGGCGATACTTATACCATATCCATATGCAGCGGAAAATCATCAGGAATTCAATGCGAAGGCATTTGCAGACCAGGGTGCAGGTGTGATGATTAAAAACAAGGATATCAGTGCGACGAGATTGATCGCTGTTTTAGATGAATTGCTGCAAGATGATGAAAAGCTGCAGCAAATGGCCGCTGCCAGCCAGGCACTCGGTCGACCAAAGGCTGCAGATGATATTGCAGATATGATTATAGAGTTAGCTCAAAAAGGATAGAAATGGAGCAATGAGGCATGAAAAAGGGGGAAATGTCGTTGCTGGAAAATATAAATAAAATTCATTTTGTTGGCATCGGGGGCGCGGGAATGAGCGCCATTGCAAAAATTTTGGTGGAGAAAAAATACATTGTATCAGGGTCGGATCTTCATGGATCTGAATTAGTTGAGAAGTTAAAAGCACAAGGTGCGAAAATTTTCCAAGGGCATTGCCCTAAAAATGTGGAAGGCGTTGATGCTATTGTTGTTTCAACGGCTATTTCAGAAGATAATCCAGAGGTTGTAGCGGCGAAACAGGCGGGCATAAAAATCTTCCATCGCTCGGATATTGTAGCGGCATTGATGAATTCTGCAAGTGGTATTGCTGTTGCAGGAGCACATGGCAAGACAACGACAACATCGATGCTGGCGGTTGTTCTTGACAATGCAGGCGTGTCGCCAACTATTATTATCGGTGGGGAAGTCGATTATCTTGGCAGCAACGCGAAGCTAGGCCAGGGCAAATATCTTGTCGCTGAAGCAGATGAAAGCGATGGGTCATTTTTGAAACTCTTGCCGAAGATTGCCGTTGTGACGAATATAGAAAATGATCATATGGATCATTATGGCAGTATGGAAAACATACGAAAAGCATTTCGTCAATTTTTGCAGAATCTGCCGAAAGAAGATGGATTGGCAGTTCTTTGTTTTGACAACGAAAATATCCGGGATATAGCAAAAATATCGGATCGCCGCTATATCTCATATGCAATTGAGCATAAAGCAGATTATCAAGCGGTTGATATTCATACGGATGTCGATGGAACATCGTTTGATGTCGTGCACGATGGCGAAAACCTCGGGCGCATTGTTCTTAAAGTGCCGGGCTGCCATAATGTACTCAATGCTTTAGCTGCAACGGCTGTGAGCTTGGAACTTGGCTTGTCCTTAAAACAGGTTGCAGCAGGATTTTCCTATTTCCACGGTGCAAAACGTCGGTTTCAAACCAAAGGGAAAATCGATGGCGTATGGGTTGTAGACGATTATGCGCATCATCCGACAGAAATCAGCACGACGCTGAAAGCTGCTAAACAAACAAAGCCGCAGCGCGTAATTTGTGCATTTCAGCCGCATCGCTATACAAGAACCCAGCTTTTGCAAAAAGAGTATGGGAGCTGCTTTGCAGAAGCAGACCTTTTGGTTTTGACAAATATTTACTCTGCAGGAGAATCTCCAATCGAAGGTATCGACGGAGAGACGATTGTAAAAGAAGTGAAAAAACAAACGGGTCAAAATGTTGTTTATATAGAAAAAGAAGAAGATGTAGCGCCGTATCTTAAAACGATTGTCCAAAAAGGCGATCTCGTTTTGTCTATGGGTGCTGGTACGATTTATCGCAGCGGAGAACAGCTCGTTGCTTTGCTTCAAGAAGCCGAGTCTTAATTAGGAGGGGTCTTAGTTGAAAGATAAAAATATTATTGTACTCATGGGCGGACCTTCAGCAGAAGCTGAGGTTTCTCGCAGATCTGGTGCGGCAATTTTGCAGGCCTTGCTGGAAAAAGGTTATAAGGCCAAGGGGTTAGAACTTGACCCGCCGAATTTAGCCGGACAGCTTAAAGAACTAAAATGCGATGTTGTCTTTAATGCCGTTCATGGGAAATTTGGTGAAGATGGTTCTTTGCAGGGAATGCTCGATATGATCGGGATGCCATATACGGGCTCAGGCTTGTTAGCCAGTGCTGTTACAATGGATAAAGTCGCCTCCAAACAAGTTTTTGAGGCAAAAGGCATTTCTACACCACGTTCGAAGTCTTATCATAGCGATGATCAAGCACGGAATCTGTCCAAAGAGATTGCAGCAGAATTTTCTTTGCCCTTGGTGGTTAAAGCAGCCTCTCAAGGATCGAGCATTGGTGTTGTGATTGTAGAAAAGGCCGATGAAATCGAAGAAGCGGTGAAGACGGCTTTTTCCTATAGTGAAGAGGTTTTGGTGGAAGAGTTCATCAAAGGGCGTGAATTAACTATTGCCGTTTGGAATACAGAACCAAAAGAAGCCTTCCCTATCATTGAAATCGTGCCGCATTCTGGGCGTTATGATTATGAAAGCAAATATACACAAGGTGCTGCGGATCATATTATTCCAGCGAGAATTGATGCAGCATTGACTGAAAAAATACAAAAATTAGCAATAAAGACGTTTACCGGTGTAGGTTGCAGCGGCATCGCCAGAGTAGATATGATGCTCAGTGAAGATGATCAGCCATATGTCTTAGAGGTGAATTCTAGCCCGGGAATGACTGAATTGTCGCTAGTTCCGGATGCGGCTAGAGCGAAAGGCTTGTCTTTTGCGGATTTATGTGAAAAGATACTTCAAATGGTAAAGCTGTAAGCTAGAGAAACTCTTAGTTTATAGAAGGTGCTCTTTTTATAAGGGCAAGGTTTATATATAAGGTCTTTCGTAGGAAATAATGTACAATAGGTGGTGAAGGCTTATGGAACCACAGCAAGAAAAACGGCGGGTGTTTTCCAAACAGGCAGCAGCTATGCTGATTGGGATGGTTGTGTTAGTCGTTTTTGCAGTAGCGATTGTCTATTCTCCGTTTTTCATCGTGAAGTCGGTCATCATCAAAGGAAATCAATATGTGTCTGAACAAGAAATTCGTCAAGTTGCTGGAATAAAAGGGCAGGAAAATATGTTTTTGTTGACGACGAGTCTTATGCAGCAGCGCTTAAATAAAGATTTGCGCATTGAACAAGCAACTGTGCGAAGATCGTTTCCAAGTACACTTGAAGTCACTGTCACTGAACGGGTTCCGGTTGCAACAATTGCCTGCAATTATGGCTTTTTGGATTTAGGACAGACCGGAGTAGTGTTGAGTGCATATCGCAAGTTTAAGACAATGCAGGTGCCGGCAATTACCGGGGTAACCCTCGATGACCTTTATGTTGGTGACCAAGTGGAAAACATCACGGTGCAGAAGGCTTTGGAATTTTTGTCATATCTCGATGAAGATTCGCGTAGGCAGCTTTCTGAAGTCAATGTTGCTGAACCAGAACATATTACAGCCTATACAGCTGGCGGCGTGCAGATTCGTTTAGGCACGACAGAGCGCATGGTTGAAAAGGCAAAGAATACGCAAAATTTTTTGGCTGATTTGAAATCGATGAAATATCCAATCGAATATATTGATTTTAATTACTCAGCTCCATTTATAAAATTCAAAAAGTAAGAGAGGAAAAGACGTATGCTGTCGATAAAACAAGGTCGTTACTCTATAGCGTTTGTCTGTATGGTGCTGGGATTTATGCTGGCGGTACAGTTCAGAACAACACAGGATATGAAATCAACATTGCCATATCAGCGGGTTGAAGAATTATCCGAGCGGCTTTTGCAAACAGAAAAAGAACGCGATAGTTTGCAAGAGGAAATAAATGCGTTGAAAAATGTTTCGGGAGGACAAACCGAAACCAAAGCGGCCAAAGACTTGCAAATGCAGGCCGCAACGGTTCCTGTCAAAGGGCCGGGAGTTGTTGTGACGATTGATGACAGCAAGACAGCATCGAAAGCTGGGGAAAATCCCAATTTGTACTTGATTCATGATGACGATCTTCTGCGGGTCATCAATGAACTGAGGGCAGCTGGAGCGGAAGCGTTGTCCATTAATGGACAACGCTTGATCGGAACTTCGGAAATTCGTTGTGCCGGCCCGACGCTTTCGGTAAATAACGTTCGATCTTCGCCTCCTTATGAAATTTTGGCAATCGGTGATGCAAAGAATCTGGAAAATTCTTTAAAAATGCGTGGCGGAGTTGCAGAAACGCTTAAAGTATGGGGCATACAGCTCAATATAAAGCAGGCGGAAGATGTAAGGATTCCGGCGTATAAAGGATCCTATACTTTTAAATATGCAGAGTTTGCTAAAGGGGAGGGAGAACGGCCATGATTTTAGCAGTAATTGGCTTAGCTCTCGGGATTGTTTTCGGCATTCTTTGCCCTTTGAGTATTCCTTTAGCCTATGCAAAATTGTTTTCAGTAGCTCTTTTGGCATCGCTTGATTCGGTGTTTGGCGGACTTAGAGCAGCAGCTGAGGAAAAATTTGACAATACCGTATTTATCAGTGGTTTTTTTACAAATGCATTGCTAGCAGCTCTTTTGGTTTATGTTGGTGATCGCCTAGGGATTGATCTGTATTATGTAGCATTACTGGCATTTGGGGTAAGAATCTTTCAAAATCTGGCGATTATTCGCCGATATTTTCTGAAAAAGTGAAAATAAGTAATAAATACAGTGATTTTTGTAAATAAATGAAAAAAATAAGCTGAGAAAAAAGGAAAATGAATGTTTTTATTGAAAAATACATTCAGTATGTATTTTTATTTGTATGATTTAAAAAATCAACCCTTTTTCTAATAGTGGATTAAATACGATATCATGGAGGTTGCTATAGTGCTGGAATTAGATATGGATCTTGATCAATTTGCCAAAATAAAAGTAATAGGAGTCGGCGGTGGTGGTAATAATGCTGTCAACCGAATGATTTCTGCCGGACTAAAAGGCGTCGAGTTTATTTCCGTGAATACAGATGCACAGGCTCTATTGCATGCAATGGCTCCTAAACGCATTCAAATCGGTGAAAAATTAACGCGTGGATTGGGCGCTGGTGCAAAGCCTGACATTGGCGAAAAAGCTGCGCAGGAAAGCCGTGAGGAGATTTTAGAAGTCCTGAAAGGGGCGGATATGATTTTTGTCACTGCTGGTATGGGCGGCGGAACTGGAACAGGTGCTGCTCCGGTCGTAGCTCAATGCGCGCGTGAACTCGGAGCTCTTACCGTTGGTGTTGTGACCAAACCGTTTACTTTTGAAGGTCGTAAACGATTCAAACAAGCAGAAACTGGAATTGCCAATCTTAAAGCGAATGTGGATACGTTGATTACGATTCCTAATGATCGCTTGCTGCAGGTCGTCGACAAGAAAACTTCTATGGTAGATGCGTTCCGTATTGCCGATGATGTACTTCGCCAAGGGGTACAGGGGATTTCTGATTTGATTGCAGTACCAGGTCTTATCAATCTGGATTTTGCTGATGTCAAATCCATCATGAGCGATGCGGGTTCTGCACTGATGGGAATTGGTGAAGGAAGTGGCGACAACGCTGCTGTAACGGCTGCGCAGGCTGCAATCAACAGTCCATTGCTCGAAACATCCATTCAGGGTGCAAGAGGTGTATTGCTTAATATCACTGGTGGTCCGAACCTTAGCTTGTTTGAAGTCAATGAAGCTTCTGAAATCATTCAGGAAGCCGCACATGAAGATGCAAACATCATCTTTGGTTCAGTTATCGATGAAACCCTCGATGATGTAGTGCGCGTTACGGTCAT
>CBDTTM010000042.1:0-16211 GCA_965363355.1 uncultured Selenomonadaceae bacterium | reverse complement strand
AATGGCTGGGGTAGCTGGACTCGAACCAACGAATGCGGGATTCAGAATCCCGTGCCTTACCAACTTGGCGATACCCCAATATCTAAAATTATGTACTGCTAACGTTAAATATTATATCTAAAAAAAACATGCCTGTCAATATTTTATTTATTTTATTTTCGTCCTCCCCAGACCTGGCATTTTGCGATATAATTAATGCATCGAACAAAATAGGAGTTTTTTAATTTATGGATGATTTTACATGGAAAGCCCGCCTTGAAGAACGTGGCCAATTACGCCGCTCGCAGAACCTGCTGATCATCGTCAGCATTTCTTTGCTGCTCGGCCTTTGTGCCTGGTATTTCTTCATCTATACCCGGACCCCTGAATACGCCCTGCAACAAGTCCAGTCCGCCATCAAAAGCCATGACAAAGCGGCTTTTCATAAATACGTAAATACGGATTTACTGGTTTCAAAGGCATATGATGACTTAACCGTGGATTTATTTTCCTACGACAAAAACCTTACCCCCTCGACAAAAGCCTTGTTCGAGAAATTTTACGTTCTCGTGAAACCCACCATTACAAAGGGCATGATGAATACCTTCGATTCTTATATCGAAAACAACGCGTGGGATTCCCCGGCTAGTACATCCTTGCTCAAAGGACAACAGCTTGGAATTGATTTCGATGAATTCATCGAACGTTCGCAGATACGCAATGTCAGTCTGCAAAAAATCGGTGAAATAAAAAAAGACGGCAATTCAGCTACTGCTTCAATTGACATGCGTGAGGATTATACACAAACCGACTTCACCTTGCTAGTCCAATTAGAAGCCGATGACAGCGGTCACTGGCAAATATCCTATATCAAGAATTATCAGGATTTCCTAAAAACAATCCGGGAGCCGCTTAATACCGACATCACCCTTTATGTCGCCTCGACACAAAAACTCGTCGATGATTACAATAATTTTTTCAGTCAACAGCAGCTCCAATTCAAAAAAATCGCAGCTCACCAAACAAATGAGCTAAGCAACGACCAACGACAAAAAATCAGCAAATTCATTGAAAGCGATATTATCCCGGGAATCATGGGGCGCGATAATAAGCTAAAGGCCATCGAAGTTCCCGCTGGAGCTAAACATCTGCATGAACTGCGTTTGGCTACCGATGAGCTTTCCATCGATGCTTGGCAGCTTTTTGCCAAAGGGATCGCTGAAGATGATATTGCTTCTTTAGAATCCGCCGAATCACTGCACAAACAATCCTTGGAAATGGACCAAAAGGTTTCCGATATCATAAAGCACACGGCTATAGCCAAATCCATCCCAAATATTCCGTAAACCAGTTTCGTGAAAAATAACTTGTCGGCCTTGCCGACAAGAAGTACAATAGATATAAGAATATTTCACAAATTCACGCAAAGGAAGGTGAATATGCGGGGAAAAGATGTTTTTGACCCTCATGCTGCTATGAATCTTACAACCAATACAAACCAAATCCTTAAAATCATTGCTCCAATTTCCGGTCAAACCCAGGAACTCAAAGACGTGCCTGATCCGGTCTTCGCTGAGAAGCTTACCGGTGACGGTCTTGCCATCTTGGCTGAAAGCGATACGGTTTTAGCCCCCTGCGATGGTGAGATTACCCTCTTTTTTGAAACCAAGCACGCTTTTGCGATTACAACTCCCAGCGGCATTCAAGTACTGGTCCACGTTGGGCTCGACAGCATCATTTTGAATGGAGCTGGCCTTGAAGCTCTGCACAAGGCTGGCGACCAAGTAACGGCTGGAACAAAAATCATAAAAATCGATCAGCAGGTAATCAAGGCAAAAAATATAAATATGACTTCGCCGGTTTTAATTGTCAATCCCGAAAAAGTAACCGCTTTCCACCCGCTTATCGGAGCCAAAGTCATGGCCGGGCAAGATACGGTCATTGAATACTGCCTATAAAAAAAAGCCCACAACGGGGCTTTTTTTTATAGGCAGTATTTTCAAGGCTTATTGATTAGGGCCTTGTTCTGGATGATCTGGATGATTAGGATCTTGTTGTCCTTGATCAGGATGTCCATCAGGGCCAGGCTGTTGTCCTTGATCTTGTGGTGGAAGCTGCTGCATTTGCTGCTGCGGTGCTCCTTCTGGATGACGTTCATCTGCACTTACCGTCGCTATTGACAATGCCAACATCAAAACCAGCACGAGTAACATGGATATTTTTTTCATTTTCTTCAACGCCTCATTTCGTTTAGTATGTTAAAACTCAACCCTTTTCCATATTCTTAGTATATCGTCCTTATCTTTTCTTTCTCTTTGTTTTTTCTTTAAATTTTCTTTGAACCAACCTGCTCTTTTCACAAAACTTCTCATTCCGCAAGAATTCATATATAATAAATTATATTCTTATGTTCTGGAGGATTCCCTATGAACGACACTATGAGTCGCCGAGACCGAAAAAAAATATGTATACAAAACAAGCTAGTTGAACTCGCCATGCAGCTATTCGTTGAAAAAGGCTTTGAAGAAACGACCATCAGTGACATTACCAAAGCGGCTGACCTTGGTACCGGCACCTTTTATAATTATTTTGAATCAAAAGACGCCATCATTCAATATGTCTTGATGCAAAAATTCAGTGAAGTGCAAAAACCGCTGGAAAAATTAATGAAAGCCGAAAAAAAATCTTCGCGGGAAAAAATTTCGGCAATTCTCGAAATCTTAGGAACGATATACGATAACAATCGTCCCTTATTCGAGCTCTGCGTCAAACATCTTGGCTTTAAGCAGCCGCCACATGGCCCCGGGTTCAAAAGCATCCTCAGCCATATCATCGAGGAGGGCCAGGAAAAAGGCGAATTCAAAAAGGGCATTCCTACAGAAATGATCATCGAAACCTTCATGGGCCTCATCAAATCAGCAGCGACAAGCCACTCTTCTCTTTCCTTTAAGGAAAATCTCACCTATAAATTAGAACTGTTTTTAAACGGTTTGGCTGATTAGAACACAATTAAAGAAAACCCTATTTATTCAAACAAAATAGGTCATCTGTCCAATCACAGCGGTTGGCAGATGACCTATTTGCTATTTTACGTTCAATCGGCGTTCATCATTTTGTAGCCACGACGAGCCGCTTCCATATATACATGCGTCCGACCAGCACCTTCACTGAAGAATTTTTGAGCAAGTTCTTCTCCTGCAATAAGAGGACTGCCTACTTTGAATTTAGGATGCGGATTGTATTCCATCATAAGTTCGAGCATCTTACCAGTTTCAGGGCCTCGCAGCGCCGTCAATACTTCAATGGCCGCTTCAAAGCAGCCGTGTGCAGGGCCAGCTGTATACAGATTTCCATCGACGACGACTTCACTCGTGAGTACAGGCTCCGCACCAAATTCACGCAAGTCCTCACCCACCGAGAAGTTGGAAGTTGCTTTTTTGCCAGTCAATAATCCGGCGCTGCCAAGCACTAAAACGCCATAGCATATTCCGATAACTGCCTTAGCCTGTTTGGCCTGCCGTTCAATAAAGGCAAGCACCTCGGGATCTGCTGCGCTGTCAGGGGCCATCATGCCCACAAGCAGTACATCTACCTCTGGGCATTGCTCAAAGGTAGTCGTCGCAGCCATCGGCCAGCCATTATAGGCTGCAAAAGGCGCAAGGTCCTTCCACACTAAATAGGTCTTGGCATTTGGCGACAAGCTGAACGCGGTATGTGCATTGACTATATCCGGCAAAAATACGCCCGGGCAAACAAGTGTCGCAACTTTTAACTCTTTATCCATTGGTATAAACATGATGTCATCTCCTTTATAAGTGAATGTATTCATAAATGAATACATTCACTTATATTGTATAGAGCAGATTGAGCCCTGTCAATACAAAAATGAATGGATTCATTTTTGTATAAAAAAAGCCAGTCAGCATCATCTTTAATGGCGCTGACTGGCTTTCTATCGGATCAATTATCTTTTTCACCTTTTATGACAGACTCCAATGTGTGCCAAGATAATACTGCACACTTCACGCGAGCCGGCATATTGGAAATATTCTTAAGTGCACTGGCTTCTTCCAGAATCTCTAAATCGGCATCGTCCTTGATTTCACGTTTGATCATGCCAAGAAACGTATCGATCAAGATTTGTGCCTGTTCCACCGTTTGTCCCTGTACGAGATCGATCATGATCGACGTCGATGCCTGGGATATCGCACAGCCGATACCAGTAAAGGCAGCTTCCTCGATGACGCCGTCTTTAAGAACGACCTCTAAAGTGATTTCATCGCCGCAGCTAGGGTTTCTGCCCTTGAGGACTGCGGTAGGATTTACCAAATGGCGTTTATTATGCTGCGATTTACTGTGTTCGGCAATCAATTCCGTATAGATGGAACTAAGATCCATATCCTAAAACTCCTCTCACATGAGACAAGCTTTCGATAAACTGGTCCACATCTTCTTTGGTATTGTAAAAGTAAAAGCTTGCTCTGCAGGTCGCATTGACCTTGAGAAATTTCATCAAGGGCTGCGCACAGTGATGTCCGGCGCGGATTGCGACGCCATCGGCATCAAGCACCGATGCGACATCATGCGGATGGATGTCTTTGACGTTGAACGTGATTACGCCCGTCTTGACGGACAAATCGTTACAACCATAAAGTTCAATATACGGAAGCGCCTGCAGCTTAGGCACAGCATAGGCTACGAGTTCATTTTCAACGCGTTCGATTTCAGCAAAACCGACCTTTGACAGATAATCGATAGCCGCCGTAAGACCTGCGGCACCGCCGACGTTTTGCGTTCCAGCTTCGAATTTTGCCGGCAAAGGAGCAAATGTCGTATCCTGCTCTTCTACATATTCGATCATATCGCCGCCGCAAAGAAACGGCGGCATTTTATCAAGAAGTTTTTCTTTGCCATACAAAACACCGATGCCCATAGGCGAAAGCATTTTATGCCCCGAAAAAACGAGGAAATCGATATCGAGAGCCTGCACATCGACTTTCATATGCGGCACGCTCTGCGATCCGTCGACAATGGTAACCGCGCCGACAGAATGAGCTTTGGCGATGATTTTTTCAATAGGATTGATGATGCCTAAAACGTTAGACACTTGCGTAAATGCCACGATTTTGGTTTTTTCCGTTATTTTGGTTTCAATCTCATCTGCCGGAATCTTGCCGTCAGCATCGAGGTACAGATATTTAAGAATGGCACCCTTTACCTTGGCAACCTGCTGCCAAGGCACGAGATTGCTATGGTGTTCTGCTATGGTGATGACGATTTCGTCACCTTTTTCAATAAAGGCCATACCATAGCTATAGGCAAGCAGATTCAACGACTCTGTCGCATTTTTCGTAAAGATGACTTCATAGCCATGTTCGGCATTGATGAAGGTCTTGACGCGTTTACGAGCGTGTTCATAGACTTCTGTGGCCTTTACGCTAAGGTCATACGCACCGCGATGCGGATTGGCATTGAATCGTTTATAATAGTTTTCCATTGCATCGATAACAGCCTGCGGTTTTTGGGTCGTCGCACCATTATCCAAATAAACCAAAGGCTTGCCATTCATCTGGTTCTGCAGCAAAGGAAAATCAGCATGATATTTATTCGACATGGGCCAGTCGCCTCCTAATATATTCCGATATCTGCTCTTTGATTCCAGCATCAGGAAGACGGTCAAGCGCTGGCTGGAAAGATGCTTCTATCACTAATTTTTCGGCATCGCGCAAGCTGAGGCCTCGCGACATCAAATAAAACAATTTCTCTTCATTCATTTTACCGACGCTGACGGCATGATGTCCATCCACGTCGTCCTCGCCTGCGAGCATGAGGGGAACGGAACGGTTGCGTACCGACGGGCTCAAGAGAACGATTTCTTCCGCCTCGCGGCCCACAGAGCCCTTTGTGCCCTTGATGAAATCGAGCGTTCCACGGAAGGTCTTCGAGCTATGGTCGAGCAATGCCCCATGGACCTGCATCGAGCCATCAGTCTGCTTGCCTTCATGACGAAGAACATAGTTCATGTCGATCTTGCGTTTTCCATCGCCGAAATAAATCGATTGGATATCCGCCGTGCTTTGATCTCCAGCCAAATTCGTCTTAAGACTGGTGATGGACTCCGCCGCACCGAGCTCAATGGTCGTGAATTCGATCTTTGCATCTTTTTCTGCATACGTGCTCACTGCATCAATGTGAACTGCGGTATCACCAAGCAGCTGTAACTTGATCAGATGTACGATTGACCCCGCTTCGGCATACACGCGGGTCAGCCCGTTATGAAACGCCTCTGATGCATCGCCTGTATAGCTGATGAGGATCGTTGATTCGCTCCCCTTACGGGCTGCGATGAAATGGCGATCGACCAAGGTTGGATTTTCTTGATCAAGATCATATTTGAGTTCAATTGGTGCCGCGAGTTTTTCACCCGCAGGAATTTCTATATAATACCCACTGTTATTTTCAGTCTCAGCAAGACGACTTGTCTCTTCACTGACTGTGCCATCTGCCTTAGCTGCATAAGCAGCCAATTCTTTGGGCAGCTGTGCAATTGGAACTATCGCTGCACTATCATCTTGCAGTACTTTTTTATTGTAATTTCCTATTTTACCAAAAGGGATCTTACCGACCAGTTTGGTTTCATTTACACCAAGCCAGCGCCAGGTCCGCATCGGAATAGGATTCAATACCGTATTTGTGTTTGTCATTTCAGTCATCCTCCTATCCCATTACGCCTTCGAGTTCGATATTGACGAGATTGTTCATCTCAACCGCGTATTCCAGCGGCAATTCCTTGGCAATCGGTTCAACGAAGCCACGAACGATCATTGCCTTGGCTTCTTCTTCGCTGATGCCACGACTCATGAGATAAAATACGGCTTCATCGCTGATGCGGCCGATCTTGGCCTCATGTCCGATATCTACCTCGTCATTGGCAATATCCATAACAGGCAAAGTATCGGAGCGTGAACGATCATCGAGCATCAGCGATTCACAGTTAACCGAAGACTTCGCATGATGCGCATTCTCCGTAACCTTGATCGCCCCGCGATATACAACGACGCCGCCATCTTTGGAAATGGAACGTGTGCTGATATTGGACGATGTATGCGGCGCAGCATGGATAACAGCTGCCCCGGTATCAAGTGTCTGCCCTTTTGATGCAAAAGTGACACCAGTAAATTCTGCTTTAGCGCGCTCACCATGCAAAATGCTGCAAGGATAGAGCATCGATATATGTGAGCCAAACGACCCGGAGACCCATTCGATCAAGCCATCTTTTTCTACAAGGGCGCGTTTGGTGTTAAGGTTGAGCATGTTGCGTGACCAGTTTTCAATGGTCGAGTAACGAAGGCGTGCGCCCTCTTTTACGTAAAGCTCCACACAGCCGGCATGAAGATTCGTCACGTTGTACTTAGGCGCCGAACACCCTTCGATGAAATGCAGGCTCGCATTCTTCTCAACAATGATCAACGTGTGTTCAAACTGGCCAGCACCTGGCGAATTCAAACGGAAGTACGATTGCAACGGGATATCGACATGTACGCCTTCTGGTACATAGACAAAGGACCCGCCAGACCAAACAGCTCCATGCAGTGCCGTAAATTTATGGTCTTTCGGCGGTACGAGCTTCATGAAATACTCTTTGACGATATCTTCATGCTCGCGAAGCGCACTTTCCATATCGGTATAGATTACGCCTTGTTCAACAAGTTCTTGTTTGACGCTGTGATAAACGACTTCTGAGTCATACTGAGCGCCAACGCCAGCCAAAGATTCTTTTTCTGCCTCAGGAATTCCCAGACGGTCAAAGGTGTCTTTGATATCTTCCGGTACTTCTTTCCAATTGCCAGTCATTTTGGCATTTGGTTTTACATAGGTGACAATCTGGTTCATATCCAGTTCTTCAAGCGATGGCCCCCAGGATGGCAGCGCTGTACGGCAATACACATCCAAGGATTTCAAACGAAAATCGAGCATCCATTCGGGATCGTTTTTTTCCCGGGAAATGTTGCGAATGATTTCTTCGGTCAAACCCTGATCGGTCTTGTAAATCGGCCGATCCTCATTTTTTATATCATAAAGACTGCGCTCAATGTCTTCGACAAACGTTTTTTTCTTCTCCATAAAATAGCACACCTCACTTATCTAAAATGACCTACAGGCCACCGATCAATTTTCTTGCAAATGCAAAAAGCCTTTGGCATTGATCTCTTCGATAAGAGATGCTCCTCCTGTCTGAATGATCTTGCCGCCCATCAGAATATGGACGCGGTCGACACTTAACTGTTCGAGAATCTTGGAATTATGGGTGATGATCAAACAGGCATTTTCTTCGTTATGAAAATGTTTTACCCCAGCAGAAACGATCTGGACGGCATCGATATCAAGACCGGAATCTGTTTCATCAAGCAAAGCCAGTTTCGGATTGGTCAACAAGAGCTGCAAAATTTCATTGCGTTTTTTCTCGCCGCCGGAAAAACCGACATTCATATAACGTTCTGCATAAGATGGATCCATTTGCAATTTTTCCATCATCTGCTTGAGTTCTTTTTTAAACGCCAAAATTTTTACATTTTTGCCGCTGATGGATTTTTTTGCTGTACGCAAAAGATTTTCCACCGTAATGCCAGGAATTTCTTCCGGGTTCTGAAACGACAAAAAGAGACCTTTTCTTGCACGTTCAAATGTCTTAAGTGCCGTGAGGTCTTCGCCTTCAAAAGAAATCGAACCTTCCGTCACTTCGTATTTGGGATGCCCCATGATAACGTTCATCAACGTCGATTTTCCTGAACCATTTGGTCCAAGGATTACATGCACTTCACCTTTATTGATCTCCAAATCAAGACCTTTAAGGATTTCCTTGTCTTCTACACCGGCATGCAAGCCGGAAATCGCCAACAATTTTTCTGCCATTTTTTGCACCTCTTATATTTCATATTGATTCTATAATTATCATAATATCACTAATTCTAACTATCCTTATCAAAATAGTAGGGATTAAATTTATTGTATTGCTTTTTCATAACACTGTCAAGGCGTTCTATGAATAAATTAAATCGGTTTTCAGTTTCTTTTTGATAAATGAAAGTTATAAGCAGGCAAAGAAAAAAACGGCCGCGCTAGCAGCCGTTCCCAAAGGTTTTTTCTTATTTCAATGTCGGCCAATACGCCTTGTTCACTGCAATCAAATCATCGAGAATGCACTTGGCTATTTTGGCACTTGGAACTGTTTTTGACAAAGTAATCGCCTGCCACAATTTAAGATAAGAACCTTCTGCCCAGGCTTCTACAACCAGTTTTTCTACGGAGACCTGCTGCTCCATGAGCCCCTTTTGAAATTGCGGGATTTTCCCAACCGTCAGAGCTTCTGGACCTTGGCAGCCGACAATACAAGGAATCTCGACCATAGCCGTCGGCTCAAAGTTTTCGATTGCACCATTATTTTCAACGATGAGCAGCATTCTTTCCTTGGTATTATAGGCAATCGCTCTGGCCAAATCGACGATGTATGAGGCGTGTTCGTCGACTTCAAAACCGCAATCGGCGGCTGTGCCAGCAGCTGCTATGCGACGGCATTCCGAAAACACGGTCTTTTCGCGGCCTTCCATGACCTCATTGGCTCTTGTATGCGCCGGATTTGCATGTTCGACAACTTCGTCTTGGCAAAGATAGTATTTAAGATAGGTATTGGGCAATGTGTTTGGATCGAGCTGATAGAATTCTTTGACCATATCGTAGGTGACGGTCCAGCTCGAATCTGCTTTGAATTCTGGATCATCGAGATTATAGCCGCGCTTTCCTACGTGCTCGCGAATCTTTGGCATGAGGTCATTGCCCTGGTGATCGCGGATGCTCGTCCACCAACCAAAGTGGTTCAATCCATAATAACGAATTTCCATATCCTTGCGTGATTTGAGGCCAGCAATTGCTGCCATGCGGCGTTCAATGCCGATCGGCATATCGCATATGTTGAGGATGCGCGCGTTTGGTCTTAGCTTACGCGTGGCCTCGGCAACGATTGCTGCTGGATTGGAGTAATTGAGCATCCAAGCATTCGGTGAATATTTTTCCATGTAATCGATGATTTCGATGATGCCGCCAATCGAACGCATCCCGTAAGATATGCCGCCCGGTCCGCAGGTTTCCTGTCCGAGTACATTGTATTTGAGCGGAATCTTTTCATCTTGTTCACGCATTGCATATTTACCGACCCGGATATGCGCCATGATGAAATCGACATCCGTAAAGGCTTCCTCGGGATCTGTTGTCGCCAAAAATTCAATTTCCGGGGCTTTTTCCCTCAAGATGATTTCACAAGCTTTGGCTACCGTTTCTTGACGCTGACCATCATTGTCATAAAACTTCAATTTACGGATAGGAAAACGCTCCAAATTTGCCAAAAGCATCATGACGATTCCCGGCGTAAAGGTACTGCCGCCGCCCGCTACTACTACAGAAAATTTCTTGTCCATCATAAAGTCCTCCCATACAATTGTTTATTTTTTATCGATTGCCGGATTCAGGCCTCAAATCCGACATTTTATCTCTTGGGAATCCCTTGCTTACAAGTTCCATGTTAGCATTGAATCCTTGCTGCTTCAATAGATTCGAAGCCTTTAGGGACTTTTCCCAGCTTCTGTGACAAATGCACTTATTCCTTGATGAGCATCCTGCCCTTCCCAGCCTCTAGTTGCAAAGAAAGCGCTCCGCCAGTGACTTCGGTAAAATAAGTTTCATCAAGGGCATCCTTAAATACGGTTCCATCGGCAAATTGCGGCACGGCAATGACCTGTTCGCACGCTGCCCCGCGATTGATCGCGACTACCCCAGCCTCACTTGAATCGCTTCGTCCATAAATATACACATCCCCATCTGCTTTCAAGGTAAAGACATCGCCATGGGCAAAGAGTGCTTTATGATCGTTTCTGACCTTGATGACCCTTTGATAGAAGCCTAAAAGATCCTGGTCTTCGCTGCCCCATGGATAGGTTCGACGATTATCTGGATCGCTGCTGCCGTAAAGCCCGGCTTCATCACCATAATAAACGGTCGGCATTCCCGGATAACCCATCAAGAAAATGGCGGATAACTTAAGGCGCGTCTTACCCAGATCATAGTCAAAATCCTGAAGGCTCGCCTGTGCTATATTATCTTTTCCGCCGCCGAACTTATAGATCGCCCGAACGACATCGTGTGAGTCGACAATATTCATCAGATCATACAGAGCTTCCTTCGGATAGTTTTGCTGCAAAACCTTGAGCTCATCATCGGCGGCTTTCGCATCGCCTTTGACCAGGAATAAATCCCCCAGAGCAAAGCTCAATTTATAGTTCATGACCGAATCAAACTGATCTCCCGTGAGAAACTGCGACCCATCCTGCCAGATTTCGCCGAGAAGCAGAGGGTCATCTCCATTTTGCGTCTTCATGCCTTTGACCTTCGTGCGAACAGCCCCCCAGAATTCCGGTGGAACTTCCTTAGCAACGTCAAAACGCCAGCCCGACAAGCCTTTTTTGAACCAGCTTGTGATGATTGCATCATCGCCATAAATCAGATAGTTGTCCAAGTCGATATTATTGAGCTGATTAGGCTCATCTTTGACAGGTGATGATGCACTGGCTGGATAATCTTTGAACGGCACGAGGCTTGCATACCCCTGCCAATCATGATACTCATATTTATCGCCCATTTCATCATGGCCCTTCTGGTTTTTAATCTCAAACCAGTTCTCCCAGTGGTATGGACTGAATACCTGTCCTTCGGCGACCAGCGATGCACGCGCCATTTTTTGCGCTTCTGCCTCTTTCATATGCCGCGTATTCATCAAATCATACACACGCGACCAGTATTCATAGGCGCCGACTGTCTTGTATTTCCCATAACGATCGAAATAGATCGAGTCATCGCCGACGTGGTTGAACACCCCATCCATGATGAGACGCATACCGCGTTTATTCATTTGCGCAATCAGTTCATCAAAGTCTTTCTGCGTTCCCAAAAAAGGATCGATGCGACCGTAGTTGACGGTATCATAGCGATGATTCGACGCCGCTTCCATGATGGGATTGAGATAAATCGCATTGAAGCCCATCGACTGGATATAATCGAGTTTTTGCGTGATTCCGGCTAAATCACCGCCAAAGAAATCATTGCATTCATATTTATCGCCATCAGCTGCCGGAGTCCGGCTGTAATTTGCCGGCAGATCCGTCCACGCCTTATGCTGTATCGGCTGACTGCCCCGGGCATTTTGCTTGGCGTTATCATTATTTTTGTCGCCATTATAGAAGCGGTCCGGAAATACAGCATACACAACCGCTTCTTTCGCCCACTGCGGCGTCTTATAATCGGCTTTATAGACGGTTAGCTCAAACGGCTTGGCATTTCTGATAAAAACCATCCCAGTTCCGCCCGGTTTGGCATCATCACCATATTCTTTGACTCCATTGAGCAAAAATGTATAGCCATAGATTCCACTGTCATCGATTTCGATTTTTTTGCTCCAGACATCTGTGTCCTTTTCCGTCGCGGCAAAATCCATATCGTAGACAGTAGTCGTTCCCGCTGCGTAGTCGACGTTATATTCATCGCCGCCATTAGCTGTGATCTTGGCTTTGCGCAAAATCAGCTGCGCTTTTTTGATATCTCCCTTTTGCCCGCGAATCGATAAAGAAATCGAATCACCTGCTTTGATGGCCTCAAATGGCATCCGGCTCGCTGCCTCCCAGCTGTTATGATAAAGCTTATCCTCGTGGATGCTGCCATCATCAATGCTCATCTTTTTGCTTTTTGCATCAAAATAAATCTTGATTTTCCCATCTCGCACCAGCGTCACCGGCTGCGCCATCACCTTTTTTCCCGACTGCATGATGGCTGCTTGATAGGTCCCCGCCTTGGCATCAAGCGTCGTCGTGTAGAATTGGTCAAGCATCGTATCGCGCAAAACAGCCTCACCTTTAGCCGTATCCATCAAATCTCCGGCAATCATAGGAAGCTTTGCTTCGGGCAAAAGTGTGTATGTGCTCGTATCCTTGATCTGATGGGTGCTGTCATTATAGTAAATCGTCAAGGCTTGCGGCTTGTCTAGCGTCAACTGCATGTTGGCGCCATCTGCGTTGCCACCTAGGCCATAGTTTTCTGACCAGCTTCCATTTACCGCCACTTTATAGGAATATTGCCCTGCTGGCAGCTGAATCGTATAGCTGTAAAACCCATGTCCAAGATCTTTCATCTGGGTCTTCATATCCGATGGGTCCCAATCTTTCCCTGCCCCAAGAAGCTTTTGCATATTGCCTGCAACCACGATTTTTCGTTGATGCTTCTCTTTCGCATCAATTGCCGCTTCTGCTTCCGCTCCTGCATAGGAATAGGTCACGAGATGTGTGGCTTCATCGTAATCAAAGGTCACCTCATGCGCCGCTTTAAGTCGAAGTTCAATATTCGCCCCATTTGCTTTACCTGCCGCGCCGTAATTTTCCTGCCAACTGCCGCCGATGGCGATTTTAAACTCATAATTGCCGGCGGGAAGCTGGCCTTTAAGTACATAGTGCCCGTTTCCCATGTCCGTCATCTGGCTTTTAGCCGCAGTGGGGTCCCAGTCCTTGCTGCACCCAAGTTCATCTTGCAGGCTCCCCGTCAATACAACAACTTTAGAAATAGTTTGCGCCGCTTCTGCCCTTGAAACAATGCTCACCGCCGGCATACTTGCCTGTACAAACGACAAGGGCAAGGCAAAAACCCCCGCCGAAACAGCAAACAATACCGCACGTGTCAATTTATCTTTGCAAAGCATTCTTTTTCCTCCTCCAACTGACCGGGCTGCTTTGGCTGCACTTTTATAGCTTTGCCAAAACGCCTTATACAGATTCCCGCTAAAAATCCAACCAAAATAAGCAGTTCACTCACACTAGCTTTCGCCCTGAGCAAGCTCTGCCAAAACTTATGATTTAAGCGGCATGAAAATGCCGCCTAAACCAAGTCCTCATTTAATTTTAGAAATGGAAATCGAGTTCTGTCCGGAATAACTTTCTATTATCATTGGTGGAATTGACATTGACTTTTTGTTTCGAGTACAACGTCTGCCATTCTACATTTTGCCAAGGCACATATTTGAGTCCGAGGATCCAGCCCTTCATATTGCTTGGCAAAGAGCCCCATTCATCATCATGCCCGACATCCCCGTTGGCACCATAATTCACATACCGCGCATAGGCACCAAACGAACCTACATTTTTAAGATTCGTATCCTTATAATCGATGCGAACTGCCTTATCCGTATTATCCTTGTTCGCTCCAGTCCAGACATACGTGCCTGTCAATTTGACGTTCTTGAGCACCTGTGTACGCAAATCAACTGCCGCATATTTATCGCCAAACCATTTTTCTTTGTTGGCCTGCCCATAGGCAACATTCATTTCGAGATTTTTAGCGACCTTGCCAAAGAAATTGACCCCGTATAAATCATAGTCCGCCCCATCCCAGGTCGGAGCAAAATACCAGCCGCTGACCATGATATCTTTAGTCATCGGGTGCCAGAATTGAATTCCATCGGTTTCACTGCCTTGCAGCATATTCTGATAGCCGATACCGCTCCATTTGCGCCCAATGTTTACATACCAGTTGTTGGCAAGTGTGCCGTCAACCCAAATTCTTTGGAACGTTCCCGTATCCGTGCCATCTTGGCCTTTATGCGTTTTGCCTGTAGCATCGTTATGAGAATAATGACGATTGGTCTCGCTTTGAAATTTCGCTTTCCAATTTTCAGCAACCTTCATTTCTCCTTCCAGATCCATATAGAAGCGTTTATTGTCATTATTGTTTGTCGAAGTCGAAGCCGCAGCATCATCGGTTTTATCGCTGTCCCATTGCGTGCGCACAAATCCTGTGATCTTCACATTATCGATACGTGCATTGGTCGCGTCGACTTTTTTATCCACCGCATCGATTTTCTGGTCGAGCGCTGACAGCTCGCTGCCATATTCCCGTTCTAATTTTTCAAGGATTGCTTGATCGCTGATTGAGCCCGTCTTGCCCATTGCCTTAGCTATGATGACCGCCATTTCATAACGGCTCATGGCGCGATTTCCTTGGAACGTTCCATCCGTATAGCCTTCGATGATACCATCTTTTGCTAGTACATCAAGAGCTTGATAGCTCCAATGGTCTTTCGGTACGTCCGTGAAACTGTCCGCAGCTGCCGCCATTGCTGTTGTGGAAAAACCAAGGCCCATTCCTAAAATCATTGCCGCCATGCTTTTTTTCATATTCATTTATCTCCGCATCCTTTTCTTTTTTAGATTTAAATAAGAACATCCTTTTTCTCATGCAAGCGAACAAAATTACCTCCCCACCCCCGTGAGGAGGTAATTTTTCTAAACAAAGTCATGCCTGAACGATCACCCTTATATAAATTCTTGCAGCATACTTCCCACGTTCAAAAATGTTTTCTTGGCTTCCTGCCGGATTTCTTCTCTGGCCGAAGCGATTGCATAGCCCGAGAAGGCCCGGATCATCGGCAAGTCATTGGTTTCATCACCAATCGCATAGATCTCGGTCCCTGTGCCCCACGACATTTTTTCTAATAAAGTCTCTATTCCCTGGCTCTTGTTGACAAAAGCCGGCGTGACATCAACACTGCCACGATTTTGATACGCTCTGATCTGCCTGCCAAAATCACGATTCAAAATCTGCGTGCATAGGGCTGCCTCTTTAAGATCATCAAAGCCCAAAGATATCTGCTGCACTGCCCGCAGTTTAGCAATCTCCTCCAGCTCAATCCGCTCCACCTGAAAGCCCCACTGCACTGCTTCCCGCAAGATCCAGGACCGTTCTCTTTCTCGATACAAACAAGTCCGATCCGCCTGGGAAAACGCTATATGCAGACTTTTCTCCACGCAAGCCTGACTGGCAATCCGCCCGAATAAATCTGCCGGAATCTCGGCTTGATACAAGAGCTTGCCGCTGCCATCGAAAATGATCGCCCCATTATTGCAAATAGAAAAATCATCTTCAACACCAAAATGGCGCAGCTGCGGCAAAAGCATTCCATAGTCCCGGCCAGTTATCACGCCGAACTTATGTCCGGCTGCCCGCCAGTTTTTTATTGCCAAGACATTTTCTGCACAAATCCCTTGCTCTTTATAAAGCGTCCCATCAAAATCACTTGCCGCCAGCTTCATGGGCACCGCACCTCCCCAAGTAGATCCTCGCTTCAAGGCTGCGCAATGCCCCCT
>CBDTTM010000041.1:0-16224 GCA_965363355.1 uncultured Selenomonadaceae bacterium | reverse complement strand
AAAAGTTTCGAGCAAAGGCTTCAAGCTGCGAGAAAATTCAGGGTCTACTTCATAGATCAGGCTTTGTCGATAAAGCAAATATCGGTATTGTGGGTCGATATTGATAAGCGGCCCGCCTTCAAGGCTCAAAATACCGTTAAAAGAACGATCTACTACCTTTACACCTAAGTCTGGCCTGCCTTTTTCCACATGAATTTTTTGTTCTTTAAAATCATTGACTACACATTCAAATTCCCGGTCTCCCATAATCGCAAAAAATTTGGCCATATTCGTCGGAGACAACTTAAATTTCTTTTGCTCAAAAACAGTACTAGCTCCGTAGGAAGAACGAAAATACGAACTATAAGAAGTAATGCTTCGGTCATCATCATAGGCCATGCGAATGAGATCCCAAAGCTTTTCTGAAAATTCATCAAACCGATCTGTTTCTGGATGTACACTGAGTTCGCGTCCAAAAACAATGGTGGAGCCAGAATTCATCTGCGTTATGAATTCAATGATATTCCGGAGCACATAAAAACGGCCACAGCCAATACGAAATTCAAGCCAAGCTGTTATTTTATTGTATTCTTGCGTCAAATAAAGCTTTGGTTCAAGTCGGAGCTGTTGCTCAATATTTGTTTCATTGGAACTTGCCGCATTTGCAAATAGAGAAAAAATCGTCTTTGCTCCCGGTGAGAACTTGATGGATTCATTTTGTGCTTTTTGCTGCTCCGCCTGAACGCTCTTGAGTACAGCCACAATATGTTTGCATGCACCATCATATAACATATATGCAGGACAGTCACATTCATAATGGTCGACGGAATTTCCAGTATGACTTAACTCAACCTCGACTTCATATACTTCACTGCCATGAACTTCGGCCGCATAACGATTATCATCTAATTTTCGTAAGTTTTTTACCGCTCCGTTTTGATAGTATTTCCAGCCACGATTATAAGCTGCATCATTCGCTGAGGAACGAATTTCCAAATCCTGAATCATGATTTTCTTCCCTTTCGTCTGTTTTAGACTATCTTTTTATTGTACCATACTCTGTCTCATTTATTATAGTTAAATTCGTTTTGCTCTTTTCTGCCGGTCGTGCTAAAATATTATTTTAGCACCGTCTTATACGAACAAAATCAAAGGAAAGCCAGGAGTTTTTTTATGCTGAGTCATGCTCGAATTCTCATTGTCCGCCTAAGTTCAATCGGCGATGTCCTGCACGCGACAACCGTTGCTCATAACCTCAAACAAAGCTACCCCGATTGCCATTTGACATGGATTGTCAGCCGCACAGCAGCAGAGCTCCTGCAATATAACCCGGATATCGATGAGGTATTCATTTGGTCTCGGGAAGATTTTGAACAAGCTCTTCACCAGCATCAATTTGGTAAAATATTGCATTCCATCCAGCTCTTAAGAGATTTTTTTTCTACCCATCCATTTGACATCGCACTTGATATCCATGGACTGTTCATGTCAGGCGTTATCACTTGGCTTAGTAAAGCGCCTAGACGGATTGGCATGTCTGGCACAAGGGAACTCAATTGGCTCTTTATGAATGAGTTTGCCACGCCATCACAAAGCCCGCATAAGATCAAACATTACCTATCGGTCCTTGAATCTTTTGCCGGCAATAAAGAAGATTACCGCCTCATACTGAAACTGCCAACGACGTTATCTGATTTTGCGATAAAGTTTTTCGACGAAAACCAAGTGAATCAAAGGAAAAAAATCCTCATGGTAAACCCTTGGACAAGCTGGCGTTCAAAAAATTGGGGCATCGAAAATTTTGCCCAGTGCCTTACACAACTACCTGATACAATCGAAATCATGCTTTGTGGCGGCCCTGCCGATGAGAAAAACAACCAACAAATTGCAGCTGCTACCAAAAGGTCACTGATTGATATCACCGGAAAAACACGTCTGCTTGAACTAGCCGCGCTTTTTTCGCAAGCGGATTTGGTTTTGACCGGCGACACAGGCGCCCTGCATATTGCAACTGCTCTAAACATACCGACCATCAGTCTCTGGGGCCCCACGCACCCGAAAAAATACGGCCCTTTGGTTCCCGGACACACGTTTATTTGCAGCGAAAATACTTGCTGCAATTGTGATAAAACCAAATGCCGCCTGCAAAACAACGCCTGCATGAATTCGATTTCGCCAAGTCTCGTAAGTGAAAAAATCATTGAGCTATTCATGAAAAAAAGACCGTCTGATGATTAAAATCAGGCGGTCTTTATATGTATTGTATTATTCAAGCCCATTAAAGAGTGTTTCAAAATCATTTACGGAAAGAGGCCTTGAATAGTAATATCCCTGCACATGATAACAGCCGATATCTCTCATGAAATCTGCTTGCTGCCTGGTCTCGACTCCTTCAGCAATAACTGGTATATCAAGCCAATCTGCCATACGGACTACAGAGTTTAAAATATTGCCGCTTCTTTCAGGATCATCTTGATTATCTAAAAAATGCAAATCGATTTTAAGCACATCCACAGAAACATCTTTGAGCATATTCAGCGCTGAATATCCACTGCCAAAATCGTCCATAAGGATTGAAAAGCCCAAGGACTGGAGATTTTTAGTAATAGATATAATTTGTTGAGGATTATCAGTATAGGCTGTTTCTGTGAGTTCTAGCTGCAAAAGAGCTGGATTCAAATCATATTTTTTGACCATATTGCTAAGGATATCACAAAGATCTGTTCGATACAGATCTAAACGAGAAACATTTACGGATATCGGGCAGGGCCTTTTCCCTTCATCGGTCCATTTTCGCAAAAGCTGACAAGTCTTATCCCATATGTATACATCAAGTTCCATAATAAATCCATTGCGTTCAAATGCCGGTATGAACACAGCGGGAGAAATCATCCCTTTTTTCGGATGCAGCCATCTGGCCAAAGCTTCTGCCCCCGTGATCTTTTCATCAATGATTTGATATTTAGGCTGCAAATAAAGTTCAAATTGCCCTTCTTCCAAGGCCACTTTCATTTCATTGACAATGTCTTGTTCTTGCAAAATCGCATTGCGCATTTTTTCGTCATATTCATTATAGGATTTCATGTAGTTGCCTTTGATCTGCTGCTTTGCCAATCCAGCGCGGTCACACATCGTGCTGACCGCCAAAGAAGTGTCTTTTACATAATACAGACCAAAAGCCATGACAACCTTATAAGACCGCAAAGCGTGTTCCATGCTTTCCTGCATGTTTTGGATGAACTCCAGTGGATCATTGCGCCGTGATGAAAAGCAAAGGACAAAATTATCCGCGTGAAGTCTTCCATATACACATTTGGTAAGTCTTGATTCTTCGAGTTTGGCCGCAATCGCCACAAGCAGACGATCTCCGGCTTCTTCACCAAAAAGATCGTTGACTAGTTTGAATCGTTCCACATCAAGGCGCAAGATGACAAAATCATCTTCGGGATATTCGGTAAACAAAGCTTCTGTTTTCTGATAAAAGGTCTGGCGATTATAAATACCGGTCAACTCATCAAAATCATTTTTCTGACGCAATTCCCGGTACAGCATTGCCACCTCTGCATCCTTCTTTTTTAGATCAGCCAATAAGGCTGCCATTGCCCGGGTTAGCATCTGTGGCGAATAGACCGGTTCTATTAAATCATCTCTCCGTACAAGCGCTTCTTCCTTGACCATTTCATCCTCCAACATTCACTTTCCTATTGCACCGTTTCTCGGCGGCAAAAAGAAATGATATTTTGAACTCGCTATTTATAATTTACTTATTTTCCATTATTTATTATATCATAAATCAACCGTTTGTTTGAAGAAGCCTTGTGAATATTCTCTCTTTTTTTACCAAAAATTTCTTTTTCTAAAAAACAGCATAAATTTCCAAATTAATCCATAATTTTATTTTTAGCTCAAGCACTGTTTTTTCTTGCTCACGGCCATTGAAGGAACCGCCATATGCAGGATTTTTTTACTGGCAGGAATAAACATGTCACGATTGGCTGCACAATCCGTAATTTTTCCATAGCCGAGTATAATTTCTCCATTGCCTAAAGATTCTATCGTCAAAGAAACCTCCAACCAACAAACTTTTTTTGTCTTGTCCAATATGCACCAATGTTGCTTAAAAACTTGCTGCCCCTTAGCATAAGCCCGCAATATATTTTCCCGATTAAAGATTGCCCGCAATTTTTGGGAACCTGCATCATTTACCGAAAAGCGCGCCAACAAAGCCATAAAAGCATCAAACGAATCCGCCCGGCGGCAACTTTCTTTTAAATCATGGAAAGATTCCATTGCCATCACTTTATCTGCCGAAAAATCAATTTTATAGGTTGCAATAACACCTGCTGTCAAGGCCATTTTTTCTTGTTCATCAATCGAATAGCCTTCACCACTAAGTGAATACCAGCCAGCTTCCTCATGCATACCGATTGCCCGAATTGGTTTACCTTGTTCGTTGAAAATCGTCCGATAGATCTTGTGCACCCAGGTATAACTACCTGAAGTCTTTCTAAAAAGGCCTACCCAGTCCGCTGATTTCACGCCATAGCACAGTTGATCAAATACCGAAAAATAAGATTTCACATAATCGGGATGAATATGCCCCTCACCAACAATATCCTCCGGCGACACAATCAATTGTGTGTCACGACTTGCATTGCTATGTAAGATATCTGCTCTTAAATACAGACGTTTCTCCCCTATGTTGTACTCCCACATTTCCTGTTGGACCATATCCAATATCATATTCGAGCGAGCTTGCATCAACTCGATTTTTGCTTCGCTTTGTTGATTTTCCGTTATGTCATTGACTACCGCATAACAAATCAAATGTCCCGTCTTTTCTTCACGAATGGTGTTAGCCGCTGCCCACGCCCAGCGAACTACGCCATCGGCGCGCAAGAATGGATACTTGATTTGCAGCGTCTGTTTTTTATTATAGGAATCTCTCGTAGCCTGCAAAAGCTTTCGCATATTATCCAAACCGATGATGGTGCTGAGTTTTTCATGGATGGGCTTGCCCAGAGCTTTTTTTGTATGTCCGTTGATTTTATACATACCAGCGCTTTGCAGACAAACTTTCATCTCATCTTTTTCCAGTTCATAAACACCAAAGCCCGCCGGAATATTATCGAACATCTCCTGTAGCCGCAGCGACGTGTTCTGCCATTCCGTAATATCTTCTAAGGCAATATAAAACAACTGGCTGCCTTCTTCTTTGACCACACTTCGGGCCTTGACCTGTAGCAGCATGACGCTGCCGTCTTTATGGTAATGGCGAATCTGTCTGTTTGCTATGCCATTATGCTTTGCAGCTTCAGCCAGCATTTCAAGCACGATTGGACGATCTTCTGGCACTATGTAATCAAGCGTTTGCCGAGCACTTTTGTAGAAATCTTCTGATGAATAGCCAAACATCTCAAAAAAACCATCATTGACACGCAAGGCTTCCAATATTCCATTGCTTAGCTCATATAAGCCCATACTACCATTGACGCTGTTAAATAAAATATTGAGTTGTACATTAGGATCCCAAATATTCTTGGTAACGACCTCAGGCAGCGGCAAGTGCTGCTGATTTTTTTGTTCATCTTCCTGTAATAGTTTTTCATATTCATTCACGCAAACAGGTTTTGAATAATAATAGCCTTGCACGCAATTACACCCAATCGCTCGCAAAAAATCAACCTGGCTCTTGTTTTCTACACCTTCTGTGATAACTGGTGTCTGCAGCCATTTTGCCATGCGTACGACCGAATTCAAGATGTTATTGCCCCGACCAGACTCATCATCACCATCTAAGAATTTCATATCGATTTTCAAAATATCGACGGGTACATCTTTAAGCATATTAAGCGAGGAATACCCACTGCCAAAGTCATCCATAAGTATGATAAACCCTTTGCTCTGAAGCTTTTTGGTAATATCAATGATTTGTTTTGGGTTTTCCATATAGGCACTTTCCGTAATCTCAAGCTCTAGAAGATTTGCTGGGATATCATATTTTTCAAGAAAACCAGTCAACACTTCACATAAATTATTATTATATAAATCAAAGCGTGAAACATTGACCGATACCGGCATCACTGCACGACCTGCGTCAATCCACTGCCGCAGAAGCCTGCATACCTCTTCCCATATGTATTCATCAAGCTGCATGATAAAACCATTGCGTTCAAATACCGGAATGAACTCTGCCGGAGAAATCAAGCCACGAGCAGGATGGTCCCAGCGTACCAAAGCCTCTGCTCCAGTAATTTTTTCCGTCGACAAATCATACTTTGGCTGCAAATAAACTTTGAACTGATGTTCAAGCAAAGCCTTTCCCATTTCATTGATGATGTTATGCTCTGCGATTACCTTTTGCTGAAGGACTTCATCGTATTCTCCGCAGTCGGTAAGATATTTCCCCTGTATTTGGCGAAAAGCCATTTTAGCTCGATCACACATCGATTTGACGGATAAATAACGATCCGTTATCTTATAAATGCCAAATCCGACGGCTACTCGATACGCTAATGAAAATTGATCGATTTTTGTCTGAATAGCTTCGATGATTTTCTTGCGATTATTTTCTCCTGTCGGAAAACAAATCATAAAATCATCCGATAAAAAGCGACTGCATACTGTATTTTCTACATCCAATTCTTTTAAACAGTCTGCAATATAAATAATCAGACGGTTTCCCGTAGCCTCGCCAAACAACTGATTGAGAATCTTGAAACGTTCGATATCTAGATACATGATTTCAAAAGATTCTTCCGGACATTTTGCAAAAAGCTCTGCTACTTTGACGTAAAAAGCTTTTCGATTATAAAGTCCAGTCAGGTCGTCGTAATCTTTTTTACGCCGCAAAGCTTCTTGTGATGCCTTAAGTTCAGTGATATCGACGACGACGCTCTTTAATATGAGGCCATTCTCTTCGTCTATTCGTTTACCCGATTCTTTGACCCAAAGATAGCCTTCATCTTTTTTCTTGAGCCGATACTCAAAGGCAAATGTATCTCCAGCAGCTAGTTGAAGCTCAACAGCTGCCTGCAGCTTAGGAAGATCCTCCAGATATACCGCATTTTCATATAATCCAGCAACGCCTTCCATAAAGTCAGGTAAAGATGTATAACCTAATAACTGCCAAAAGCTATCACTTAAAAATCGTAAAGGAAATCCTTCCGATAATCCGTTGATTTTATATGCACAACTCAAACAGGATGTCATCATATCAATTACATCCTGCTGCTGGCGAATTTTATCTGCTATTTCGTCTTTTGCAAGCATCCTCTTTCCCATCCTTGTATAACCTCTTCCTCTTCTTTCCTCACCTTGAAACCAGGTTTCTGTTTTTTATTTATATAGATTTCGGCAAATCAATGCGCTCATCTATAAATAAAATCGTATTCATTACGAATACGATTTTATTGTTTTACAGCCTAATTTTCTGCCATTTTCAACTATTAAAAGATTCAACAAACTCATAAGCTTTATTTTAGCATATGGACTCAAGTCCTGTAAAAGTTTTTTTATTTTTAAGGCCTCATCTAATTTTACTGCACAGTTTCTATTTTATTTCCTTGACGCGTCCGACGATACCGCCTTCCAGCATTACTTTGATACCTCTTGGATGAACAGCGGAATTCGTCAATAGTCGTTGCACAATGCCTTCCGTCAATTTCCCGCTTCGTTGGTCCTGTTTTTGAACAACCATCACTTTGCTGCCGATTTTTATATCATTACGTATCGTTCCATTCATTGTAATAACACCCTTTCTTATCGAGAAACTCATTTCTATAAAATCTTCATCCTTTATATTCTATCATAAACACAAACATATTTTCTTTTTTCCACGCGTAAACAGGAAAAAGCGATGGTTTCTCCGTGCTAGAGAATCCATCGCTTCCACCAAATCGTTCAATCTTCAAGCACTTTTTACATAAACAGTCACTATACTGACCATGCACATGAACATCAGCATCAAACACAGCGTAACGCCGGCACGAATCTTCACTGCATAATGTTCATAACGCCATAATAAAAACAGCCCTAGCGGTAAAAACAATACAACCATTAGCCAAGCAAACCAAGCTTTTGTCAAAAACTTTCCAGCTGCCATAAGCATCTCTGTCCTTTTCCATGAATTTACAATCGCTATAATTAATGGGTCTATAGTCATATATTTTATAACTTTTCCTATTATATAATGATTCAATCATCAAATCAATATAATTTTCTTAATTCACAGTTTATTTATGATGAAAATGTTCTTCCCCAAATAAAAATTCCAGTCAAAATAGTATTTGACTGGAATCGAATATTCTTATGGTAGCCCTAATGGGATTTGAACCCATGCTTCCGCCTTGAGAGGGCGATGTCTTAACCGCTCGACCATAGGGCCATACCGTCAAAAACGCCATTGCTTAATAAAGAAACAATAGCTCTTTAACATCTATTCATGATACACCTTTATGGAAAAAAATGCAAGGAATCCATTGAACGCTCAGATTTTTTCTGTCTCCATAAAATAAATGGCCTTATCCATGCGTTCAAGGCATCGCTCTTTGCCAAGGAGTTCCATAACATCAAAAAGCCCCGGACTTACCATTCGTCCTGTCAATGCCAGCCTTGTCGGGTGCATAAGAAGCCCTCCCTTGATCTGTAAAGAATCAATCAATTGGCGATAAGCTTCTTCGGTATGCTGCACATCAAATACTTCAAGCTTTTGCAAAACATCTCGTCCTTTTTTTAAAAGTACGAGAGCCTGCTCATCTGTCATATGCTTCTGTCTGCCTTTTTCATCATAAGCGGCTACCTCAAAGAAAAAGTATTCCATGCCTTCTACTAATTCCACAAGGGTCTTAACACGTGGACGAATAGCAGAAATGATCTTTTTTATTTCCTCTTTCCGGCTTTCTAGATTCTCTGGAGACACCAGCTTTTTCGCTAAGATAAAGGGCATCGCAGCCTCATAGATGGTCTCAACAGGCAAAGAATTCATATATTGCCCATTGATCCAAGCCAATTTCTTGGTATCGTAAATCGCAGCTTTTTTGGAAACCTGAGCAAAATCGAACTTTTCAATGCTTGAAGCGGTCGTCACGATTTCCTCAACATCTCCTGTCGACCATCCCAAAAATGTCAGATAGTTAACAATTGCCTGTCCCAAGAATCCTTGTTCCCGGAATTCTTCTACCGATGTCGCTCCATGACGTTTGCTTAATTTAGTGTGGTCTGGCGCCAAAATCATGGATATATGGGCAAATTTTACAGGTTCATAACCAAGTGCCTGGTATAGCAAAACCTGCTTTGGTGTATTCGAAAGATGCTCTTCGGCTCGAATGACATGAGAAATCGCCATCTTATGGTCATCAACGACACAGGCAAAGTTATAGGCCGGAATCCCATTTGACTTCATAATGATCAAATCATCAAGCTGATCGAGGCGGAACGTGACTTCACCATGGATTAGATCTTTGACGGTAATCGAACCTTCTGCCGATACTTTAAGTCGAATGACCGGCTTCTCGCCAGAAGCTATACGGCGCAAAGCTTCTTCTTTAGAAACCTCCCGGCATTTCCCATTGTACCCCATAACCAGGCCTTTTTCCTTCTGTTCCTCACGCATTTTAGTCAAATCTTCTGCACTGCAAAAACAATAATACGCTTTGTCTTCAGCAATGAGCCGCTGCGCTTCACGCTTATAGATCTCGAGCCGTTCAAACTGGTAATACGGTCCATATGCCCCGCCGCATTCCGGCCCTTCATCCCAATCAATGCCCAGCCATTTGAGGCTCGTCAAAATCTGCGATACAGAGTCTTCCTTTAAGCGATCCCGATCCGTATCTTCAATACGTAAAATCAATTTTCCTTTATGTTTTCTGGCAAAGAACCAATTGAACAGCGCGGTTCTCGCACCTCCGATATGTAAATACCCCGTAGGACTTGGGGCAAATCTCACTCTGACTTCATCCAAAATACACTGCCTCCTGATCTTATATTGGGCATAAAGCCCGCAAGTTCTCCTATCAGCGAGAGCTTCTTTTTTATTATAGCACAGACACAAAAAATCGGGGCTATAAAAGCCCCGCCCTTACTACATTCTATTTGTTTTTCGATTTTTCAGCAGCATCTTTCGCTCTTATTTCCCTTATTTAAAGTAAATACTGCCTCCGATGAATTCTCGTAAAATCGAGTTATAAGGAACCTTATCAAGCTCAATTGGCTCAAAAAAGGATAATAAATTCAATAATCGCTCTTTGGTTTCATAGTGAACACTATCTTTTTTGATTTTATTGAGTGAAATCTCCGCAAAAGGACGCAATAGATTCATCTCATAAAGCAGGCTGGAATTGAACATGATATCCGCTTCTTCTTGATATTTAAAGACATTGTTGTATTCACCGCGCCTTACGCTCGGCCACTGGTTGAGTGTTTCCTCCGGAGGTGTAGCGCGAAAACGATCGCCTCTGACTAGGCGGCGAATCAATCGGACTTCCGTGGTCGGTACCCGGTTCATAAAATCAACATTCAATTCAAATAGAGCACTGATATAGATCTTAAAGAAATTACTGCGATTGATATCCGGCAACAGTTTCGGATTTAGCGCATGAATTCCCTCGATAACGAGTATTTCTGACGGTCCGACCTTCATGCTTTTCGTTTTTTTCATACGGTTGCCCGAAGTGAAATCAAACAAAGGGCTTTCAATCGTCTCGCCGCGGACCAAACGCTGTACATGGTCTTGTAAAAGCGGCAGATCCAGTGCTTCAAGATTTTCAAAATCATATCTTCCATCTTCATCTAAAGGCGTTTTATCCCGATCAACAAAATAATCATCCAAAGAAAGCGGCACTGGCCTTAGACCATTGACGCGAAGCTGCGTCGATATGCGCTGGGCAAACGATGTTTTTCCCGAAGACGACGGTCCTGATATCAAAAGCACACGTAACGATCGTTTTTGCTGTAAAATCAAGTCGGCAATATCACCGATTTCCTTTTCTTGCAGCGCCTCAGCGATGCTTATAAGCTCAATGCTATCGCCTAAAGTTATATAGGCATTGACATCATCGACAATTTCCATATTGATGTTTTTCAGCCATTTTTGTGTGTGCTCATAAGTCAACGACAGCGTGTCCGGTGGAATCAAAGGCGTGTATTCAGCTCTTTGCGCATCGCCAAAATCTACGATAAAGCCTCCACGATATGGCAATATCCGAAATGAATCACTTTTGGCGGCACTGTCATTGCCTGGATACAACACTTTGATGATCATATTGCCGACTTCATATTGATAGTAACCGTCTTTACGGCATAGATATTCGATCCGTTCATCACTTTTTACCCAGGCCTGCAGCCTTTGATTGATTTGCTCGACCTCACGGACCGATACAGCCGAACCTGCCAACTTGCAAAATACACCTTCTTGGATAGAATAGGCTGTTTTAAGTGTTTCTTCAGGAAATAATTCCTTTATGACCTTGATCAATCCCAATTTGACGGTTTGTCGCCGTTTCAATAAATGTGTTTCCATCATAGCCCAACACCTGCATTTCTTTAAGATGATTTTTTTGCAAAATTATTTTTTATTTGCCATTATTTTTGCATGCCCATGAAAACTTGTTCGGGCAGTATCGGCAATTCTTTCAGGCGAACGTTCGACGCATTATAAACCGCATCGGCGATAGCCGGTCCCGGCGTATTGATGACGATTTCACCGATGGATTTAGCACCAAAAGGACCACTTGGTTCATAACTGCTGGCAAATTCGACGCGAACCTTGCCGACATCGAGCCTCGACGGCAAGTGATACTGCATAAACGAATTATTAGCAATACGGCCATTTTCATCGATATTGACATCCTCGAACATCGCCATGCCGATGCCTTGGAGAAGTCCACCTTCTACCTGGACTTTTGCCAGAGCCGGATTGATGACCGTGCCGCAGTCAACGACTGCAACAAAATCGATGAGCTCAAACTTTCCGGTTTCTTTATCGAGTTCAATTTCGGCGATTCCAGCCATAAAAGGTGGTGGCGATATTGGCGAACAATGGGATTCGGTCGCCTGCAAAGCGGTCGTATTGCCGCACATTGCCCCATTGCCAATATCTTTTAAACTGATTTGTTCATTGTTCTTGCTATTGGTCAGCATGACGCCATCAAATTCGATATCTGCTGGCTCTGCTTTAAGTTTTTTGGCAGCCTCTTCCAATATCCGTTCTTTTAAGGACTCGCAGGTTTTTACAACCGCCATTCCCGTAACATACGTTGTCGAAGAAGCATACGAACCGCAATCATACGGTGAAGTATCCGTATCGACTCCGCTGACAACAATGTCGTCAGGGCTGCATTCGAGGCATTCTGCGGCAATCTGCGCCAAAATCGTATCGCAGCCCGTTCCCATATCGGTTGCCCCTACCGCCATCGAATAAAAACCATCGTCATTGACTTTGATGGTGACGGCTCCTGTATCGATGTTGTTGATCCCAGAACTTTGCATGGCCAAAGAAAGTCCCACGCTGCGAACTTTGCCATTTCCCATATCACGGCAAGGATATTTTTGATCCCATCCAATCATTTCCTTGGCCCGTGCGAGGCAGCGATCCAAAGTGCAGCTAGTCGCATATTCATTAAAATAAGAACGCATGAGCTGCCCTTGCCGGACCATGTTGCGCTCACGGATTTTAGCTGGATCTTTCCCCAGTTTTGCTGCAAGTTCATTTACTGCCGATTCGACAGCAAAAATCCCCTGCGTTGCCCCATAGCCACGATACGCACCGGCAGCTATGGTATTGGTGTAAACGACTTCATAGGTAAAGCGGAAGGCATCCAGGTCCCCGTAGAGCGAAATCGCTTTATGCCCCGACAAAGTAACCGTCGTTGGACTATGCTCACCAAAGGCACCCGCATTCCAAAGAGAGTGTACCGTAATCGCTTTTATATCGCCATCTTTGGTTGCGCCAACCGTAGCCTTGATTTCAGCTTCATGCCTTGGCGAAGACACGATTTGCGATTCATATCGCGTATAGATCATCTTCGCCGGTTTTCCTGTTATCTTCGTGACGATAGCTGGATACATTTCCATGACCGCCGTTTGTTTTGCACCAAAGCCACCGCCAATACGAGGCTTTATCACTCGAATTTGGGATTTGGGAACGCCAAGGGCTGTAGCAATAATTCGCCTTACATGAAAAGGGACCTGCGTCGAGCTGACGATGACAAGCCGTCCATGGAGGTCCAAATAACTATACGCACGAAACGTTTCCATCATGGCTTGCTGGCAAGCCTTCGTATGATATACACCCTCGACGACAATATCACAGTCTTTGAATACCGCTGCGGCATCTCCATAGGAAACTTCATTTTGTGCAATGAGGTTTCGCTTATTATCGCCACCAACCTCGATCCACTCTTTCCAGTCTTCTTCTGGATGGACAATGATTTCATTGTCCTTGGCTGATTTAAAGTCTAAAAGGGGCTTTAATACTTCATAGTCGACCTTAATCACTTTTAAAGCCTTATCCACGCTTTTTTCATCACGTCCAGCCACAAGTGCCACAGCATCCCCGACAAAACGAAGCCTTTGATCGAGTATCCTTCTATCATAGGGGCTCAATTCAGGAAAAGTCTGTCCGGCAATTGTGAAGCGATGCTTAGGAACATCTTCATGGGTCAGTACACATTCTATCCCGGGAAGTTTTTTGGCAATGCCCGTATCGATCTTACGAATCAAAGCATGTGCATACGGGCTGCGCAAAGCTTTGACGACCAATGCATCACGCGGGGCTATATCATCGGTATAAACAGGTTTTCCCGTCACCAATGCCATCGCATCTTTTTTGATAATCGCCTGATTTACTGACTTCATCTATGCTTCCTCTTTCTGCTTTTGCGCCAAAAATTTTTTAATTGCCCGCATATGGCTGACATACCCCGTACAGCGGCATAAATTTCCAGATAAATATTCTTTGATTTCTTCATCCGTAGGATCCGTGAGCTCTCGGCACATCGCCAAAACATTCATGATAAAGCCAGGATTGCAAAAACCGCATTGATCGCTGCCCTCCGCTGCCATAAAGCCGCCAAACTCTTTGGCTTCAGCTTGCAGCCCCTCTAAAGTCGTTATCGCTCTGCCTTCAACGCGGCATGCCGGAACTGCACAAGAAAGGACGGGGACGCCATCGAGCCAAACCGTGCAAAGACCGCAGTTGGTCGTTTCACAGCCGCATTTTACGCTATAGCAGCCAAGATTACGCAAACAGTTCAGTAAAGTCGTATCTGCGTCAACTTCAGCGTTTATTTTTTTCCCATTGAGCAAAAGTTCAATTAGCATGAGTTTTTTCCTCCTCTGCCAAAACTTCTGGCAGCATCCGTTTGACCAAGATTCCGGCTAGTGCTCGCCGATACTGGGCTGAACCACGTCGATTCGCTCCATAGATCGGCTGGCTTTCGATCAGCTCCGCATACACATTGATTTTTTCTTTTCCATTTTCCTTTGGCAAGTTCGCATCAAATGCCGGTAAAAGCATCGCTTTATTTGGTCTCGCACCAATAGCCGTCCGAATCTTCCCATCCTTGCCTCGGCTCATCGCACAGGTCAACACCGGAAAGTCCGTAGCGGATAAGCGAAAAGAAGAATATACGGTTTTACGTTTGCTTTTTTTGATGATGATATGCGATAAAATATCATTATCTTTGGGACGATCAATAAAGTCAGCCAAGGAAACAATGCCGCCTTTATATAACTCAACTTCGGTGTCGAGCACCAATAAAATGGTCAAGATATCCGAAAAACCGAAACGGCCAAAAATACTGCCGCCGATCGTCGCACAATTCCTGAACTGAGTGCCAACGATATGCCTTAAACTCTCTTTTATAGCACCTTGGCTCAAGGCGGAAAGCCCCGTTGAAAGCTCCATTTCGCGTAGCGTTACCATACAGCCAATACGAAAAGCATCTTCCGTTTCTTCTATTTTATCGAGCCCAAGCTTCGATAAATCAATTGCCGTATGTATGGCTCTTTGCCCCAAACGCAGCCAAAGGCTTCCTCCCAAAATCAAATTCGTCTTTTTTTGGTTCAGCTCATAAGCTTCCTCGAGGCTTGTCGCTTTTACATATTGGTTGATTGTATACATATCTGTCCCTTCTTTCCTATAAAACTCAATAGATTACAAGTTTTTGCCCCGCAAATTATTTTGTTCCAAAACAACTGAAAAATCCTCTTCTATATCGATATCCATAAAATCCGTCCGGTCATCAAATTTGACAACTTCAACTTCTTTTGGATATTTTTTATATACGATTTTGCCGCCTTTGTCGCCAGCAAGAGCGAGCAATTCTTCGCGAAAACGGCTAGGGAAAATACATGGACTTCCATAGCGGTCAAATATCTTCGGCACAATGATTTTATTCGTTCGTTCAAAAGCGGCAAGCAGGCTTTTTATGGTGATGCCACGTAAAAGCGGTTGGTCACAATTAAAGAACATATACGCATCTGCCTCTACCGCACTAAAGATTCCAGCTTGTAAAGAACTTGCTCTGCCGGTGGAGGCCTCCTTATTCTGTACCGTTAAGAAACCTCGTTTTTGGGCATATTGATGGATTTGCCGCTCATTGGCAACGACGATTTTTTCCGAGAAATCGACAGCTGCGATTTGGTCAAGCGTGTATTCAAACAAACGCCTGCCTTCAAATGGCATCAACAATTTGTTTTTGCTCCCCATCCTCCGGCTCAGTCCACAAGCTAAGGCAATCGCTGCAATTTTGAACATTTTCATAGGAGGCTTTCCAGTAAAACCTTAACTGAACCGCCACAAGCCATCCCCAGCTTTGAGGCGTCATTTAGCGACAAATCATAAAACTGCACCTCTGCCTTGCCGCTAGTGGCAATTTCAGCTGCTCGTTTTGCTGCCTTATATTCAATCGCACCGCCACCGATAGTTCCCACAATTTTTCCAGATTTGCCCACAAGCATTTTGGAACCGACACCGCGGGGTGAAGAGCCTTTTTTTTCGACAATTGTGACCAAAGTAGAAGCTTCTTGCATTTGTCCCATTTCCCGATAAATATCCAGCTGATGTTTATCGTTGACATTCTTGTTCATTTCCTTGATGACTTCAGCCAAAATACTGACAGCGATTTCCGCTGGAGTGATCGCGCCGATTGAAAGCCCAATTGGTGCATGAACTCTTTTTAGCTCAGATTCGGCATAGCCCTGTTCTTTTAGGTCATCCAGCTTGTCGGCAAGGGCCGGGACCGG
>CBDTTM010000040.1:0-16245 GCA_965363355.1 uncultured Selenomonadaceae bacterium | reverse complement strand
CAACAACCTTGTCAGGCGGTGAAGCACAACGTGTGAAACTCGCAACTGAGCTGGCTCGCCGCAGCACGGGCAAGACGCTCTATATCCTAGATGAGCCGACGACGGGTCTTCATACAGCGGATATCCATAAGCTCCTTGAAGTCTTGCAGCGACTCGTTGATGGCGGTGACAGCGTCGTGGTCATCGAGCATAATCTCGATGTCATAAAAACAGCAGACCATATTATCGATTTAGGGCCTGAGGGCGGCGATAAAGGCGGAACGATTGTCGGTGTCGGAACACCGGAAGATATCGTCAAGATTGAAGCGTCTTATACGGGACGGTTTTTGAAACCATTGCTCGAAGAAGAAAATTGATACAAAAAATCGGTGCAAAACAATGTAAATTTGTTTTGCACCGATTTTTTAGATTTCACATGAATTTTGCCCTCTGATAGCAAATCAAATGTTTGCAGGTTGCAGCGGCTTTCGCCGCAAAGAGACTAAAATATTCGCGCCGTATTTTTTTTGATGGATGAGTAAAATGCTTTTGTATTCAGGGGAACTCAGCCAAAGCGGCAAATGAGAACAAAGTACGTCGATTTTTTCAAAATCGGCTTGGCGGAGCAAAGGCTGCAAAGCTTTTTTGGAGGAAATTTCCGGATGGTTTGTCTGTAGTTCGATTAAGTCCAAATAATAGCTGCCAGCGCTGAGACGCTGCGGTTTTGTCGGGGATTCCACTACGGTCTCTGGCACGGGCCTCAAATCGTTTGCGGCATCGATAAGCAGTTCGTCAAATAGAGCTGAATCAAGAGCTTGGATTTCAAAGATACGAAAGCCAAGCCGGTCAAAGACGTTGTAGGCGAGCCCGCCAATCGACAGCCCGGCGATGATGCGGCAGTCAGATAGCTTCGTGATGAGGTTGCGTATTTCATTTCGCAGTTCTGATAGATTTTTTTCCTGGTTTATTTTGAAAGGGAAAACTTTTCGTTTCTGCCAAACTCCATCGACTCCTTTTTCGAAAACGATGATGGTGTCCATTTCATTGAGTTGGCACAGCGTGTTTTTATTTTTGCAAATTACGGCAATTTCACAGTTCATAAAATCACAACCTATCTTTTGAATTTTCAAGATTTATACAGTATAAATCAAAATATAAGAGAAAAGCTAGTAGCAGCATAAAAATTTTTTATGTATACAAAATAATTTTAGATATACATTTATTGCTATTTGATTCTTTATTGAAAAATAGAGCTTAAAAACCTAATTTTCTAAAGCGTAAAAAGCAAAAAGAAAAAAATAAACGGTGCTATCTATAAATGATTGAAAAATCTGAAAATATTACAGTTTTTGGCGAAAAAAATAGTATTGACAAGAATTTTGTAAAGGATTATAGTTACGCTATCAACAGAAAACAACACAGAGCAAAAGAGAGAAAACATATCGCTTACAGACAGTGAAGTCTTGATTCCGTCAGAGGAATCGAGGCTTTTTTTCGTTTTCAAGAACGTATTTCTGTTGAAAAAATTAAAGTGGATTGAGATGGAGGGTTTTTTATGAGACAGGTTGCGATTTATGGCAAAGGCGGAATTGGTAAATCAACGACTACACAAAATTTGAATGCTGGGCTCGCTGCAATGGGCAAGAAGATTATGATTGTGGGCTGTGACCCAAAAGCGGATTCGACTCGTTTGATCTTAGGCGGGCTCGCACAGCAGACGGTTCTGGATACTTTGCGTGAAGAGGGCGACGATGTTGAATTGGAACTGGTTTTGAAAGAAGGCTATGCTGGAATCCGCTGCGTGGAATCCGGTGGACCGGAACCAGGTGTTGGCTGCGCTGGACGCGGTATCATCACTTCCATTAATTTACTTGAACAGTTAGGCGCATATGAATCCGATCTGGATTATGTTTTCTACGATGTCCTCGGTGATGTTGTTTGCGGCGGGTTTGCAATGCCGATTCGCGAAGGCAAGGCACAGGAAATATACATTGTCTGTTCCGGTGAGATGATGGCTTTATATGCAGCGAATAACATCTCGAAAGGGATACAGAAATATGCTTCGACTGGCGGCGTGCGTTTAGGTGGACTTATTTGCAACAGCCGTAATGTAGATGGCGAAGTCGACCTAGTCAAATCAGTAGCGGCTGAACTGGGAACACAGATGATTCACTTCGTACCGCGTGACAACATGGTGCAAAGGGCTGAAATCCATAAACAAACCGTTATCGAATTCGATCCGACCTGTACACAGGCTGGTGAATACAGGGATTTAGCACAAAAAATCGATGGCAATGACATGTTTGTCGTACCGAAACCACTCAAGCAGGAACGTTTGGAACAGTTGCTTATGGAACATGGCTTGATGGATATCTGATTTTTATAAGGCGAAAGGAGATGCAATAAATATGTTGTTGATGATAAGAGCAGTTGTCAGACCAGAAAAATCGGGAGCTGTTTTAGCAGAACTTTTGGATGCTGGTTATGTAGGCGTTACCAAAGAAGAAGTTTATGGAAGAGGACGCCAAAAAGGAATCGTCGTCGGTGAAGTGCATTATGATGAGTTAGCAAAGGAATTGCTCATCATCATTGCGGAAGAAAAAGATAAAGCAGATATTGTTCGCATTATCATGAAAAACGCAAAGACTGGTGAAAATGGGAATTTCGGCGATGGTAGAATATTTGTTACACCAGTATTAGAAGCTTATACAATCAGTTCAGGCAAACCTGGATTATAAGGAGCTGCTGTCAGATGAAAGAAATTATGGCATTTATCAGGCTCAATATGGTAAATCCTACAAAAAATGCTTTAGCAGAAGCAGGCTATCCATCATTCACCTGCTCAAAGGCTGTCGGCCGTGGCAAAAAAACATTGGCCACGGAAGCAATCAATGTCATCATGGGCAATGATGGCTCCGTTCCGGCCGATGAGATAGGGGAACATTTATCGGAAGCCGTTCGGCTGGTTCCGCGCAGATCATTTTCTTTGATCGTGGATGATGAACAAGTCGATTATGCGGTGAAAATAATCATTAAGGTCAATCAGACAGGGCATCCTGGTGATGGCAAGGTCTTTGTTATGCCGATTGCTGAAGGCTATAACATACGTACAGGGGCTTGCCAGGAAAAGGAATTTGACTGATTGGAGGAGGAATCGACATGAATGAGCGCGAGAAAGTATTGGATCAATACTCCGCCAGAGTTTTTAAAAATAGAAAAGATCATATAGTCCAATTGGATAAAGATGAATGTGAAGTACCGGAGATAGCGGCTAATAGCCGCTCTGTCCCGGGAATCATGACCAGCCGGGGCTGCTGCTATGCTGGCTGTAAGGGTGTTGTGCTGGGGCCATTGCAAGATGTTGTCGTATTGACACATGGACCAATTGGTTGTGGTTATTATAGCTGGGGAACACGTCGTAACAAGGCCGCTGCAACTGACGGTAAAAATTTCATCCAGTATTGTTTCTCCACAGATCTACAGGAACCGGATATTGTTTTTGGCGGTGAGAAAAAACTCAAACAAGCTGTTGAAGAAATCATGGAAATATTCAAGCCGGCCTGTATCATGATTTGTTCTACTTGTCCGGTAGGGCTCATTGGAGATGATATCCATGCAGTGGCAGCCTGGGCTGAAGAAAAATTTTCAATTAAATGCGTTTCTTATAGTTGTGAAGGGTATAAAGGAGTCAGTCAGTCGGCAGGCCATCATATAGCAAACAATGGGCTGATCAAAAAAGTCATCGGTACAGGTGGGGCAAAGCCGGATAAGAAATTTGCCATAAACTTGCTCGGTGAATACAATATCGGTGGCGATGGCTGGGAAACCGAGCGATTGCTTACGCAAATCGGTTATGAGATCGTATCTGTATTTACTGGCGATGGCAAATATGAAAAAATAAAAAATGCACATGTGGCCAATCTAAATTTGGTGCAATGTCACCGTTCCATTAACTATATTGCTGAAATGATGAAAGTGGAATATGGTATCGACTGGATGAAAGTCAACTTTATCGGTATTGATGAAACCATTCGTTCTCTGCGAGAAATTGCAGCGTATTTCAACGATGAAAAAATGACGGCGCGAACTGAAGAGGTTATTGCACAGGAATTGGCGGAGATTGCAGAAGACCGTAAATACTATCAAGAGAAGCTCGATGGTTATACATCTGCTGTTTTTGTCGGAGGTTCCCGTTCACATCATTACCAAAATCTCATGGCAGACTTTGGGATGAAGACGATAATTGCTGGCTATGAATTTGCCCATCGAGATGATTATGAAGGACGAGAAGTGCTTCCTAATATAAAATTAGACGCCGATACGAAAAATATTGAACAGCTATCTCCACAAAAAGATGATCGGTATTACCATTTGACCATCAGTAAAGAACATTTTGATTCTTTGCTTGGAAAAACAGAGCTTGAATATTACAAAGGCATGTTCAAAGACATGGGCAATGGCACGATTGTTGTGGATGATTTCAATCATTATGAAACAGAAAAATTGATAGACCTTTTCAATCCAGATATTTTCTATTCAGGAATCAAGGATAAATACATGATCCAAAAGACGGGAACGCCATCAAGGCAGCTTCATTCATACGATTACAGCGGTCCTTATGCCGGTTTTCAAGGAGCAATAAATTTTGCTCGTGATACGTACATGAGTTTATCTACGCCGTCTTGGCATTATATTACACCGCCTTGGAATAAAGAACCGATTTTGGAAGGAACTATAGGAGGTGGACAAAATGCTTGATGCAACCCCAAAAACAATCGTAGAACGCAAGGCATTGCGCGTCAATCCTTGTAAAACTTGCCAACCGGTAGGCGCTATGTATGCCGCGTTAGGTGTCCATCGCTGCATGCCGCACAGTCATGGTTCCCAAGGCTGCTGTTCATATCATCGTACCTTTTTATCTAGACATTTTAAAGAACCGGCAATCGCTACGACGAGCTCTTTTACAGAAGGGGCCTGTGTATTTGGCGGTGGCAGCAACCTTAAAAAGGGAATCAAGAATGTATTTGAAATCTATGATCCTGATATCGTGGCTGTCCACACGACTTGCCTCAGTGAGACCATTGGCGATGATTTGAATACGTATATTCAGCAAATGGAAATACCGGAAGGAAAACTCGTCGTTCATACCAATACACCGAGTTATTCAGGTTCACATGTCAATGGTTTCGGCAATATGATGTCAGGCTTCATTAAGTATTTGGCCAAAGCGGGAACTGAAAAAAATGGTAAAGTCGGTATTTTTCCGGGCTTCGTGAATCCGGGAGATATGCAGGAAATCAAGAGACTGACAACGCTTATGCAGACTAAGTTCATCATGTTTCCTGATACGAGCGGAGTCATGGATGCACCAAACAAAGGGCATTATGAAATGTATCCACGCGGTGGTACAAAAATTGAGGAAATAAAAGATCTTGGCAATTGCGAAAAAATCTTAGCTTTAGGCGAAATCACGAGCCTTGCTCCGGCGATGACATTGAAATCACAGTGTGAAGTCGATTTTGACAGCATGCCGCTGCCAATTGGTATCGAAGCGACCGATGAATTTTTGATGAATCTGTCACGTTTTGCCAAGGTTCCGGTTCCGGCAGCTTTAGAAGAAGAACGCGGTCAGCTTGTTGATGTCATGCTCGATGCTCACCAAAATTTTGATCAGAAAAAGGTGGCGGTCTATGGCGATCCTGACACAGTTTTAGGGATTGCGGCATTTATCTTGGAAATGGGCATGATGCCGAAATACCTGTTGACGGGTACGCCAAACGAAGTTTTCACGAAAAAAGCAGCGGCACTCCTTAAAAAATTTGGCGTAGAAGGCTGCAAAGTAAAAGCAAATGGCGATTTGTTTGAACTACATCAGTGGATCAAAAACGATCCAGTCGATCTTATGATTGGGACGACACATGGAAAATATATTGCCAAAGCAGAGGATATTCCTCTCGTTCGCGCAGGTTTTCCAATTCTTGATCGTTATGTTCATTCCTATATGCCGCTCGTTGGGTATAAAGGAGCTATGCGCCTACTAGAGCTCATTTGCAATGCACTGCTCGATCGGCGTGACCGCGACGCAAAAGACGAAGATTTTGAATTGGTAATGTAGGGTAAGAACTCAGTTTAGAAATCAAATAGAGTGATGGAGAGACAAGGTCAGGAATACAAAGGCGTATAGCCTTTGTTTCTCCTGCCTTTTTTTATTTTAAGGGAGGTTTTCGCTATGGCAGCAGGGGTATTGCAAGAAAGAATGGATTCCATTTTGATCAAAGATTTTGGCTGCAGTGGTGATGGACGCGGCATCAGCTGTGATAAGGAAAGCGTGTCGGGGGCCGTGAGCCAACGAGCTTGCGTATATTGCGGGGCCAGAGTTGTCCTTAATCCGATTACCGATGCTTATCATATTGTGCATGGCCCGATAGGCTGTGCCAGCTACACCTGGGATATCCGCGGCAGCCTCTCGAGTGGCAGCGATATTTATCGTAATAGTTTTTCCACCGATTTAAGGGAGAAAGACATTATTTTCGGTGGGGCAGAAAAACTAAAAGCTGCGATTGAAGAAATTGTGCAGAGCAAACAGCCTAAGCTCATCTTTGTGTATGCTACCTGTATCGTCGGCGTTATCGGTGATGATATCGAGGCTGTTTGCCGTGAGGCTGAAAAAAAGTTTTCCGTGCGGGTCATTCCGGTCAAGGCACCCGGTTTTTCAGGTACCAAATCCCTGGGATATAAAATGGCTTGTGAGGCAATCATGCGATTGATCCGGCCAGGGGAACAAAAACTGGTAGAGCATCGGGGAATTAATATATTGGGAGATTTCAACCTGGCAGGTGAGATGTGGCTGCTCAAAAGCTATTTTGAAAAAATCGGCGTGACGGTCAATGCGACCATTACGGGCGATGCATCCTATGAAACACTGCTAAAGGCACCGACCGCGGCACTTAATATCGTACAATGTGCCGGCTCAAGCGTTTATTTGGCCAATATGATGGAGGATGAATTTTCGATTCCCTTTTTCAAGGTGAGCTTTTTTGGCATTGAAGATACGAGCAGTTCGCTTCTTCGCGTAGCGGAAGCTTTAGGCGATCCCAAAATCATAAAAAAAGCCAAAGCTTTTGTACAAGAGCAAAGGACAAAAGCAGAAGGATTTTTAGCTAGATACCGGTCGCATCTTGAAGGGCGGCGCGCAGCTATTTATGTTGGCGGCGGTTTTAAGGCGATTTCTCTGATTCGCCAGTTCAATGAAATGGGAATCCAGACGGTCGTCGTTGGCACCCAAACCGGCAAAGCGGATGATTATGCAATCATCCAAAGTCTGGTAGAGCCAGATACCGTCATTCTCGATGATGCAAATCCGGCGGAGCTGGAAATGTTCATGCGGGAAAAGAAGGCGGATATTCTTGTCGGCGGAGTAAAAGAGCGGCCGCTGGCATATAAGCTTGGCATTGCGTTTTGTGATCATAACCATGAGCGAAAACATGCTTTGGGCGGTTATGAAGGGGTAGTCAATTTTACGCAGGAAATCAATTTAAGCATGAACAGTCCGGTTTGGGAACTGTTGTAATACGATAAGGCGAGGAGATGCTTGGCTGTGGGGATGAATTTCACGAACTTAAATGTAAACCCTTGTAAGATGTGTATGCCGATGGGGGCGGTGACCGCAATGTATGGAATTCGAAAGTGCATGTCGATCCTTCATGGATCGCAAGGCTGCAGCACTTATATCCGCAGGCATATGGCGACGCATTACAATGAACCTGTAGATATAGCTTCGTCTTCATTGACAGAGCAAGGAACGGTATTTGGCGGTGAACGCAATTTACTGCAAGGCCTTGAGAATCTAATAAGGCTCTATGACCCCGAAATCATTGGTGTATCGACGACTTGCTTGGCGGAAACCATAGGCGAGGACGTTCCGGCGATCATCCGAAAATTTTATGAGCTCCACCCAGAAAGCAAAAAGATAAAAATCATATCTTTGTCGACGCCAGGATATGGCGGTACGCAGTATGAAGGTTTCTTTCGGGCTTTATATGCGGTTTTGACACAGGTCGAGATGAAGCCTTTGGCAAATGAAAAAATAAATATCATAACTGGACCGATTTCGCCAGCCGATACGCGGTATTTAAAAAATCTACTCGAAAAAATGGGGCTTTCCTATATATTGCTGCCAGATTTATCAGAAAATCTCGATGGTGTACACGGAAGTTCCTATCAACGTTTACCGCAAGGTGGAACTGAGATTACAAAGATTGCCGAGATGGCTGGCGCGCGGTATACGATTGAGTTGGCATCTTTCGTCGATCCGGAAATTTCTCCGGCGAAATACTTGTATGATACCTATCAGGTTCCTTATTGTCGTTTGGATTTGCCTTGCGGTTTGGTGGCAACCGATGCTCTTTTAGCTAAGCTCAAAGAACTCGGCGGAAAAACGACACAGGAAATGGAGAAAGAACGAGGCCGCTATTTAGATGCTTTGATTGATTCGCATAAGTACAATGCTTTGGGGCGCGCGGCAATTTTTGGGGAACCGGATTTCGTCAAGGCAGTTGTGAACCTTTGCTGTGAAAGCGGTGTCGTCCCCACCGCGGTCACGACTGGATCTGTCTGCAAAGGCTTTGCTGAAGCGCTTGCTCCTGCAATAGAAAAGGCAGCCGCCGTGCAGTTTACCAAAACATCGGCAATTGAAGATGACGCTGATTTTGAAACCTTAGAAAGCAAAATCATAGAATCAGAAGTAAACATCATGATCGGGAATTCGGATGGCAGAAGAATTGCAGAACGTCAAAAATTACCACTCGTGCGATGCAGCTTTCCCATTCATGATCAAATCGGCGGGCAAAGAGTAAGGATGCTCGGTTATGATGGTTCGCTCATGCTTTTAGACAGAATAGACAATAGTCTTTTGCTGCAGCGTGATGGAAACTTTAGGCAAGAAACATATCAAAAATACTTTAAGAGCGAGGATGGAGAAAATATGATGAACATGGATTCAAAATCGATTGCAACTGAGGCAGAAATGAAAAAAAAGACGGCAGAACATCCTTGTTTTACCTGTGGGCAAGGCAATTATGCCCGCATGCACCTTCCAATCGCTCCTAAATGCAATATCCAGTGTAATTATTGTCTGAGAAAATATGATTGTCCCAATGAGAGCCGCCCTGGGGTGACAACCGAAATCTTAAATCCAGAGCAGGCATTGAAGAAGTATCTCCAGGTAAAAGAAAAGATGCCAAACCTCAAGGTTGTTGGTATTGCTGGTCCAGGAGATGCCCTAGCGAATTTTTCTGCAACAAAAGAAACCTTGCAGTTGATTCGAAAAGAAGATCCAGACGTTACCTTTTGTTTATCGACCAATGGCTTGATGTTGCCTCTTTATGCGGCAGAACTCATTGAACTTGGCGTAACCCACGTTACGATTACCATCAATTCGGTAGACCCTAAAATCGGAGCGGCAATTTACCATCATGTCGATTATATGGGGATGCAGTATACTGGTGAAAGCGCTGCGGCGATCTTGCTGGCAAACCAGCTTGCTGGACTGCAGTATTTGACGACACATGGCATGATCTGTAAGGTCAACATTGTCGTGCTCAAGGGCATCAATGATGCGCATGTCGAAACGGTAGTCAAAAAGGTAAAAGAGCTTGGCTGTTATATTACCAATATCATGCAAATGATTCCGGTCAAGGGAAGTGCCTTTGAAATGATGCCGCTTGTCAGCCATAAAGAAATCGCCGAATTAAGAGAGACCTGTGGGCAGCATATGCTGCAAATGAAGCATTGCCATCAATGCCGGGCCGATGCCATTGGAACGCTCGATCACGATGTTTCTATTGAATATAGGAATGTTGTAGAAGATAAGGCGGTAAAAGAAGCAGCGCAGCGTTTTGCCGTGGCGACTAAAAGTGGGATGCTCGTCGACCAGCATTTCGGGCACGCTACCGAATTTTATATCTATGAAAGCGATGGACTGGAAGCCAGATTCTTAGAAAAACGCAGTGTAGAAAAATACTGTAGTGGCAGCCAGTTCTGTGATGAAGGCGCAGACCGGATTGAACGGCTTCTTCATACAATAGAAGACTGCAATGGGGTTTTGGCTTTACGTGTAGGAGATTCGCCACAGCAACGCCTAGATGATATGGGAATCCGCGTGATTTCGACCTACGATCGAATCGAAGATGCGGTGAAAAAAGCGGCAAAGGGAGCCTAACTTTAAAAGGAGGGATTCGATGAAACATGTGTTGACGGATTGTACGTTGGCTTGTCTGGATGGATATGATACGGCGCCGAGTACGTTGAGGACACTACTATTGCTCTTGGCGAAATTGCCATTGCAGGCAATTGAAATGTCGATCCTTGTTTATGAAAAAATCCAACGGTTCGCGCCGTTTCCTCCGGGCAGAGAATATTTTCTGCGCGTTGAAAACTTGCAGCAAATCAAGAAGTATCCGGGGTTTGATGGGTACCTTCTTTTAGATAGGGCTATAAAAACAGAGAGAGACTCGTTTGTCGAATTGAATCTGCATGGCTGGCGAGCTCGGACTGGCATTGGGCCGGAGCTGGCCTTTCGCCGGCTTTGCGGCTGTGATGATTTAATGGGGATCGATGCTAAGTGCTGCTTTGAAGATTTGTTAGAAAAACAGCCAGACTTAGAACTTATGCCTGGAAATTCCTTGGGGATGGCAACGGCACTGGCCGTTGAATTTTGTTTACTGGGCGGCCATGCCGCGACGACATTTGCCGGAATTGGCAGCCATGCCTGTACTGAAGAAGTGTTATTAGCGCTTTATTTGGCTGGAACTATGGAAAATCTGCAAAGTTTAGCGCAGCTTCAGCAAGTTCGAAGTGTATTTGAACAGATCATAGGCGATACGATTTCGGCGCAAAAACCTGTGCTGGGAAAACATATTTTTGCGGTAGAAGCGGGCATTCATGTCGATGGCATCTTAAAAGATCCTCGTCTGTATGAACCGTATCCGCCGCAATTTGTCGGATTGGAACGAAACTTTGTCATGGGCAAGCATTCGGGGAGACAAGCCGTTTTGGCTAAACTGGAAGAAATGGGGCTTGAGTTTCCAGAAAAACAAGTAGCAGATCTCTTAGTAAAGGTTCAGAAAAAAAGCATTGAAAAACAGACGAGTCTAAGCGATGAAGAATTTGTTGTTTTAGTGAAGGAGGCGAAGCTATGATGGATTTACGCTATATTGTCGATACGACACTTCGTGATGGTGAGCAAAGTCCTGGTTTTGCCTTCAGCGGCAAAGAAAAAACGAAATTGGCAAAGATTCTTGACCAAGCTGGTGTATATCAAATCGAGGGCGGAATTCCTGCGATGGGGAAAGCTGAAAAAGATGCTTTGCTGGCAATGAAGAGTGTATGCCAGCAGGCAAAAATTTCAGCTTGGAACCGATTGAGTCTAAAAGATTTGGCAGAGTCATTTGATTGTGAGCCAGATATCATCCATATCAGCGTGCCGGTTTCCAAAAGGCAAATCTATGAAAAACTAAAAAAAGATGAAGCGTGGCTTGAACAGCAGATGGTATGCTGCGTAGATTTGGCTCGCAGCAAAGGGTATGCGGTGACGATAGGCTTTGAAGATGCTTCGGCGGCAGCGATGGAGCTTATGGTCAAATTAGCACAAAGACTCAAAACAATGGAAGTTGCTTATATTCGATTTGCAGATACTTTAGGAATATTGACGCCTTTTGCCGCTTATGAAAAAGTGAAACAATTGAGAGCGGACTCTGGTATGGAAATTGAATTTCATGCGCATAATGATTTGGGCATGGCGGTGGCGAACTCGATTGCTGCGGCACAGGCAGGTGCTTTGTATGTCGATGTGACTTTGGCAGGAATCGGTGAGCGGACAGGAAACTGCTCGTTTGCACCGTTCCTTCGAGCCGGTGAACTTTTATACGATTGGCAGCTCGATTCCTTTGATGCGGATGACGCTGTTGTAGCTGCATCTGAAATTTTGCAGCGGAAAATGCTGGCATAAAATAAGAGAGGCTCCATAGCAGATCTGCTATGGAGCCTCTCTTATTTTATGCGTAATACATGCTGCTATTAATGGATGCTGCTAAATCCATCTTATCCTTGAGCTTGCGTTTTGGCGGTGTTTGCTCATAGGCCGGCAGCCTTTTTTTGATGAATTGTGTATCGATATTTCCTGTACAGAAGAAATTATCTTCTAAAATTCGTTTATGAAGTGAGATGGTCGTTTTGATGCCTTCGCCTTCAATTTTGAATTCATTTAAAGCACGCTGCATGATTTTGATTGCATCGCCGCGCGTGCGTCCGTGGACGACAACCTTTGCAATCATAGAATCATAATACGGCTCAATGGAGAGTCCAGCAGTGATGCCGCTGTCGACGCGAACACGTGGACCGCCTGGTTCATGGAAAAATTCAACTTTTCCTGGAGACGGCAAGAAATTATTATCTGGATCTTCGGCGTTGATGCGGCATTCGATGGCGTGACCGATAATCTTGACATCGCTTTGGCTCATGGAAAGAGGTTCACCAGCGGCGATATGGATTTGGGCACGGACGAGATCGATGCCTGTCACCGCTTCGGTTATGGCATGTTCCACCTGGATGCGTGGATTGATTTCCATGAAGTAAAACTGGTTGTTGCTCAAATCAAAAAGGAATTCAACGGTGCCGATATTGGTGTAATGAATGCTTTTGGCAGCTTTGATGGCCAGCGCACCAACATAGGCACGCATATCCGGCGTCAAAGCGACAGAAGGGGATTCTTCGAGTAATTTTTGATTGCGACGCTGCAACGAGCATTCGCGTTCGCCTAAATGAATTACGGTACCGTAATTGTCGGCAATAATCTGGACTTCAATATGGCGAGAACGTTCAATATAATGTTCAAAATAGTAGACGACTTTTTGTAGATCTACCATTTGTAGGATATTCGCAAGATCGGTGTCATTGTAGGCAACGAACATGCCCTTGCCGCCACCGCCAGAAACTGGTTTTAAAATAACGGGATAGCCGACTTCCTTAGCAGCTGCCAAAGCGCTTTCATTGTCAGTCAAAGGATCGCTGCCCTTGGACATCGGAATGCCAGCGGCTTGCATCGCCGCTCGGGCAACATCTTTGTCACCGACTTGGAGAATGGTTTCAGCTAGCGGCCCGATGAAGGTGAGTCCTGCTGCTGCGACTTTTTCGGCGAACTCGGAATTTTCAGAGAGAAATCCATACCCTGGATGGATTGCCTCGGCATGCATTGTGCGAGCCGCTTCGATGATCGCGTCTATATTCAAATAACTTTTTGTCGCATCTGCCGGTCCGATATTACAGGATAAATCCGCAAGCTGCACATGAAGAGCATGTTTATCAGCATCTGAATAAACAGCTACGGTTTCGATACCAAGCTCCTGACATGTCCGGATTACACGAACGGCAATTTCACCGCGATTGGCAATAAGTACTCTTTTAAACATAAAAAAACCTCCTGATAGTGGTCATGCAACCAAATATAATTTTGTTGAAGCACATTCTTCACGAAAATAAAACAGAGAGGAAAATCGTTGGGCTGCTTAAATATGTACGCCGTGAGAGCTTGTATATGGGCCTATTAAAGCATGGAATACAAGCTTCGTCAATGAAAAATACATAAAAAAACAATGAGTTTTTTGTTTTTAAGGTCAAATCTAAACAATTACAATTTTAACACATAACTATGCCTAAAAGCAATAGTTCGTCTTTTATAAAAATAACACAAAGGGAAAAACCTCTTGTAAAATGGCTGAAAAAATTAGGTTTTTTTTTTCACAATCGTGTATAATGGAAAAAGAAAGTTGGTGGAATATGACGGATTTAGTACAAGAAAAATTGCAGCTTTTACCGACGCGCCCTGGTGTTTATTTGATGAAAGATGGGCAGGGCAAGATTATTTACGTTGGCAAGGCCGTGGTTTTGAAAAACAGAGTGCGCCAATATTTCCAAAGCAATAAGAACCATTCGGCGAAAGTAAAGGCCATGGTTGCGCGAATAGCTGATTTTGAAACAATTATAACGGCCTCTGAAATTGAGGCTTTGATACTAGAATGCAATCTCATCAAAAAACATCGTCCTCGTTATAATATCAGTTTAAAAGATGATAAGACCTATCCTTACATAAAGGTGAGCTTGCAGGAAGATTATCCTCGTGTTTTTGTTACGCGCCGGGTATTAAAGGATGGGGCCCGCTATTTTGGTCCATATACCAATGCTTCGGCAGTGCATGAGAGTTTGAAGCTGCTTCGCCGACTTTTTCCTCTGCGCAGCTGTCGGCAAATGAACGTTGACAGGCCTTGCCTGGAATATCATATCAAGCGTTGCCTGGCGCCTTGCACTGGCAAAGTCGATAAAAATGAGTATGCAGCGATGATTCGCTCAGTGTGCCTTTTTTTGGAAGGCCGTAGTGAATCAGTTGAAAAAAACTTAGAAGAACGGATGGAACAGGCTGCCGACGATTTTCGCTTTGAACTGGCAGCTAGGCTGCGTGACCAGCTTTTGGCTGTTCGGAAAATTACAGAAAAGCAAAGCATCGTCACTGGTTCAGGGGACCAGGATGCTATTGGGATGGCGCGCTCCGAACTGGGAGTTTGTCTGCAGGTCTTTTTGGTTCGCTCGGGCAAGATGGTCGGGCGAGAGCATTTTTTGATGGCAGGCAGCGATGGCGAAGCCGATACGGCGATCCTCGGAGCTTTTTTACAGCAGTACTACGATCGAGCGGCATTTATTCCAAGAGAAATCTTATTACCGATAGAAATCGACGAAAAAGGATTGCTTTCGGATTGGCTCAGTGAGAAAAAGGGTGCTAAGGTCGCTTTAGAAATACCGCAGCGCGGCACAAAAAAAGACATCGTGCAGATGGCGGAAGGCAATGCTGCCAAATATCTAAACGATGAATCCTCTAGAATAAAACAGGCAAATGAACAAACGATCGGCGCAGTTGAAGAGCTGGGTCGTCATTTAGGGCTGACAAAAATGCCAAGCCGCATGGAATGTTTTGATATTTCCCATATACAAGGATCCGAGACGGTTGCATCAATGGTCGTTTTTGAAGATGGTTTGCCCAAAAAGTCCGATTATCGGCGATTTAAAATCAAAAGCACCGAGGGAAAACCAGATGACTTTCTGTCGATGCGTGAGGTCACGGCGAGGCGCTATGGCAAAACGGAGCTTGAAGATATGCCAGATCTCATCATTATTGATGGTGGCAAAGGGCAGCTGAGCTCAGCTCTAGAGATCATTCGCGGCGCAGGTCACTTGGATGTTCCTGTTGTCGGGCTGGCAAAGCAGTTTGAATACATCTTCACGGAAGGGCACTCAGATCCGGTCATTTTGCCGGCCCATTCGCCGGCTCTTTATTTGATGCAGCGCATTCGCGATGAGGCACATCGCTTTGCCATTACCTATCATCGGAAATTGCGCGGCAAACGAAACCTTGTATCGATTCTTGACCATGTCAATGGGATTGGCCCCAAACGCCGCAAAATCCTTTGGGATCATTTTGGTACCTTGGCAAAAATCAAGGCAGCATCTGTCGAGGATATGGCAGAATTACCAGGCATGACATTACCAGCAGCGCAGGCTGTATATAATTTTTTGGCTGCGCAAAAGAAAATGCAATTATAAGGAACATGAAGGGATTATCTATGAAATTTATCGATTTACACGTGCATTCGAATGTTTCTGATGGAAGCTGTACGCCGACAGAAGTCGTGACTTTGGCGAAAAAGAGAGGTTTATCGGCGTTGACCTTAAGTGATCATGAATCAATTGCCGGAAATGATGAGGCTGCGGCCAAAGCACTTGCTTTGGGGCTCGAATTCATCCCCGGCATGGAAATGACAGTGGATTACAAGGAACGAAAATTACATATCGTTGCTTTGGGGTTTGATGCCAGGCACCCGGCTTTTCAAAAGTTATATGGGAAAATCCGCAGGATAAAAGAAGGGCGGATGCAAGAGCTCATCGAGGGGATTGGACGCAAGAATATACCAATTTCAGCCGACCTCATTGAGCCTTATGCAGTGATCGGGAAAATCGATCGCTATGCTATCATGCGTTACTTGGTGTCTTTGAATTTATGCAATCATGTCCAGCCTCTTTGGGATAATTACATCAATCCGACGGTAGCTGACCTTGGGCTTAACTACAATGTGCCAGCAGCGGAAGCCTTGCCAGCGATTCGCGAGGCCGGTGGCGTCACTTCTCTAGCACATTTTCATAAGCCCTTGGGGCTAAAAGGCT
>CBDTTM010000039.1:0-16646 GCA_965363355.1 uncultured Selenomonadaceae bacterium | reverse complement strand
CTTAATATACAATATATTATATATCATCCAGCTCTTGGAATCATCAGTTATAGCGAAAAAAATTAAAATTTTTTTGTTCACGTTTTTTACGGAATCGGTGCTTGGATAAATTGTCGAGTGCAGAAAGAATATTGCATTGCCCTGGACGGTCCATATAGTATAAAATAAATATATTATAAAGTTTGTTATAAGGGGAATTTATTTATGATGCAAACGGAAAAACCGGAAATAATCGGCCAAACGGAATTAAAAGGCAAGCTCTTAACGGCCTATGAATACTTGATAGAGCATAAGAATGTTGAAAGTGCTCAAAAAGTCAAGCAATTAGCGGCAAAATTGGTCAATGGTGAATTTACGATTGCTTTTTGCGGGCATTTTTCCGCGGGAAAATCGAAAATGATCAATCGTTTGGTGGGGGAGAACCTTTTACCTTCAAGTCCAATCCCGACGAGTGCAAATCTAGTAAAGGTCAGGATGGGAGAGGAATCTGTCCGGGTGTTTTTCAAAAATGAAAAGCCACGTTTGTATCTAGCACCTTACGACTATCAAATGATTAAGAACTATTGCAAAGATGGCGATCAGATTCGAGAAATCGAAATCAGTCATGAATGCTCGAGTTTGCCAGAAAAAACGGTCATCATGGATACGCCGGGCATTGATTCAGCAGATGATGCACATCGACTATCTACAGAGTCGGCAATTCATTTGGCAGATTTGATTTTTTATGTGATGGATTATAATCATGTGCAGTCGGAACTGAACTTCATGTTTACCAAAGAATTGACAGAAGCCGGTAAAGAGGTCTGTTTGGTAATCAACCAGATTGACAAACATTCAAGTCAAGAACTTTCCTTTGAAGAATTCCGGCAAAGTGCAGCGAGTTCATTCGCTTCTTGGGGTGTGGAGCCTAAACATATTTTTTATACTTCGTTAAAAGAACAGGAACATCCGCATAATGAATTTGCAGCCTTGCAAAGCTTTTTGACCGATCGACTCGACCAAAAGGACGAATTGCTGTTGGCATCTATTTTGAAGTCTTTGGGAAAGATCATGAAAGATCATTTTGCCGTTGAAGATAAGAAAGCTGAGCAACAGCTCGAGCCTTGTCAGGCTTTACTAGCAGAGTTGCCAGATCATGAGCGGACAATATTGGCTGAGCGTTATCTTGAGCTAAAAGAAGAGCGCGCAGCCCTAAGTGAGCCTGTCCAAACCGTAGAAAATGAGTTCTTGGCTGGTATTGATAAAATACTGAGCAGTGCCTACTTGATGCCATTTCAGACGCGTTCTTTGGCCGAAAACTATTTGGCAGCTTGCGAAAGTGGCTTCAAGGTCGGCCTGTTTTTTACGAAACAAAAGACCATGGAGGAAAGGCAGCGCCGTTTAGATGCATTTTATGCTGAAATACAAGAAAAGACGAAATCGCAAGTCGAATGGCATATCAAAGAGTTTCTTCTATTTTATTTGAAGGAAAAGAAAATCGATTCGAAGGTCTTGCTGGATACCGTTGAACAATTTGAGGTCGTTTTTACGAGCGAGGTATTGACGTCAGCGACGAAAGAAGGGGCTAGGCTTTCCGGTGAGTATCTGCTCAATTATACCGATGACGTGGCCAGCGAAATAAAACGTACAGCAAGAGGGGCGTTGACTCTATTTCGTCGTGAATTACTTGAGGCTATAGAGGTGCGCAATGCTGCCGCCCAGAAGAAGATAAAAGAAAAGCTTGCGGGTATGGAGCGCTATATTGAAGCAGTCGAACAAATCCGGCAGGTTCAAGAGATGAATCGATTGGAAGAGGATCGTTTCGCCAAATCGTTTGTACAAACTGATGCAGCGATCGATGATAAGCTAGGATTGTTTGTAATAGACAAACTCGAATATGAAATCATCGAAGGTCAGGGACAGCCTGTCTTGAAAGAAAAAATAGAAAAGCAAGAGCTATTAGCAGAGAGCGTTGTCGAGACTGTTTTGGTTAAGGAACAGCTAAATGGAGATCGGTTGAAGCATACTGCTATGAACCTAAAGAAAAGTGCACAACTTTTGCAAGCTTTACCGGGATTTCAAAAAATTTCACGGGAATTAGAAGACAAAGCGCAACGCCTAGAAAATAAAGGTTTTACTGTAGCCCTTTTTGGAGCATTCAGTGCAGGTAAGTCATCCTTTGCCAATGCTTTGCTTGGAGATAGTGTATTGCCGGTTTCGCCAAATCCGATGACGGCAGCCATCAATAAGATCAAGCCAGTCGAGCCGGGCTATGAGCATGGACAAGTAATTGTGAAACTAAAGGCCGCAGAGGTGATGCTTGATGATGTGAACCAGGCATTACAGCTCTTTGGTTTTATGGCGGGGAGTTTACAAGAAGCTGCGGAAATCGCAGAAGGTCTTGATGGAAGTTTAGGCCGTCAAGGTGCGGTGGAAAAGACAAATTACACGTTCTTGCAGGCTTTTGCGCGAGGGTTTGTTTCATTTGTTGATAAAATGGGAGAGGCTTTATCAACAACATTGGAGGATTTTGGTGATTATGTCGCCAAGGAAGAAAAGTCCTGTTTTGTCGAATGGATCGATCTATATTATGATTGCGCCCTTACACGTAAGGGGATTACGTTGGTGGATACTCCGGGGGCGGATTCCATCAATGCACGCCATACCGATGTAGCATTTGATTTTATCAAGAACTCAGATGCGATTTTATTTATTACCTATTATAACCACGCCTTTTCTAAGGCCGATCGTGAATTTTTGATTCAGCTCGGACGAGTGAAGGATGCTTTTCAGCTTGATAAGATGTTTTTCTTGATCAATGCAATCGATTTGGCAGATAATGACGAAGAAAAAGATAGTGTCATCGATTATGTCAGGACGCAATTGACCAAATATGGCGTAAAAAATCCGCATTTGTACGCTTTGTCGAGTTTGCTGGCACTTGGGGAAAAACAGCAAGGAAGAGAAGATATTATTTCTGGTATGGCTGCGTTTGAAAGAGCATTTTATCATTTCATCACCTATGATTTAGCGAATATGGCAGCAATGGCTTCTGAAAATGAATTGCAGCGTGTCCACGGTTTGCTGGGACGCTTGGTGCTTAGCGCACGTGACGATGCGGCAGGTAAACAGAAAAAACGAGAAAATATTGAAACGGAAAAAAATGCCATCGGTGAAATTTTAGGTGAAATATATGCCGACAATCTAAAAAAACGACTATCGCAGGAATGTGAAGAACTGGTTTACTATATCAAACAGCGTGTGTTCTTGCGTTTCAATGAGTTTTTCAAAGAATCCTTCAATCCGAGTGTATTGCGTGATGATGGGCGTAATCTGAAAAAAGTGCTCAAAGAAGCATTGCATGAACTCTTGAGTCAAATGGGTTTTGATTTTTCCCAAGAATTGAGAGCTACGACAGTGCGGCTGGATTATTTTGCTGGCAAGATATTAGCGCAGCAACAGACGGAATTGGAAGCAAAAATTGCAGAAATCAATACCGATATCTCATTTTCTGCCTTTGTTTATCATGAAAAAGCACAAATTCATTTTGAGGCCGCGTTTGCAGGGCTTTCGCCAGGGAAATTCACGAAGGCAATGACTTATTTTAAAACACCAAAATCATTTTTTGAAAAAAATGAAAGCCGCCTGATGAGTGAAGAATTGCAACGAGTCCTAAGCGATGAAGCCGATGGATATTTGGCAGAGCAAAAAAAACGCATACAAGATTTATATGAGCGTATGATGGAAAAAAGCTGTGAAGAGTTTTCATTGCGGATGCAGCAAGAGCAAGAAGATTTTTACTTGAGTCTTTTATCCGCACTTGATGGAGGCCTTTCGGCAGAGGCGCTGACCAAGCTCCAAGAAAAATTAAAAAATATGATAACGGCGGATGCTTGATTTCGCCGTCTTTTATCGGATACGCACACAAAAGCCCTGGCTCAAAATAGAGCCAGGGCTTTTGTGTGTGTATATTTCGTCAAGCAAAATGAAAGGCAAAGATTTGTGGATATCGCTGAGCGGATCCAGTTGAAGCCACTGCGTTTCGTAGATATGCCAGGCTTTTTCCATTGGGGCAATAGCATACCCAATGAGGCAGTATGGCGTCTTCATCCCTTGATTTTTCAGTAAGCCGCGTGGCAATGCCGGTTGCGATTTCTGTAATGAAGAGACTGTTGTCAGCTGCATACGCAAAAAACTTGCCGTCAGGGCTCCAGTCAAAAGAGGTCTGGATAGAAAAACTATTTTGTGTTACCTGTGTCGGTGCACCGCCTAGCGTTGGAACCGTCCAAATTTGGACAATACTGTTATCGTCTTTTGCCATATAGGCGATCTTGCTACCATCTTGACTGCTGCGAAGCCAGTGACGCGGCCCTTGGATGCCGGGATGTTTGCGCTCGGTAGTAAAGGTTAAGCGTGTCTGCTTGGTTCCTTTTGGTGGTTGCGGCCTTTTTGTCAAAGTGCCTTCCAAAGGCCCGGACTCGCCAGGAATCGTCAAATCTTCTGGTAAGTCTAGACGATATACTTCGGTAACTTCTTGGCCTTTTTTATCGAGGACGATGCCTTGGAATGCCAGTGCTTTTGTTTGGCGAGTGCCGTCTTCACGCAGATAGCCATCGCTGCCGATCCAGCCTTCTTCCAGAGCCTTTATGATTTCATCGGATTCAGGTTCTGCATTGGCGTTGGTTTTGCTCGCAAGTATGGTGAAAAAGCCACTGAGATTATGGTCGCCTTTAGGGCAGCTGACTTTTTTATTGAATGAAGTGATGCCGATGTTTCGTATGTTCATATCTTGCGCAGCAGTTTCTTCTTTTATATTGCTGAGAACGTCATCTTCATAAGTGAAGCTTAACATCGTTGCATCAGGATGCCAGACATGCACATGGCTGCCACCGCGAAGGGCTCCGGGCGTAAAGGGGGCGATGACATTGCGGGCATCGATTGTTTGGATCGTTTGAGGGTGGGCTTCATCGATGATTGCACCATAACGGTGCGTCGCACTATAGTCATAGGCTGCGCAAGGAAATTCCGGACCGTGGATGAAAGCGGCTTTGTTTTCAAACGGATGATAGCTTACGGCTCCGACTTTAGCCTGGTTTTGGGCTTTGTACAAGGTGATGACTTCCTTTGTATGTACCTGTACTTTTTCGATGCGATCGCCGTCAAAGACAGAATCTTGGGAGCGGACGTCGTAGACAATCCAATTGCTATCAGGCGAAAAAATATTGCGGTTCAAAAGAGCGTGCCCGTTTGGGCTTTGGGTGAGCTGTGTTTCTTGTCCAGCAGAAAAGTTTGCCTTTATGTTTTTTTCCATGGGGAATCATCTCCTTGTAGCTTTTATCAAAGGGCAGATGCGTAAACATTGTTCTGCCTTTAGCTTTTGTTTCATAACCAGTCTAAAGTATATACTAAGATAAAAGATACTTCAATATGTTCAGACTTTTAAGAAGGCAGTAAATGGTAGGGTTCTGATTTTATTTTGATCGATATATTTATAAATAAAAGAAAATTCTTTAAATTTTGCTCTGAAATTATTATAATAGGGTTATAACTTAAGATAGTGTGCTGTATCCATTCCTGAGCTTTACCAGAAGGGAGTTTAGAAATGAAAAAGAAACCATATGCAATTCTTATTTGTTTGATGCTTTTGTTTTTTTTGCTGGGGACGGGACCGTTAGCGAGTGCTGGAAAAAAAATTCGGGTAGCCTTTTTTTACTGGCCCGGCTTTAATACGATTCTTGAAGATGGTTCTTTGAGTGGGTATGGGTATGACTATTTGCGAGAAATTAAAAAATATGTAGACTGGGAGTATGAGTTCGTTACGGAGATTCCGGCAACGGATGCTGAGGGAAAATTGACAGGCAATCTAAAACGATTGTCTTATGCAGATGGTTTGGCGATGCTCCAGTCGGGGCAGGTCGACCTTATCGGCTCGGTCCGAAAGACGGCAGAGCGCGAAAAGCTGTATGCCTATCCGGATCTACCGGCGGGAAAAGCAAATGGAATTTTGGCAGTTCGTGCTGATCGTGAGGATTACCAGCTCAGTGAGCCAGCTTCTTTTGACAACATGCGCATCGGAGTGCTTGGTGGAAGTTCACGAAATAATGAACTAGAACAGTATATTCTCCGACTCGGAGCTCAAAATGTGAAGCTGCTTGAATTTCGTGATTTAGAAAAGGCCGATGCAGCTCTTCATCGAGGAAAAAGCATTGATGGGATATTTTCGAGCCTGCGCTATAATGACAATGAACGGGCCATCCTTCGCATTGCGCCGGATGATCATTATTTCATAACGCGGCAAGATGCCCCGGGGATTTTGGCAGACCTGAATGCAGCGCAGACACAGATGCAAAACAATACTCCGTATTTTCAGGAAAATCTCAATGAAAAATACTACGCGCTCTCAAAGAGCCGGCAGGTTATTTTGACTGAGACGGAAAAAGCTTATGTGAAAGCCCATCCGGTCTTGAAGGTTGGCATCGTGGGCAATAATCCGCCGCTTGTTTATGGCGATGCGGGCGGCAATGGCAAAGCTCAGGGAATTGTTGTCGATGTAATGAAAAAAATAGCCGAATCAATTGGGGTTCAAGTGGAATTCGTCAATTTGAACGGTGCAGGGCCAATTGATCGAGATATGCTTAAACAAAATCAAATAGAGGTATTGGGACTTGCTTTTTCCGACTATAAGTGGGCGGACGAACGAGGCCTTGACCTAACGACAGCGTATTTGTCAATGCCGCTTAGTGCTATTGTAAATAGTGATATCAAAGATATTTCTTCAAAGGAATGCTCAGTTGCCTTAGTGATAGACAATGATTTTATTGAAAAAATGGTGCGGAGCAAATATCCTTACGATACGTTCAAGAAATATCCGACCGTTCGGGCGGCAGTGGATTCTGTTGAAATGGGGAATTCTTCCTTGACCTTTATGCCGCTTTATCAAGCCGAAATGTTTGCTCGTGATCCGAGGCTCCGTAATATCAAAGCCTATAGCAATACAGGGAGCATATGTAAATTCAGCGTAGGTGTGAGCAAAGACAGCGACCCAATTCTCTTTCATCTTCTTAATAAGGCTGTGGACAATATCCCCGCAACGCTTATCAATCAGATCGTGGCGGAAAACTCAATGCTGCATATGGAAGAGGAGCCCTTGATCAATGAAGTTTATCGTCATCCTTTTGCGTTTATGAGTTTGTTGGCCATTCTCGCAGCACTAGGCTATGTAGGCTGGCGCAAACGCAAAACTGTGGAAAGTGCTTTGGAATTCTCGGAGATGCGTTTTAGGATTGCGGCGCAGCAGGGGCAGTTGGCGGTTTGGGATTATGATATCGAGAAAAAACAAATTACCCAATCCTTGGAAGGTCATGAACTCAAGGGATTGGGCAAGGTCATTGATAATATGCCATGGAAGTTTATCGAGGCAGGGTTTCTGCATCCAAGTTCAGAACCGTCTTATTATGCGATGTATCAGCGGCTTTTTGATGGAGAAAAGACAACAGGTGGGGTTTTTCGTTTTAAGTGCCGCGATGAAAACAATGAAATCATTCCGGGCTATAATTGGTTCAAAATAACGTATACAATTGTACAAGGGCGAGGAAAACGTATTTGGGCAATCGGTGTTTCTGAGGATGTGACGGCAGAAAAAGATGCGGAAATGGAAGTCCTGAATTCCAAAAAATATCAGGCGGTTACTTTGGCACGGGTCCTGGCAAGATATGAAGTAGATGTGAGCGAGGGGAAACTGCTTTCTTCGGATTTAAAAGAAATGGATTCGACAGCTCTTTGGGATGAGAAACTCAAGGCGCATATCAAGAAAATGGTTTATCCAGAACACCAAGCTCGCTTATATGAAGTCCTTTGCCAGGAAAGCTTACAAAGAAATTACGAAGATGGTAATTTTGAATTGCAAAGCGAAGTCTTGATCAAGACACCTAAGGCTGGAGAATACTATTGGGTCACGTGCAATGTTTATTTGATCAACGAATCAAAGACGGAACATATCTATGCTACGATTTATTTCAAGAACACGGATCAACAAAAGCGCCGGGAGCTGTTTTTGAAAAAGAATGCAGAGCGCGACCCATTGACAGGGGTCTATAATCGAAAAGTAATGCAAAACCTTGTAGGTGATACTTTGCATTATAAAGGAATGAAGACCAATGGACATTTGATGGTCCTTGATATTGATGACTTTAAGCAGGTCAACGATCGTTTTGGTCACAGCACGGGAGATGCTGTTTTAATCGAATTCAGCCGCTGCCTCATGCAATTTGCCGCTCGCCAGACAGATATCGTCGGAAGACTTGGCGGCGATGAGTTCTTGGTGTTTTTAGGAGGGAGCACAACGTTGGCAGGAGCGACGCTTGTTGCTAAGAAAATTTTGCAGGCTTTGGCACAGCAAAATGGGATACGGCCGGATTTGCCGCCGATTTATTGCTCGATAGGCATTGCTTCAGCACCTGAACACGCTAGTGATTTCATGGAACTTTACCGTAAGGCTGATGTTGCGCTCTATCAGGCTAAAGCTGAAGGAAAAAGACGATATTGCGTTTATCGTGAGGAACTTGACAAATAAAATGACGCCGCCAGCGATTAGCATGTGCTTTGCTGGCGGCGTCATTTTATTTGTCTGGGTTTAAAGAACTGCTGCCAAAGGCATACGGCAGAATTTCATCGAGCGTAACGATTTTTTGCTGCCCAGAGGTATTGGCCATGATAATCTTTGGAATATTGAATTCACCGATGACTTGGCGACAAGCCCCACAAGGAGGACAAGGAAATTCAGTGTCGGCAATGATAGCAATTGCTTTGAACTGATGGTGTCCTTCGGAGACAGCCTTGAATATAGCCGTGCGTTCGGCACAGTTGCAAAGGCCATACGACGCATTTTCGATATTGCAGCCGCTGTAAATCGTTCCGTCCATGCATTCGACGGCAGCTCCAACCGGAAAGTGAGAATAGGGGCTGTAGGAATTGTTTCTGGCTGTACGAGCAGCTGCGATGAGCTTTTCTGTAGTATCCATAAATAAACACCTCGATTAAAAGATTTGATGAAGCAGTAATTTTGAAATACGTTTCATGCTTGGATTCTAAAACGATTCTAACATGGGCTGAAAGAGAATTCAATTGCGCGATTGCTTCATTAAACTAAATTTTTCCTAAAAAATGAAATAAAGTACCAAAAAAATACAAATTAAAGGACTAAATAAAGAAAAATGGAGATAATTTGAAAAAATATTGCAAAAAGAAATTTCTTATGCTAACATCAGCTCATGGATAGGATATTCCATAGACTTTGGAAGAGAGGTGAAGACATATGAGGATTATGGTCACGGACTCTTATGAAGAAATGAGCACGGCGGCCTCAAGAATTTTTGCGGGCCAGCTTTATTTGAAGCCGGACAGCGTACTCGGGTTGGCTACTGGTAGTACGCCGTTATTGATGTATCAAAAGCTTGTTGAGGTACATGAGAAAATCGGGTTGGATTTTTCCGAGGCCATAAGTTTCAATTTGGATGAGTATATCGGATTATCGGATGATGATCCCCAGAGCTATCATTATTTCATGCATGAGAATTTTTTTGATAAAATCAATATTAAAAAGGATAATATCTATATCCCGAATGGTTTAGCAGAAAATATATCAGCTGAATGCAGTGCCTATGACCGCCTTATCGAGGGGCAGGGCGGAATTGACCTGCAAGTTCTGGGTATCGGGCAAAATGCTCATATCGGCTTTAATGAGCCTGACATCAAGTTCGAAGCAACGACACATAAAGTCAGGCTTGATGATGAGACGATTGAAGCCAATTCTCGTTTTTTTGATGAGAAAGCGGATGTACCGCGGTATGCGATCAGTATGGGCATAAAGACGATCATGCTGGCGAAAAAGGTCATTTTGCTGGCCAGTGGAAAGAATAAGGCAGAAGCGATCCATAAAGCGATTTATGGCGGTGTGCGCCCAGAAGCACCAGCGTCTATTTTACAGCTTCATCAGGATGCAATCCTTATACTCGACAAAGATGCGGCTTCGCTTTTGCCGCCTGAATTGACGAAGATATGAAAGCGTAAGTTCTGAAAAATCCAGCTTATAGGAGGGATTTTATGCCGGATATATTAAACTTGATCAAGGGCAAGTTGATCGTTTCTTGTCAAGCGTTGCCGGATGAACCGCTGCATAGCTCTTTTGTTATGGGGAAAATGGCTCAGGCGGCCAAAGAAGGCGGCGCAGTTGCAATAAGAGCCCAGGGGATAGAGGATATCATAGAAATAAAGAAGGTTACTAATCTGCCAGTTATTGGTATAATAAAAAAAGAGTATCCGGATTCAGCAGTGTACATCACACCGACGAAGACTGAGGTCGAGGCACTGCTGAAAACGGGTTGCGAAATGATTGCTTTGGATGTGACTTTACGAAGTCGGCCGCTAGGGGGGAAGCCTGAGCAGCTGATCGAGCAAATCAAATCGCATAATGTCCTGGTTATGGCCGATATTTCGAATGTGGAAGAAGGTCTTTATGCTGAGAAAATCGGCGCAGATTGTGTATCGACGACATTATCTGGGTATACGGATTACACGCCGCAGCTTAATGGACCGGATTTTGATTTGATTGAAGAGTTGAGCGCTGCGCTTAAAATTCCGGTCTTGGCAGAAGGCCGCATCAATACGCCACTGGACTTACAGAAAGTCTATGCTTGCGGTGCGTATTCGGCGGTGGTTGGCTCGGCGATAACACGACCGCAATTGATTGCGGCTCAATTCGCTACGGTACTTAAAAACTGAAGAGATAGGAGCTGGAACTTGCAGCACCTTTAGGACATTGACCAGTAAATACCAGCTTTATAAAGAGGTGTTAGGTTTATGAATATGTTCAAACAACCAGGTCAAGGATTGTTTTTTGAGAAAGCACAGCGTTTTGGCAGGTCTTTTATGCTGCCAATTGCAGTGTTGCCAGCAGCTGGACTTTTGCTCGGCATTGGCGGTGCTTTGTCAAATCCGAATTCTATTAAGGCATATCCTTTTTTAGATGTCAGTTGGCTGCAGAATATATTTGTTATCATGGCTGATGCGGGTGCTATTGTATTTGCAAATTTAGCAGTTCTGTTTGCTGTCGGGATTGCCGTCGGCTTGGCTCGTTCGGATAAAGGAACGGCGGGTCTGGCGGCACTTTTATCTTTTTTAGTGATGAATGCAAGTATCCATTCGTTGCTTAAGATTACGGGGACATTGGCAAAAGGAAATTTAGCCGGAGCAGGACAAGGCGTCATCCTTGGAATCCAAACATTGGAAACGGGGGTGTTCGGTGGCGTTGTCATCGGAGTCGTGACGTATTTGTTACATAATCGTTACAATAAGATAGAACTACCGCAGTTTTTGGGCTTTTTTGGTGGATCAAGATTTGTCCCAATTATTTGTTCTTTAATCGCTATTTTTATCGGTGCGATAATGTTTCTTGTCTGGCCATATTTTCAAAAGGTTATTTTTTCATTAGGCGCGTTGGTTGATTCTACGGGCTATGCTGGGACGCTCCTTTATGGCTTTATCCTGCGCATGCTCGGCCCATTCGGGCTGCATCATATATTTTATCTACCCTTTTGGACGACGGCTTTGGGCGGCAGTGCAGTGATTGACGGACAGCTCGTCGAGGGCACGCAGCGTATATTTTTTGCCCAATTAGGGGATCCTTTAACAACGCAGTATTATATCGGTATTTCACGTTTTATGTCAGGGCGTTTCATCACTATGATGTTTGGTTTGCTAGGAGCCTGCATGGCGATGTATCGCACGGCGAAACCGGAAAACCGAAAAGTGGTTGGTGGTCTTTTGTTGTCGGCGGGCTTGACCTCTTTTTTGACGGGAATTACGGAACCGATTGAATTTTCTTTTCTGTTTGTTGCTCCAGCCTTATATGTTTTGCATGCTTTTTTTGATGGTTGTGCCTTTATGATAGCGCATATCTTACAAATCACGATTGGCCAGACTTTTTCTGGCGGCTTCATTGATTTTATCTTATTTGGAGTCCTGCAAGGGACGGATAAGACGAATTGGGTGATGGTTCCGATTGTCGGAATACCGTGGTTTTTTTTGTATTATTTTTCTTTTTCTTATTTGATTCGGAAATTTGATTTCAAGACATTAGGCAGAGAAGATGTTGAGTCTATTTTGGATGAATCCACTGCGTTATCAAACCATACGGCAAAATCAGGACTGGTCATACAAGGCTTAGGCGGGATGGCGAATATTGCTGAGTTTGATTGCTGTGCGACAAGGCTTAGGGTTACGGTCAAAGATGGAAGCTTGGTAAGAGAAGCCCTTTTAAAAGAGAGCGGAGCTCGCGGGATACTGCAAAGAGGCCGGGGGGTTCAAATCATATATGGTCCACAAGTAACGATCATTAAAAATGAACTTGAAGAAATTTTGCATTTATGATGCAAGGAACAGGACTTGAAGCTGTGATGAATATACTAGAACAATTGCAAAGGCCAGATTTTAAACCATCGAAATCAGATCGCTTGCTGATGAATTATTTAAAAGAGTCTGCTGCAGAAGCTGTCCATTTACCGATTTCAGAAATTGCCCAAAAGAGTGGCGTAGCGGAAGCTACGGTTACCAGGTTTGTCCGGAAATTTGGCTTTAGCAATCTGTCAGAGTTCAAGATGGCGCTAGCGGGGGCCTTGACGGATAACAGCCAGCGTTATATCATAAATCCGGATATAACGACAACGGAAACGGTCATGGTTACGGCACGAAAGCTGCTGGATGCAAATATTGGCATGCTTGAAAAGACACTGCATTGTCTCGATGGCGATTGCATCGATAAAAGTTCGATGCTCTTGTTGCAAGCGAGGCAGGTTTACTTTATCGGTATGGGGAATTCAGGGTATATGGCAAACGATTCAAGTTATAAATTTTTTCGCATTGGGCTCGATTGCCGGGGCATCGATAACAGTCATACGATGATGATGATGATGGCGTTGATCAAACCGAACGATTTGGTCGTGGTGATATCCCATTCGGGAGAAACGCAAGAAGTGATAAAAACCGTTGAGCTCGCTAGGCAAAATGGAGCGGCAATCATTGTCATCACAGCCAATCGAATGTCGCGTTTAGTTGATCTGGCGGATGCTGCGGTTCTGTATAAGGCGCAGGAAACGTTGCTGGAAACAGGATCTATTTCCGTGAAACTAGCGCAGTTTTTTATCATGGATCTCATTTATACGCAGGTGGTCAAAGCTATGGCGGATAAAGCCGCTGAAAATAAACGTTTGACGACGCAGGCGGTGGGGCTCTTACGTTAGGAACCTATACGCTAGCAAATATTATTAAAAGGAGAGTTTATGATGGGAAGTTGGTTTGTAAAGTTACAAAGTATAGGGAAGGCCTTGATGCTGCCAATCGCCGTATTGCCGGCGGCAGCCTTGTTGCTGCGTTTTGGCGCGCCGGACTTGCTGAATATTCCGTTCATTCAAAAAGCAGGTTTGGCTGTATTTGACAATTTGGCATTGCTTTTTTCTATCGGTATTTCAGTTGGATTGGCAAAAGATAATAATGGTGCAGCTGGTTTAGCTGGTGCAGTTGGGTATTTGATTTTGACAGAAGGTCTAAAGGCAATCAATCCGGCACTTAATATGAGTGTGCTTGCCGGGATCATCAGTGGGATAGAAGCTGGTATGTTGTACAATCGCTTTTATGCAATCAAGCTGCCGGAATTTTTAGGCTTTTTTGGTGGCAGGCGATTTGTTCCGATTGCCACAGCGGTGTCTTCGATTATTTTAGCCGGTATCTTCGGCGTGATTTGGGCACCTTTGCAGGTTGGTATCCAGTCCATCGGCGAATGGATCATCGGTGCCGGTGCCATAGGTACGTTTGTCTATGGCGTATTGAATCGTTTGCTGATTCCGGTTGGGCTTCATCATATCTTAAACAGCTTTATTTGGTTTGTCTTTGGCAATTATACCGATGCAACAGGAAAAGTAGTGACGGGCGATCTCAATCGCTTTTTTGCTGGGGACCCGCATGCTGGAATATTTATGGCCGGATTTTATATTATTTTTATGTTTGGTATGCCAGCTGTCGCTTTGGCTATGTATCATGCAGCAAGAAAAGAAAATCGCAGCAAAGTGGCCGGAGCACTTATTTCAGTTGCATTCACGGCTTTTTTGACGGGGATTACCGAGCCGATTGAATTTATGTTCATGTTCTTGGCACCGGCACTTTATGTCGTGCATGCTATTTTGACGGGATTGGCACTGTCTGTTGCTTATAGCTTTGGTATTTTGCATGGATTCGGCTTTTCCGCAGGGCTCATTGATTTTGCCTTGAATTGGGAGCTGGCGACAAAGCCAGTATTGCTCATTCCGATAGGTTTGGTTTTTGGTATTGTGTATTATGTGATTTTCAGTTGGGCAATTCGCCGGTTCGATATTCCGACGATTGGTCGCTATGAAACAGAAGAAGTATCTGGTTCAGTGGCCGTAGCTTCTAGTGATTACAGTCGCAATATGGTACAATGTCTCGGTGGGCTAGGAAACCTTGAAACCGTTTCGTCCTGTGTTACGCGCCTGCGTCTTGAAGTCAAAGATGAAACTAAGGTTGATGAAACTGCGATTAAACAACTTGGTGCGGCAGGCGTCATCAAAAAGGGTAAGAGCGTGCAGGTTATTTTGGGGACAAAGGCGGAACATGTTGCCAATGAAATAAATGATTTACGCAAAAGTGCTGAGCAATAAAGTAGAGGCTGCCGCATTGACGGCAGTTTTTTGCTATCATCCATAAAAGATAGGCGGTGTTGAAAGTGAAAGCAATTGTTCATGGTAAAATCATACGAGAAAATAAAATTTGGGAAAACCAGGTTTTATTGTATGATGATAAAATAACAGCTGTATTGCCGGAACCGGAATTTTCTCCTGAAATGGCAGAGGAAATCATCGATGCGAATGGGCGATATGTATCGCCAGGATTCATCAATGTCCATATTCATGGGTGCTGTGGTGTAGATGCAATGGACGATGATGCTGCAGCTCTTGATAAAATGTGCGAAATCTTGCCAAAGACCGGAGTCACGGCTTTTTTACCGACGACGATGACCTATGATTTTCCTAAGATTTATCGCAGTCTGGATCGTATAAAACGCGCTATGGGCAAAAGTGGCGGAGCGGTAGTTCTGGGCGCTCATGTAGAAGGTCCTTTTATCTCGACAAAGTATAAAGGTGCGCAAGCAGCGCAGAATATTGTACAAGCCGATTTTTCACTTTTAGAGCAATATAAAGACGTGATGAAGATCATTACGTTGGCGCCAGAAAGACTTGATGACTATAGTTTTGTTGAGCTTTGCCGTCAAAATGGCATTTGTGTGTCAATAGGCCATAGTGAAGCCGATTATGAACAGGCTCTGGCTGCAATTGATGGCGGGGTGAGCCATGTTACACATCTATTCAATGCAATGCCGCCGCTTCATCATCGTAAACCGGGTATCATAGGGGCTGTTCTTGACAGTGATGTTAACTGCGAGTTGATTGCTGATAATGTGCATGTACATCCAGCTTTGCAGCGAATGGTCTACCGGAACAAGGCAGCTGAACACATCATTTTGATTACTGATTCCATGCGTGCCTGCATGCTCCCGGATGGGAAATCAGAACTTGGGGGACAGGATGTATTTGTTGAAAACCAAGTGGCAAGACTGGCTGATGGTACGATTGCTGGCAGCGTATTGACCATGGACCAGGCGGTTAAACGGTTCTGGGAAAATACGGGAGCAAATCTTGCGGAGGTCGTTGCCATGGCATCGGCTAATCCGGCCAAAGAGCTTGGTTTATTTGACGAGTGCGGATCGATCGATGTCGGAAAGAACGCTGACTTAGTGATTTTTGATGAGAACCTTACTGTTTTTACAACAATGGTAAAAGGGAAAAAAGTCTACACGAGAGAGTAGCAGCTTTTTTGTAGATGAAACTATGAGGAGTGGATGGAGATGTTTGGTTTATTTAATCGTAAAAAATTGGAGATATATGCACCGGCTCCAGGTGAAGTCATTGATATCATCGAGGTTGCCGACGCTGTATTTTCGGCGAAGATGCTAGGGGATGGCTTTGCTGTTGAGCCGCAAGAAGATTTCATTACGGCACCTTGTGATGGGACGATTACGCTTTTGGCAGGAACCAAACATGCGATAGCACTTGAAACCGATGGGATTGAGATTTTGATTCATGTCGGACTTGATACGGTTGAGCTTAAAGGCGAAGGATTCGAAGCTTTCGTCAAGCAACAAGATCAAGTGAAACGGGGAGACAAGCTCATTTCATTCGATCGGGATTTTATCGAGGGAAAAGGCAAAAAGCTCACAACTATGCTGGTGTTGACCAATATGGATAAAAAAATAAAAAGCATCAGCAAAAACTTGCAGGCAAAAGATGGTAAGATTCTTGCTATTGAACCTAAGTAATAAAAAACAGCAGAGATTCTGAAGAAAAGAAGCGAGCCTTTTTCGGAAGGCTCGCTTTTATATGTATGTAAATGATATGATTATATCATTTACATACATATAAAATGAAAAAATAATTGCATTTTGCATTGGCGAATGATAAAATGAAGTCAATAAAAATTATGGAAGTTTTGGAGGCTGGTTTCATGCAAACGGATCTCTTAGCAAATTATGTTTGGATTGGTGT
>CBDTTM010000038.1:0-16890 GCA_965363355.1 uncultured Selenomonadaceae bacterium | reverse complement strand
CATTGACGCCAATATATACCGCATCTGCACCCACAACTTCCGCATAACCCAAAGCATAGCTTAAAAAGATAAGATTTCGAGCTGGAACATAGGTCACCGGAATATCAGAACGTTCTTCATCGCCTTCCGGTACATCTATTTTTTCATCCGTCAGAGCTGATCCACCAATCTGATTCATATTGGTATCAATGATCAAATGCTTTTTCACCTTAAAAAAATCGGCAACCTTTTTGGCACTTTCTAGTTCAATATTATGACGTTGATGATAATCAAAACTTATCGGATATAATTCCATTCCCTGGCTTGCAGCAACAGCCATACAGACTGTCGAATCCAATCCACCGGAAAGTAAAACAACTGCTTTCATTTTCAATTCCCCCTGAAACCTCTTGCTTTTATTTTATTTACGCAATGCTTCAATTGCCGCTTTTATGTCGGGCGCATTATAAATTGCCGAGCCTGCAACTAAAACATTAGCACCCGCAGCAACAACTAGTTTGGCTGTTTCTTCATTGATTCCACCATCTACTTCAATATCAACAGCAAAGTCATTGCCTTCAATAATCGCACTTAAGCGTTCTATTTTATCAAGTACAGACGGCAAAAAGTTCTGTCCGCCAAAGCCCGGATTAACTGTCATCAGCAAGACCATATCAAGCTCTGGCAATAATTCTTCAACCAAAGATAAGGAGGATCCCGGATTTAAGGCAATTCCTGCTTTTACGCCATGAGACTTGATATCTTGAATGATTTTATGTGAATGCTTTACTGTTTCAGCATGAAACGTAATGATATCTGCTCCAGCAGCAGCAAATGCCTCAATTTGATTTTCAGGATTTTCAACCATCAAATGGACATCAAAAACTGCTTTCGTTGTTTTACGCAAGGCTTTGACAACGGGTGAGCCCAACGTTATATTCGGAACAAACTGTCCGTCCATGACATCGATGTGAATGTATTCTGCGCCAGCTTTATCTACCTTTGCGATTTCGTCGGCCAAGCAGGAAAAATCTGCCGCTAATATGGATGGTGCTATCTTTATCATCGTTTAAAATCTCCTTTTGGGTTTTGAATTTCTTGTAATATATTCATATACGATTCGTAACGCTGTTTAGAAATAATGCCTTGTTCAACAGCTGTTTTTATTGAGCATTTAGGTTCATGATCATGCGTGCAAGTATTATAACGGCAAGTTCCAATAAAAGGAACAAATTCAGGAAAACAATAGGCTAAATCTCGCTCTGAAATATCATTAAAGTCCGTAGCACTAAAACCTGGTGTATCGACAACGAAGCCACCTTGAGAAAACGGCATGAGCTCGGCTAAACGCGTAGTGTGTTTTCCTCGTTTAATCTTATCACTGATTTCCCCAGTTGCCAAATGCAGATTTGGATCAAGTGCATTAAGAAGCGTTGATTTGCCAACCCCAGAAGGACCTGCAAATACAGAAATCTTCCCTTTTAGCTGACTTTTTAAAGCATCTATATCATTTTCTTGCTTTGCCGATAGGTATATGACTTGATAGCGCGAAATTGCACTGTATGGTTCTAATGTTTTTTCAAGCTGTTTTTTATCTGCCAAATCCATTTTATTTATGCAAATAATGATGTTTTCTAAACCAGAATGCTCTGCTAAAACCAAAAAACGGTCTAAAAGAAGCGGATGAAGGTCTGGTTGGGCCGCCGCAAACGTCAAAATAACTTGGTCGACATTTGCAACTAAAGGCCGCTTAAGGACACTCCGTCTTGGCAAAATTGCTTCAATGATGCCTGTCTTATCTTCAAGCACTTGATACTGTACACGATCTCCGACGGTAATGGAATAACGCTCCTGTTTAAACCGTCCGCGCAATTTACAAACAACCAATTCATCGTTTTGCCGAATATAATAAAAACTATTGAAAGCTTTTATTATAATTCCCTCTAGCATAGGCCAATGACCTCCTTGCCCATTATTGAACTAACGAACATTTTTCGCTGCATCTTCCGTTTTTGTGTTCTTATCTGGTTCTTTTCCTGGATTTTTAGTTGAATTTTTTGCTGTATTTTTCTCCGCCGCCTTTTCTTGTTTTGCTATAGTAAATTCAATGCTGCTACCTTCATCAACGGAAGATCCGCCCGCCGGACTCTGTTGCAAGATTGTCCCTGCTGGTTTTGTGCTTTCTACTTCAATAACGTTCCCGACTTTTAAATTCAAGCTCTTAACCTGCGTTTCTACAGAATTAATCATACTTCCAGTAAAATCAGGTACGTTAGTTTTCTTTGTTCTTTTTCCTTTGCTTATCGTGATGTTGACTGCTTGGCCTTTTGCGATTTGCGATCCTGATCTTGGTGTCTGATTGATGACGGTCCCCGCATCCTCATCGCCATATTCTTCATCAACATTGCCTAGTTTTAAACCAAGTTTTTTAAGTTTGGCTTCGGCATTGGCTTTGGTCATGCCTCGTAAATCTGGCATCTCGATATTCTCGCCGCCTTTACTGATATAAATGGTTACCAGGCGTTTTTCTTTTACTGTAGAGCCAGCTTCCGGCGTTTGTGAGACAACATTGCCAACTGGCGTATTTGCGTCATAAGTTTCTGCCAAATTCACGCGCAGGTTACTTTCCTCGAGTATTTTCTTAGCGACTTCCGACTGTTTGCCAACAACATCTGGAACTTTGACTTCACTATTGCTCCAAAATTCACCATATGAAAGAAATGCTCCAATCAAAAATCCCATAGTCAAAACTGCAACCAAACCAAAAATGAATTTTTTTGATTTGAATCCACTGGAAGGCTTCTCTTCTGTTGCTCTTTGCGGTGGATACAATAAATCATCTTCATCTGTAACGCGCTGCAACACCTGTGTTGCAAAAGGATCCATTCGACCAGACATGCTTTCATTGCCTTTTGACTGAAATAATAACTGCTCCGCCCGGAGAATATCTTCAATCATTTCACTGCTGCTGAAACGATTGATTGGATCTTTTTCCATAGCGCGCAGAATAATCGCTTCAACAATTGCCGGTATTTGCGGATTTACCTTTCGAATCGATACGGGAACATCTTGCAAATGCTTTAGCGCTATGCTTACTGGAGTCTCACCGGTAAAGGGAAGTTTTCCTGAAAGCATTTCATAAAGAACTACCCCGAGTGAATAAATATCTGATTTAGGGCTTATCGCGCTCCCCTTTGCTTGTTCCGGAGAAAAATAATGAACCGAGCCTACGACCGTTCCACTATAGGTCATCGTCGAAGCCGTTACCGCTCTGGCAATACCAAAATCAGCGACTTTAATGTGGTTGCTTTCCGTTACCAATATATTATGGGGCTTAATATCACAGTGAACCAAATTGTTTGCATGTGCATGTTCAAGAGCTTCTGCAATCTCACGAGTCATACGCAAAGATTCAGCCACTGACAAGTTACCTTCTCGTTGGATGCGATCTTTAAGTGTTTCACCGGCTACATACTCCATGACAATATAATGGTTGGTTCCCTCTTTGCCAACATCATAGATATTGACTATGTTGGGGTGGGAAAGCTTTGCTGCCCCTTGTGCTTCTCGGCGAAATTTTTCAATGAATTCATCATCATTGGCAAATTGTGCATGTAAGATTTTTACAGCTACATAGCGGTCCAGTAATTGATCATGCGCTCTGTACACATCAGCCATTCCGCCACCACCGACATGTTCTAATAATTCGTAACGATGATCTAAAATATGATGGATCATGGAGAAACCTCCTCAGTATCTAATATATTCGTAATGACTTTTCTAGCAATAGGGGCTGCTTCACTGCCTCCAAAGCCACTGTTCTCAACAATGATCGAAAATGCAATTGTTCTCTTCGGCAAATCAGCAGTTCCCATGAACCATGCATGATCTGCTCCGCCTGAATTTTCGGCAGTTCCTGTTTTTCCTGCAATTACAATTCCAGAAACAGCAGCATCTCTACCGGTTCCATGCTGAACTACATTTTCCATGTAACTTTTGATCAACTGTGCTCTTTGCGCAGTTGTCACTTCTAACCATTTTTCCATATGGCTCTTTTTTATTATAATGTTGTTTGGTGAAATTATCTGGTCAATCAAATATGGTTTCATCACAACACCTTGATTAGAAAACACCGATGCGAGCATTGCCATTCTTAGCGGCGTCACCAGAACCGTACTTTGACCAATACCTACTTGGCTGATTTCGCCATCGTTTAGATGGTGAAAATCCGGCAATTGTATTTTGGCTTCGGAAAGCTCATTATCTAAGCTTTTTTTGAAGCCAAAACGATCAAAGGTATTTTCTAAATTACTTGCGCCTAAACGAAGAGCCAGTGTCCCAAACGTTACATTACAAGATTCTGTCAAAGCTTCCTTCAAATTGACTTTTCCATGGACTTCCCCATGACTCTCTGTCAAATGATAATTTCCCACATCAAGATAACCTGGACAATTAAATATTTCATCGGTATTTGTTACATTTTCTTTTAGTGACGCATCTGCAATCATTGGCTTTAGCGTCGATCCCGGAGGATACAGACCTTGTGTTGCTCTATTTAAAAGGACACTATCTGAAGAGTTTTGCAAGGTATTCCAATCTTGTTCAATTGAGTTTGGATCGAATGATGGCCGACTGACCATCGCCAGCACAGCACCAGTACTGCTATCTAAAACGACCACAGCACCACGGCGATTTCCCAAAGCATCATAAGCTGCCTTTTGGATAGAGGCGTCTATCGTGAGCTTTACCGTATTGCCTTGATCTGCTGTAAAAAGCTGCGCTAATGGCCCTAGCTTATGCAAATCACCGGTTTTACCCAGTAAATCTGCATTGGCATAAGCTTCAATACCAGCATTCCCTAGATTTTTGCCTATATACCCGGTAACCGGAGCGGCAATTTCTCCTAAAGGATATTTTCTTGAAAATCCATTTGCCAATTTTTCACTATACGCGAGCTTTCGACCTTTATCATCAACGATCATCCCTCTTGCAATATGGTCATCCATCTGAGCAGACCGCCGATTCAGCGAATTATTTGCCAATTCATCGCTATCAATCGTTTGCAAGTACGTGATATAAAGCATCAATATGAGAAATAGCCCTAGGAAAAAAACAGCACTGTTTACTATATATTTTTTAATGTTTCGATTACCCATTGCTGTTCTCCTTTTTGGACAAAACAAATAACAAACCTAATGTAATAAAACTTGAAACCATGGAACTCCCACCATAACTAAGAAATGGTAATGTTATCCCCGTCAACGGCAAGAGCTTGGTAATTCCAGCCAAAATGATAAATACCTGCAAAGCCAAACTTATCGATAATCCCGCAGCCAAAAGCATACGCATTTCATTGCGGCATTGCAACGCAATGCGAAAGCCGCGATAAAACAAAAGCAAATAAGCGGAAATGACCGCAAGAGCACCCAGCAGTCCTAATTCTTCACCAATTGCTGAAAAAATAAAATCGGTATGAACTTCTGGTATCAGTCCCGGATAACCGTGGTCAAAACCACTCCCCAGCAATCCCCCTGAGCCAAAAGCAAACAACGATTGGACGATTTGATAAGCTTGCCCCGTAGGGTCGGCCCATGGGTGCAGCCAAATAGCTATTCTGACACGGACATGGGCAAATAAGAAGTAAGTCGCTGTGCCAGCTAAACTAAAAAACACACTTGCCAAAAATACATAGGATTTATTTCCAGTTGCCATATACGTGATAAAGACTGCGATGCCGAAAAAGAGCAACGCCGAGCCTAAGTCTCGTTGTACAATAAACATCAAAACAGATATTCCCCAAATGACCACGAGTGGCGCAATAAAGCGCAAAGGCGGCAATCGCAGGAAAAGGACGCGATTACTTGGCAAAGAAAGCACATTTTTATGGTCGGTCAAATAAGCGGACAAAAATAATATAATCAACAATTTGGCAAATTCAGAAGGCTGTACTTGAAATGGCCCTATAATGATCCAAGCTTGATGGCCGCCGATATCCGTACCAAAAAGCAAGGTGGAACATAAACTAGCTAAGCAAAACACTCCTACTATATATTGGTATTGAACCAATCGATGAATGTTTTTCCCATAACGAATGACACCAATAAAGACAGCTAAGCCGATAAGTACCCAACGCATCTGTGGTATAAACAAAGCCGGCTTAAGCCGATCAATCGTAATCAAGCCCACGCTGACAAAAAGCATTGCCAACGGAAATATATAGGGATCTGCATCTGGCATATATTTTCTCATTAAAAAATCAATACTTACGGAAGCCACAAGAATTGCTAAGATCCAAAAATATGGCACGATATCAATCTGCGGGTATTTTTTCAAGTCAAGGATCCATACTCCACAAAGCAATAATGCACCTGGCAGTAAACTGAGTTTTTGCCGTATGCTAAACATGATTGTTTTCCACCACGATTGCTGTAATATTATCCGTTCCGCCAGCCTGCAAAGCCAAACCAATCAAATGACCTGCTTTGTCTTCAATTGAAGGATTACAGACTGTTGCTCTTATTTCATCATCGCTAATCATATTGGTCAAACCATCTGAACAAAGCAAGAACTTATCGGTTGGCTCTACAGAAAAATCGCCAAAATCAACTTTAAGATCTGCATCTACGCCAACAGCTCGAGTCAAGAGGTTTCTCTTTGGATGCTGTTTTGCTTCTGCTCTTGTTATCGTGCCATTTTCAACCAAATCCCAAACAAGCGAATGATCTTTTGTGATTTGTTGTATACTTTCATCACGAAATAAATAAATACGACTGTCGCCAACGTGAGCAAAAAAACCACGATCGCTTTTTATGTATAATATGCTGGCGGTGGTTCCCATACCGGCATAGTTTTTATCTAAAGAAGATTTTTGCAAAATACGTTCATTGGCTTCCATAATGATTTTCCTAAGAGCTTCCGGTGCTAACAAATCATTGATTTCTGGCTGTCGCATAATCAATTCCTTGATTGTCGATACCATCATGCCACTGGCCACTTCACCAGCTGCATGCCCGCCCATGCCATCAGCGACCGCAAAAACTCCTGCGTCAAGACAAACATAATTATCTTCATTGATTGGTCTAACTAAGCCAACATTTGTAGCTGCTGTTCTTGTTAACAAAATTGTCACCTCTCAAACTTAAATCTAACCAAACCTATTTTGATTATATCGCCATCTTGCAAAACGGTTTTTTGTTTCAATATAGAATCGTTCAAATATGTATGATTCACACTATTTAAATCCTCGATGACATAAAGATTATTGAGCTGGCTTATCACTGCATGGTGATGTGACACATACGTATCTTCGATAACTACATCATTTTCCTTACCGCGCCCAATAGAAATGCCTGACACAAAAGCAAATCGACGCGAGCGAAGCTTTTCATCATTTGCCTCCAAGACAACAAGTATAGCTTCTTTGGCTTCCGTCACTTTCTTTACGGCGGCATTGCCATGGAGATCTTTATAAATCAATCGAAACAACAAATATAAAAAATAATACAAAATAGCCAAAATGCCATATTGTAAAATCACACTGACTATCTTGAATACAAAAGATAAATCGGGCAAATCAAATCACCTCATAGAGAATTGTCGTATTTCCAATTTGGATTTCATCACCATATTTCAGGCGGTATTGCATGATTTTTTCTCCATTGACATACGTTCCATTAAGGCTGCCGGCATCATAAATGATATGCCGACATTGTTCAAAGGCAATATAAGCATGTAACCTAGAAGCATTTTTATCGGTCAATAAAAACTCATTTTTTTCACGCCGTCCAATATGGACTTGTCTCTCTGTAATTTCAAGGTATGAATCCTTATCTGGCCCTCTCAATACCGTCAAAGAGGCAATTTTGTGTTCTAACGGAAGCACTGTATTTAAGACCTTTGGCGACTGCTCTGCTATAATGGTATGTTCAGGCAAGGGTTTAATGACTTCTTCATCTTCATGCTCTTTTATCGTTTGATAAAAAGACTTTACCTCACAGTGGCCTTTTTCAAGACCAGTATCGCGGCGAAGCGCAACCATGAGTTTTTCATCAATCAAACAATCCTGCTGAATAGCCTGGTAGAGTGCACTGCAATAAAGCTTATCCTCAAGCTCTATTGACACCAAACGCTCATAATCTTCTTGTCCAATATAAAAAAAATACGAATTGGGCAGATAATAATCCTGCCCGATTTTCTTCTTTTTCAATTGCATTTCACGCTCTAAATATTTTTCTATTTCAGCAAGCTGCAAATCACTGGCAAATTTCTTATTGAAAAATCCCTCAATATGTTTTTCCAGTACGGATTCCCATTTGCGTATCGACATATTTTTCACCTCTAAATAACATACCCCATATTATATTACCAAAATTTATGCAAGTCAAAGGCACTTTATTCTTGGTGCTTATTACGAAGCTGCCCGCAAGCCGCCTGGATATCGTTGCCCATTTCACGGCGAACGGTAACTACGACATGATGTTTGAGTAAAAGTTCTTCAAACAGCTTTATCTGTGCCACAGAAGGTCGATTGAAGCCCTTTTCAACAACAGGATTAATTGGAATCAAGTTCACACTAGCCATTTGCCCTCGCAAGAGTGCTGCCAGTTCATGTGCGTGTTCAGGTTTATCATTGACACCTGCAATCAAAACGTATTCATATGTCACACGTCGCTTAGTCTCGTCGGCGTATAACGCACCTGCTTTAACCACCAATTCTACAGGATACTTTTCGTTGATTGGCATCAACTGTGAACGAATCTGATTATTTGGCGCATGCAATGATATTGATAAGGTCAACGGCAGATTTTCTTTGATCAAAGCTTCAATTTTCGGCACGATTCCAGAAGTTGATATGGTAATATTCCGGTAACCAAGGTCCATACAATACTTTTCGTGTACCAACCGAATGAAATCCAATACATTTTCATAGTTAGCTAACGGCTCGCCTGACCCCATGATGACGATATTATTTATGCGATGGTCTTCATGCTGGAGCCATTCATTGATGAAAAGTGCTTGGGCCAAAATTTCGCCAGATGTTAGATTTCGCTCCATTCCGTTGATGCCGGATGCACAAAAAGCACAAGCCATATTACAGCCAGCTTGCGTCGATACGCAAATACTGTTTCCGTAAGGCTGGCGCATCAGAACCGTTTCAACTGCGACACCATCGGCAAATGCCAACAAGAATTTCGTCGTCTTTCCATCGCTTGAATCCTGCTTATCTAGTAGATTTGCCCGAAAAATCGAAAATTTTCCAGCCAGTTCATCTCTAAGCGCCAACGGGAGATTTGTCATATCTGCAAAAGAAGCTACGTTTTTTTTGTACATCCACTCTATAATTTGTTTAGCCCGGTATGCCGGCAAGCTCAGTTGTTTGAGCGCATCTTGCAGCTCAGCCAAGGTCATACCAAAAATATTTGTATTCAATAGTTCAACACCCTTACTTTCGTTTCATTCGTGCAATGAAGAAGCCGTCTGTACCGTCATCTTGCGGCAAAAGCTGCAACATAGCCTCTTTTCGTTTTATAAATGGTAAATAATCGCTGGCGTTTTCCAGCATGAATTCATTATTTTCTTTTAAAAACGCCTCAACGACAGCTTGATTTTCTTCTCTTGCAATCGTGCAAGTACTGTAGACCAGCACGCCGCCTTTTTTCACGGCTTTTGCTGCACTGTTAAGTATTTCAAGCTGTAAAGAAGGCAATGTTTTTAATAATTCTTCTTTATTTCGCCAACGCGAATCTGGTTTTCTTCTAAGCACCCCTAACCCTGAACACGGCGCATCAACAAGTACCCTGTCCGCTAAATCAGAATAAGCTTCCCCCACTTTTGTCGCGTCCAAAAGTTTTGTCTCAATGATCTTTATGCCCAACCGCTGTGCATTTTCTTCGATGCGCTCTAGCTTATGATCATAAATATCACCTGCCAAAATACGACCTTGGTTTTGCATCAATGCAGCAATATGTGTCGTTTTGCCACCTGGAGCGCTGCACGTGTCGATAATGAATTCGCCCGGCTTTGGATCAAGTACATGTGCAACCAGCATGGAGCTTTCATCTTGCACTTGGCAAAGGCCATCTTGCAGTGGCAGCAAGGAATCAAGCGATGGATGTTCTGTGCATAATACGCCTTCTGGTGCCCAATCGGATACCATTGTTTTTGCCCCAGCCTTTTCAAGAGACTCCACAAGGGATTCACGACTGTTTTTCAATGTATTTGTCCTAAACGATAAAATCGCATTGGTATTATTGAATTGACAAAGCCGAACAGCTGAATCATAACCGAACTCTTTAATCCAGCGCTTGACAAGCCATTCAGGATGCTGGCATGCTAAAGCTAGATTTTTTGTTGCCTGCCCTTTTCCCGACGGAAATTCCACCTTTGCTGGTTCTCTGACCGCACTGCGAAGTACAGCGTTAACAAATTTAACGGTTCCAGCATGTCCATATATTTTAGCGAGTTCCACAGACTGATTACAAGCTGCCGATTCCGGTACTTTGTCCATGAAAAAAATCTGGTACAAGCCCAGCCTTAAAATATTGCAAATGACCGGAGCAATTTTTTTGACCGGACGATCGACATATTGCCTAAGCATCCAATCCAAAGTATCTCCGGCCTTTACTGTGCCATATACCAATTCTGTCACAAACCGCCGATCTTGATCATCTAAGTGCAAGCGTCGAAATTCTTTAGCCAAAGCCACATTCGCATAAGCTTGCTCTAAATAGACGGCATTCAATATTTTCAAGGCAACTTCCCGTGCGTTCATTTAATCATCCTTTTCAATCAAAAAACTTCGTATTTCTTTTTCTACAAGCTCCATATCAACTTTGGTATTGAAACAAGGTCCATTGGGACGAATATTCAGCACACCAACGGCAGGCAATGGATACACATCTTGAATTCCGCTCGTCAAATCCCGCTCGCAAGCAATTGCCAAAACTGCCTGTGGCCGGATGCTCTTGACTGTTTGACGGGCCAAAGTGCCACCGGTAACTACAAAAAAGTGGAACCCGATTTTTTCTGATAAATCGACTAGTGCACCGATGTTACAAGCTCCACAACGCTGACAATTTTTGGGGTCGCGTGTTATCTTATGCGGACAAGTGGCCAGTTGCAAGCAATGTGGTGTAACGACCAACAACCGATCTGCTGGAACTCGCAGATGCCGCTGATGAATGATTTGGTTGCTCACGGCAATAAAAGAGCGCTCGATATAACGGCGGTTATAGCCAAAAGCTTTCCCAAGCATAACCGCTATTGGAAACAAGAAATTAATTACCGCATACGTTTGTCTCTGAAAAATATGCAAGGGCGGCAGACCCCAAATAGCAGCTACCATACTGATAATCCCCAAACTCACGAGCAAAAAAGCTCCTGCAAAAACAAAACCCAGTACAAGCGGTAAATATTGTGAAATCTCCATCAAGCCTAAATACGTGATTTCCCAAACTGCATAGCTCAAAACAGCCATGCAGAACAAACTAAGACACAAAAGCGCAATAAACACTCGTTTGCGCGGTTGTCCCATAATATCTTCCATGCCAATCCCTCTATTCAAACTGCGTGTGTATTGGAAGTCCATGTCCCAAAATATAATTTTTTGCGGACATTTTCTTCTTACTCGGTGCCTGCAGTTCTAAAATCTCCAATAACCCTTGCCCTGTTCCAACTAAAAAACCATTTTCGGTAAAAGCTGCCACTTCTCCTGGTTTTGCCTGATATTCTTCTTGACTGACTGCTGTACGCCAAATCTTAAAATTATCATTTTTCAAGAAGCAATAAGCTCCGGGCCAGGAATTAAGCCCTCTTACCAAGTTGTGAATCTGCTTTGCCGATGCATCCCAATCGATTTTTCCCGTTGCTTTTTTTAAAAGTGGTGCATAATTGGACAAAGTGCCATCTTGCTTTTCTCTTTTTGCTGTTCCTGCAGCCAATTGATCAACTGTTTTTATCAAAAGTTCCGAACCAGCCTCCATGAGTGCATCATGAAGTTCTTCCGTTGTCATTTCTGCATCAATATCGACTTCCGTCTTTAAAATCATATCGCCCGTATCAAGGCCAGCATCCATAAACATCGTCGTAACTCCTGTTTTCGTCTCACCATTTATAATGGACCAATGAATCGGAGCCGCCCCGCGATAACGTGGCAGCAAAGATGCATGAACATTTATGCAACCAAGACGAGGAATATCCAGGATATACTGCGAAAGAATTTGACCAAAAGCAACGACGACAATGATATCCGGTTCCATCGCTGCTAGAATTTTTTCAAATTCCTGCGTTTTGATTTTTTCAGGCTGCAATACCTCTAAGCCATGTTCTAAAGCAAATGCTTTTACTGGCGATGGCTGCAGTTTTTGGCCTCGCCCACGCGGACGATCCGGCTGTGTGATGACAGCTACAACCTGGCATTGCTTATGCAGCTTTTCCAGACACGGGACCGAAAAATCCGGCGTCCCCATAAATATAGCTTTCAATTGATTCATGCCCGCTCTCCTTGTCTAATGGTTTTTGCCAGGTCAATAAATAACACGCCTTCTAAATGATCGAGCTCATGCTGGAAGCAGCGAGCTAATAAGCCCGTTCCTGTCATGCGCTGCTTTTTCCCGCGGCGGTTAAAAAATTCAACTGTAACCTTTTCGGCACGTTCCACTTCACCAAAAATATTTGGAATGCTCAAGCATCCTTCGGTATCGATAACGCAGCCTTCTTTTTCAACGATTACCGGGTTAATCAATTCAATCAAGCCTTCACCAACATCGATGACGACCACACGAATCGCTAAACCGACCTGCGGCGCTGCGAGACCGACACCCTCCGCATTATACATGGTTTCTGCCATATCGTCGAGCAGACGCTTTATCTTATTGTCAATCCGTTCTACCGGCTGACAAACTTCTTTCAAAACCGTAGCACCTGCTTTTTTAATTTCCATCAAAGCCATCTTCTATTCCTCCCAAAAACGAACAATCTTTGAATTCCTATCCTTAGAATTTTATCATACAAAGCGATAAAAAGCCAATGAAAGCCTTATATCACCCTACAATGTATTTAAAGGATTAATATCAACCATGATATCATTTCTCAAATGAATTTCATTTTGGCGCAAAAAAGCTCGCATCTGTGTTAAATCCTGTGTCTTGATCAAAAGATTAAAACGATAGACTCCGCGAAAATTAGCAATCATTGCCGGTGCCGGCCCAATGATCTGCTCGCCTGCTTGGTTTATAAAAACTTGGCGAAATTTCTCTGCTAGCTCCTGTGCAATCTGCAAAGCTTTAGCTTCATCTTTATTTTGTATAGTCATCTTAACCAGCTGGCTATAAGGTGGATATAATAACTGGCGACGCAAAGAAGCTTCCATTTGATAAAATGCCGCATAATCTTGTGATATTCCACACTGCACAGCATAATGTTCAGGATTGTAAGTCTGCACAATCACTTTTCCTGGATGCTTGCCTCTGCCTGCACGGCCCGCAGTCTGTGTGATGAGCATAAAACAGCGTTCCGCTGAGCGAAAATCTGGTACATTAAGGCTTGCATCCGCACTGATGATGCCGACAGCTGTGACGTTTGGTATATCATGGCCTTTTGCCACCATCTGTGTACCAAGTAAAATATCATATGCGCCTCGCTTAAATTCTTCTAGAATTTGCGTGTGAGCGAATTTTCGGCTCGTCGTGTCTCTATCCATACGAATGATGCGCGCCCCCGGCAATAATTCCTTGAGCTCATGTTCCAGCCGTTCTGTGCCCGTGCCGAAATATTTTATATAACGACTCGAACATTTGGGGCATACATCAGGAACTGCGACGCTGACATCACAATGATGGCATTGCAATTTGCCACTTTTATGATATACCATCGGCATGCCGCAATCTTGGCACTTGATTACTTCGCCGCAGGAACGGCACATGACAAATGTCGAAAAGCCTCGCCGATTGAGCATGATGATTACTTGCTCACCTTTGGCTACCGTTTGTTCAATAAGCTGTTTTAAAGCCCGAGAAATCACATTGCGATTTCCCATTTTGAGCTCGGCCCGCATATCCACGCAATCCACCTTAGGCAATGGCATTTTTCCGATGCGATCTGGCAAAGACAATAATTGATATACATTCTTTTGGGCGAGCATGAACGATTCAATAGAAGGCGTCGCACTGCCTAAAACCAATACTGCCTGATGTATCTTGGCCATTTTCCTGGCAACATCTCGCGCATGATAACGCGGCGATTCATCTTGTTTATACGATGGGTCATGCTCTTCATCTAAAATGAGCAAACCGATATTATCAAAAGGCATAAAAAGTGCTGACCGCGCTCCTATCACGATTCCAACTTCATTTTGCCGCATCCTGACAATGGCATCATTGCGTTCGCTAAGCGATAAGCGGCTGTGCATAACAATGATATCTTGGGCAAAATAGTATTTGAACGAACTCACTAGTTGACCCGTAAGTGCAATTTCCGGAACGAGGACAACTACCTGTTTTGACAATTCTCTGGCTTTACGCGCTGCCTCGATATATACTTGCGTCTTGCCGCTGCCCGTCACGCCATGGAGCAAAAACAAGCCTTCTTGCTGCTTTTCAATTGCAGCATGTAATGTGTCGACCGCTTTTTCTTGCGCAGTTGTAAGCGTTATCTCTGTTTTTCCATAAACCAGCGTATTTTGGTAACTATCCTGTAGAATTCGTTTCTTTCCTAGTTCGATCCAGCCTGCTTCAACAAGACTTTGAATTACAGGGGCTGAGATTTTCTCTTGCTTTATTTCTGCGGCATTAAGCTCTTTTCGCGCTAACAACAATTCCAGCACATGTTTCTGTGCTGGTCGACGATTTAGTTCCAGCAATGCTGCTTCGGTTGCAACTTCACATAATCGAATGTATTTTTCATACGTAACAGAAGCGTTCTTCTTTGCAGTATAATCCTTATAGATGATTTTATACTGTAAAAACCGCTGCACGATATCATCAATTGCAGCATTATCCAAAAATTTTTGACGAAGCTCTTGAATCGATACGCCTTCGTTTTCTTTTATGAAATCATAGACTTCTCGATATATATGGACCGCCAATAAGGATGCTGCCATTTCATCAAGGTCTTGCTCTGCTGCCTTATACACTGCTTTTATTTTTAGTCCGCTTTTTCCCGGCATAAATAATCGCATGCTTTCGGCAAAAGAGCATAGATAAAAATCAGACAGCCATTTTGCCGTCTGCATCATTTTATCTGTAAACCAAGCTTCCTGATCCACAATATCGATGATTTCTTTTAACTGCGTTTGCAGATTTTCAGTCGTTTCGACAATTTCTACGATAAACCCTTCCAGCTTCTGTTTGCCAAAGGGCACATAAACTCGCCAGCCTGCTGTCAAGAAATGAAATTTATCTGGAATTTCATAGGAATACGCTTTGGCAATGCTTTTAACTGGAATATTCACAAACACGTTCGCTATTTTTCTCATACAACCACCATACACCATAAAATTTAATAAGTCCATCAGATAAATTAAAGGAGGCTCCTTTGAGCCCCCCTTTAATCACTGAATCAAATTCAATTATAAACCAGCTTGCTGTCTTAATGTTTCCGCCTTATCCGTGTGTTCCCAAGGCAAATCAATATCGGTACGACCAAAATGTCCATAAGCTGCTGTCTGCGCATAAATCGGACGACGCAAATCCAAAGTCTTGATGATGCCTGCTGGACGCAAATCAAAGTTTTTATTGATGAGGTCGACAATCAATTCTTCAGCAACTTTTCCTGTACCAAAGGTTTCAACCATGATCGATACCGGCCGTGCTACACCGATTGCATAGGCTAGCTGTATTTCGCATTTATCTGCAAGGCCTGCGGCAACGACGTTCTTTGCTACATAGCGAGCTGCATACGCGGCCGAACGGTCAACTTTCGTGGAATCTTTCCCAGAAAATGCTCCGCCACCATGACGAGCCATCCCACCATACGTATCAACAATGATTTTACGGCCAGTAAGTCCGCAATCTCCCTGCGGTCCGCCAATAACGAATTTACCTGTTGGATTGATGAAATACTTTGTACGTTCATCTAACAATTCTGCTGGAACGATTGGGCGAATAACCTGTTCCATTAAATCCTTTTCGATGGTAGCAAGATCAACATCTGGACCATGCTGCGTTGAAATAACAATTGTATCGATTCTTACCGGTTTGCCATCTTCATATTCAACCGTAACCTGCGTTTTACCATCTGGACGCAAATACTTGAGTTCCCCATTTTTGCGAACTTCGGCAAGGCGTCGTGATAACTTATGCGCAAGCGAAATCGTAAGCGGCATGTATTCTGGAGTTTCATTCGTAGCAAAACCGAACATCATCCCCTGATCGCCAGCACCAATCGCTTCAATCGCATCGTTCATTTCGCCTTTTTTAGCTTCGAGAGCCTTGTCGACCCCCATAGCGATGTCAGCAGACTGCTCATCGATTGAAATCGATACACCGCAAGTATCAGCATCAAAGCCGTATTTTGCTCTTGTATAGCCAATGTTACGAACTGTATCGCGGACAATCTTAGGAATGTCTACATAGCATTTCGTCGTTATTTCACCGGCAACATGTACTTGTCCGGTTGTAATTAATGTTTCACAGGCCACACGACCCATTGGGTCTTTCGCCAAAATAGCATCTAATATATTGTCTGAAATTTGATCGGCAATTTTATCTGGATGTCCTTCGGTTACTGATTCTGATGTAAATAATACGCGTTTCTTATCCATTTTATACCTCCTTGTGCCAAATAAAAAAAACTCTCTATAAAAGAGAGTTCCCACACTCTCATCTTATAGGCCATGCCTACAGGAATTGGCACCGTTTGAATAAATTCAATGGTTGCCGCAGCTTCATCGGGCCATTCCCTCAGCTACTCTAG
>CBDTTM010000037.1:0-16940 GCA_965363355.1 uncultured Selenomonadaceae bacterium | reverse complement strand
CTGTTTTATTGATTGTATAGATGATATAATATTGATCAAGAAAGGATTGATACTTATGCCATTCTTGGAAAGTCAGATTATTGCTGTTATAAACGAAGCAAGAAAACCCGATAACGAATTACCTTGGATTGAATTTAAAATGAATAAAGCTACGTCCCCTATGGAAATTGGCCAATACATTAGTGCTTTAGCCAATACGGCTACGCTCCATGGAAAGACACATGCCTTAATGATCTGGGGTATTGATGATAGTACGCATGAAATAAAGGGAACTAACTTCCGTCCCACGGAAAACAAACAAGGAAACCAAGGGCTTGATCTGTTCATCAGTACACAACTACAGCCTCAGGTTCAATTTTACTTCCATGAAGTTAAAATCGAAGACAAATTTGTTGTATTACTAGAAATAGGCAGCGCTACGTCTTCACCTGTAAAATTCCAAGGCGTTGACTATATTCGAATCGATTCCCATAAGAAAAAACTCAAAGATTTCCCCGATACCGAACGCGAACTTTGGGCCGTGTTATCAAAAAAATCCTTTGAAACAATGACGGCCCTTGAAGATGTTCCAGCAGATTTTGTGCTTCGACTATTAAACTACCCAGCTTATTTCGATCTCCTCTCCCTCGAATTGCCAAGTGATAAAGCTGGTATTATCGAGGCTTTATTATCCGATGATATGATTGCCAAAAATCTAACTGGTAATTATAACATCACAAACCTCGGCGCTATTCTTTTCGCTAAAAACATTGCGGATTTTCCTGCACTTGAACGCAAAGCGGTGAGGATTATTCAATACAAGGACAATTCTCGCATATACGCCGGTAAGGAAAAAATCTTTTATACTGGCTACGCCTCTGGTTTTGAAATATTGATCAATTATGTCAACGGGCTTTTACCATTAAATGAAATTATGGGGAAAGCTCTGCGTAAAACCATCCCCATGTATCCAGAACTAGCAGTCAGAGAAATTATCGCCAACACCTTAATCCACCAAAATTTCTTCTTGCAAGGAACCAGCCCTATGATTGAAATCTTCTCCGACCGGATGGAAGTAACTAATCCGGGAACTCCGCTCATTGAGACAAAACGCTTTATCGACTCCCCACCAATTTCCCGTAATGAAAAACTTGCGGCTTTTATGCGCCGCATCGGCGTTTGCGAAGAACGTGGCAGTGGTTTTGATAAAATTGTCCATGAAACAGAACTTTACCAACTCCCTGCACCTGAAATTGAAGTCTATGAGAACAATACTCGCATTGTTCTTTTTTCCCATCGTGATTTTGCTAAAATGACAAAAGAAGATAAGCTTCGCGCCTGTTATTTGCACGCCTGTTTAAAACGTGTTAACCGTGAATACATGACCAATGCAACACTTCGAGAACGGTTTCATATTCTGCAAAAAAACAGTGCTATGATTTCCAGACTCTTAAATGAAGCTTGCGAAACCGGTCTAATAAAAATTACCGATGATACTTCTACCAGCATGAAAAATCGTAGATATGTTCCTTATTGGGCATGAGAATATCTATTTCTATGGCTTAAAAGGCTTTTTGGTTATCTAAAAATATTTTATATCTGTCATAACACAAAAGGGGACCTTGGAAAATTTCCAAGGCCCCCTTTCTTACTTCACACAACACTGAAAATATCCCTAAAAGTGTCTCCTATCCAAACACCGTTTGACGCCTATTACGAATCCGCTCCTTAGATTCAGCATTGACGAAGTTCACAACCTCTGTATCGTTATCAGCTTACCTATGGCGGCAATTACCACTGTTTCCATACGTCCGGTTGAAAGCCAACTGTGGCCAGCTTTCCATTCCTGACGATAGGCGTTTTTAATACATTCTGATGTTCCAAAACTTTTTCATCCTTCGCTTCCGCCGTCATGTACTTTATCAGCGCCAAAGCGTCTTTATCCTTACAATTTTGATCGAGCATTGCCTCTAATCCGCCCAAAACAGCTTTCACTTTCGTATATTCGCCTTTGCTCATTCCTTTTTCTTTCATATCAATAAATTGATACGAAATCTTTCGTTCCTTAAAGAATCGCATGGCTTTTTTAGTATCAAAACATTTATGTGTTCCAAAAATCTGTATATTCATCATTTCATTCCCTCTTCGCCGCATAAACACAGTCCCGTCATTTCCGCGGATTGCTTAGCGATATATAATATAGGCTTATCGTAACCGATTCATCCGATCACCACTTCCTGATTGACTTTATTATACCATAGCAAGATCAAAGCTATAGAAATTCATTTCCCACCCGTCCTCTATAAAAAAAAATCTGTCGAGTTTATTGCAGCCACTTCACTTCTTTGCTATTTAAAATACATCCACGAAAAGGACTACATTGACTCCAAATAATCTACAAAAGCAAGAGTTGTTCATTTTTTCATTGCCAATATGCTAAAGTTGTAAAATGTTATGTTACATATTACATGCAAATAGCTTTGTGCTAAAAATATTCATAGAGAATATATCAGGAGGCAAAAAAAATGAATAGACGCGTAGTTATTACCGGAATGGGTGCCATATCTTCTTTAGGATGCAGTAGTAGTGAACTCTGGCAAGCGATACAAACAGGAAAATCAGGCATAAGTAAAATTGAAAACATCCAAGTTGATGATCTGCCTACCCAAGTAGGTGCTGAAATAAAAGATTTCGATCCGGCTAATTTTCTTGAAAAGAAAGAACTCAAGCGAATGGACCGTTTCGTCCAGTATGCTATGGCTGCCACCAAAATGGCGATTGAAGAAGCTGCTATTGAATTTTCAACGATGGATAAAGAGCGTGTTGGCGTCATTATCGGAACGGGCATCGGCGGAATTGAAACAATTGAAAACCAGCATACAACCCTCTTAGAAAAAGGTCCGCATAAAATCAGTCCATTTCTAATTCCAATGATGCTGCCGAACATGGCTGCCGGGCTTGTCGCCATAAAGTATGGTTTAAAAGGTTTTTCTGAATGCACGGTTTCAGCCTGCGCTTCCTCGACAAATGCCATTGGCGATGCTTATAAAATCATTCAAAGAAATAGTGCTGAGATGATGATTGCCGGTGGCGCCGAAGCGGCAATGACCAGATTGGCTCTTTCCGGTTTTTGTTCGATGAAAGCCATGACGACCAATTTAGATCCAGCTACAGCTTCCAGGCCATTTGACATGGAACGAAACGGCTTTGTCTTAGGAGATGGCGCGGGCATTCTTATTCTAGAAGAACTTAACCATGCAATGCAGCGAGGAGCGAATATTATTGCAGAAATTATAGGGTATGGTGCGACAAATGATGCGTACCATATTACCGCACCGGCTGAAGGCGGCGAAGGTGCCGCTCGCTGTATGAAGCTCGCACTAGAAGATGCTGCGATTGAGCCGCAAGCCATCGACTATATAAATGCCCATGGAACTTCAACCCCATTAGGTGATAAAATGGAAACAATGGCGATAAAAACTGTTTTTCAAAAACATGCATATGAGCTTGCTGTAAGTTCGACAAAGTCGATGACTGGCCATTTGCTGGGTGCTGCCGGAGGCATCGAAGCCATTATAACTGCCTCCGCCCTAAAGAATGGATTTTTACCGCCAACCATCAATTACAAGACGAAAGATCCGGCCTGCGATTTGTACTATGTGCCAAATGAGGGAAAAAAAGCACCTCTAACCTATGCCTTATCAAATTCATTTGGATTTGGCGGACATAATGCTACACTGGTTTTAAAGGCTTTTTAAAATTGGGAGCGAGTGAACTGATATGGTAGACATGAAAGAAATTGTCGTATCTTGTATTAATTATATTGAAAATAATATTTACAGTAAGATTATTTTGGATGAACTTGCTATCCACGCAGGAATATCCAAATATCATTTGCATAGAATGTTTAAGTCATTAACGGGCGAACCCTTGATGGAGTATGTACAATCCAGAAAGCTTTCCTCTAGTGTAAATGAATTGCTGCAAACCAATATGCGAATTATTGATATTGCCCTGGAATATGGCTTTGATTATGAACAGTCCTATATCCGCGCGTTCCGAAAAAAATTTGGACACACGCCGCAAAAAGTACGGTCTGAACATCTCTCTTTAATCATTAAAGAAAAATTAAATGTACATGACATTTTGTCGGTCAATAATTCCATTATATATAAACCATTCTTCGTCTATAAACCTAAAATTTATTTAGTTGGCACGCCTCATAAAATCAGCAGTAAATCGGGTGACCAAACAGCCAATGCCTATGGTATCGACTTCTACTACCAGCAGAAAGAAAAGATTGCCAATCCAGTTAATCCAAACATTTACTTTGGACATACCGACTGGAATCCTAAGAACAACGGCTACATCTACTATACGCCGTCTCTTGAGGTTGACAGTTTAGAGCATATTCCTAAAGGAATGGTGGGATTGACACTTCCAGCTCATAAATATGTGGCTTTTCGTTTTGTCGGCTTTTTTCATCCCAAAGACATCAAAGGCCGACAAATCGGCCGATTGTTGGTCCACATGTATTCCAAATGGATTTTCAATTCAGGCTTCAAGTCGGCTGATACTTTTCGGTTTGAATACATCGACACTTCGATCTCCAAGGATAATTATTGTGAACTCGATATTTATCAACCCATTAAGGAAAATCCCATCCGCAATTAATCCAAAAGGAGGACTGGCGAAATCGCCAAGTCCTCCTTTTTCCACATCTAATATTTATGAGAATTCCTATCAAGATATGTGCCCATCAACCGCCGCTTTCGTTGTAGGCAAGTGTTTTTATCTCTACTGTAGAACTAAATGTTGTTTGCATTTTTATAATGTTCTGCGGGCAGACCAAGCTGCAAAGAGAGCAGCCATCACACGTCGCTTGATTGATATGAATGCTTTTGCCAAGATACTCGATAGCGTTATAGCCAGATTCACTGCAAGCTATTTGGCATTTCAAACAAGCTGTGCATTTCTTAGGATTTGTAACTTTCGCTTTTGCTATATAGGAGCGATTTAATTTGGTATGCGTCTTAATTTTCTGGGCAGCAATCCCGCGTAAACTTTCCAAACTCCTAATTTGTTTTTCCATCAAATATTGTTCAAGGCCTTGCAACATAGGTTCAATAATTTGACAGCCTTCCAGCATAACCGCTGTACAAACTTGCACGACATTAGCACCGACAGCTATATATTCAACAGCATCTTGCCAGGACCCAATGCCACCAACGCCATAAATAGGAATGTCTACTTCGTTGTATATTTGCGATACACAGCGCAAGCCTATAGGCTTTACTGCGTATCCAGAATACCCGCCATAGGCAGAAAATCCATCAACTGTAGGCATAGGCGACATCGTATCTAAGTCCACGCCCATCAGGCACTGCACGGTGTTAATCGCCACGATGCTGTCTGCGCCAGCTGCTGCGACCTGTCTTGCGATGGTCTTAATATCGGTAACATCCGCTGTCAGCTTTACTATAACTGGTATTCTAACCGTTTCTTTAACCCACCCGGTAATCATTGCCGAAAGTTTTTCACTTTGTCCAATCACTGCACCAATTCCTTGTTCCGTCATGCCATGCGGGCAGGAAAAGTTCAGTTCAATGGCATCGGCACCGGCTCTTTCGATTTTATAAGCTAATTCCTTCCACGCAACGGCGGACTGGTCCGCCATAATGCTGGCAATCAATATTTTCTTAGGAAATTCTCGTTTGATCGCTTGAATTTCTTCCAGCCAATAAGCTGTGCCTTTTTTTCCTACTAGCTCAAAATTTTCAAAGCCAATTTTATTTCCGTTTTTATCTTTTAGGACGCTAAAACGAGGGCTTACATCCGCGATTTCCATCGTATCCGGTTTAATGGTCTTGATTACTGCTCCAGCCCAGCCCATTTCAAAAGCCTTTCGTATAAAGTCCCCATTTGCAGTAGATGGAGAGGCTGCCAAAATAAATGGATTCTCAAAATTCAATTTTCCTATAGATACACGCAAACGATTCGATGTTCTCTTTTTCAGCATATTAAAGTCTCCCCATGAAAATATTGATGCTGCAGGACTGCTATTTTTTTATATTCTTAGAACTGCTCAACAGCTCAAACTCAATTATACATATCTATAGAGTTCTACTTACGCCCCACGCTTCCTTGTCAATTGCATCATCAAATTTTTTAATCAGCGCAGTCGGCTTTTAACACTGCATTTAACATGACCGTAGCACCTGCCGTACAGTTTTGAGGGCTCGAATATTCCTGTTCACAATGCGACAATCCATCTTTTGACTGCACGAAAATCATGGTTGTCGGAATCATATAGGCTGCAAATTGAGCATCATGACCTGCACCAGAATGGATGATTTGATAACTGATATCCAGTTCTTTAGCTGCATCTTCACTATAGCGCACTAATTTTTCATCCCAATACACGGTATCTCTGTTCCAGGCTTTTTCGACGCTGCAGCTGCAACCCGCCCATACTTTTTCGGCACAAGCCTTTACAATTGAAAGCACTTTCTCTAATACCTGCGGATCCTCGTGCCGACAATCAAAGGAAAAATCAAAGAAATCCGGTACGCATGTATGAATCCCTGGATGGCAAACCACCTCGCCTGTCGTATACACAAGTTCAGGATATCCGAGTTTATCAATTTCATTATGCAAATAAACGATTGCTTGCGCTGCCGCAAAAAAAGCATCTTTACGTTTTGGCATGGGAAAAGTTCCTGCATGTGTCGTCTGTCCAAAAAATTTCAATCGATAATTAAACATGCCCAGCACGCAATCTACAATGCCGATATCTTTTTTATGGTCTTCAAGTATCGGTCCCTGCTCTATATGCGTTTCAAACATGTATAAATATTTATCAGGACTGAGTCTATTCGCTTTTGCCCCTTTAAATTCAGATTGCTTTAAAACTTCACCAAATGTCGTTTTGAAATCCACTATACTTTTTGACTGTAGCATATCCTCTAGTTTGAATTTCCCGCGAATATCTTCAGGAAGGTAATCATAACAAACAATTCCCGAGCCCATCATCGCCGGCGGATACAACGAACCCTCTTCATTTGTCCAAATCATCGCCGTCAATGGATGTTTATGTGGTATATTTTGCTCGACTACAGTTTCGAGGACTTCCATGGCCGACATAACCCCTAGAATCCCATCATAATTTCCGCCATTCATAACCGAATCGGTATGCGATGCCATTACGATTCTTTTGGAGCTCGGATCCGTGCCCGGAATCGTTGCATACATGTTGGCTACATCGTCTGTTTCAATAATCGCGCCAATAGATTCCATGCGTTTGATAAATTCTTTTCTGGCAAATGCATCCGCTGCTGAAAGCGTATATCTGGTGACTCCGCCATGTCCTGCATTTCCATATTCGCTAAATGTTTTTATTTTATCTGACATTCTTTCACTACTGCATCTATACATAAAATAGCCCTCTTCCATTTAATGATGACTTCTATATTTTTGCTACTCTACTTCCTGGTGAAATTGCATCAACCGGACAAACGGTCAAACAAAGATGGCACCCTACACATTTTTTGGCATCCATAATAGGTTTTTTGGGAGTGCCAAAGGTCAATGCTTGATGGCCTCCATCGTAACAGGCCAAATAACAGCGGCCACACCCCACACATAAATCTCTATGAAATTTGGGATAGCATATGCTTTTCCGATCAAGCTTGTCGGCTAAATGGATATTTTCTATCGCCTTGCCGACAAAATCGCTCACTTTTTCATATCCATTATCGAGCATATAGTAAGCAAGGCCTTCTATCATATCTTCAATGATCCGGTATCCATACTGCATGACGGCCGTTGTCACTTGAATCGTTGAACAGCCCATAGCGATGAATTCCACAGCATCTCGCCAGGTTTCAATGCCGCCCATTCCGCTGATGGGAACATCTTTTAATTGCTTTTGTTTCTTCATATCATAAATGAAGCGCAAGGCAATCGGTTTAACGGCTTTGCCCGAGTATCCGCCAACAGCTGTATGGCCTTCAACATTTGGCCCTGACACAAAAGTTTTCAAATTTACATTCATAATGCTTTTGATCGTATTGATTGCGGCAATTCCATCCGCACCAGCTTCAATTGCCGCAATTGCTGGAATTTCCATATTGGTGATATTCGGCGTCATTTTAGCAAGGATTGGCAGCTTGCTTCCTTTTCTCGTCGCACGCGTGTAGGCCGCAACGAGCTTGGGATCTGTGCCGATATCACTGCCCAATCCTTTGCCCGTCATATGAGGACAAGAAAAGTTGCATTCGATGATATCCGCTCCAGCCTCTTCAACTTTAGATGCTAATATTTCCCATTCTTTTTCCGTCTGTCCCATAATAGAGGCAATAATGATCTTGGAAGGATAATTTTTTTTCAGCTTTTTAAAATAGCTTAAATTTTCTTCTAGTGTATGTTCGGAGATCTGTTCAATATTTTTAAAACCAATAAAGGGCATGCCTTCTTTTTGAAGATGGTCAAATCTCGGTGAAACTTCCTTAGGAACGAACATCCCAATTGTTTTAAATGCCACGCCTGCCCAGCCGAGCTCAAAAGCCTTCGCTACCATCTCATAATTGCTGCCCACGACCGATGAAGAGAGAAAAAAAGGATTTTCACAAGATATCCCACAAAGATCCGTTCCTAAATCAACCTTCTTTTTGGAAACACTTCTGTACTGCGCCGCCTGTTCAAAAATCGTATGGATTGGAACAGGCTTGTCTATATTTTTTCGAACGCAGGCTTCCATACAATCCTTCGTTTTGCAATCCTTGCAGGGAATATTGTCCCCTAGCATCGACTTTGCACTGGTTTTATTTTCAAATCGCAAAGCTCTTAAAATTTTATCTACTGCCAAGCCTTTTTTACAAGCATTGCTGCAAGCTGCGTCGTAACATAATAAACACGATGCTGTATTCGTTGAAACTATAATATCTTGATATTTCATAACAATACCTCTTAAACTTTCTTCGCTGCCCTTTTCACAAATTTCCCCATGCCTGGTTTACCAACGAATTCACCGTTGTCGTAAACTAACTTTCCTCGAAGGTATGTCTGCACTGGATATCCATGCAATTTTTTGCCTTCCCAAATCGTGTGGTCACAATCTGAATGCATGGAAGCAGCTGATATCGTAAAATCTTTTTCTTTATCATAAATCACAATATCTGCATCTTTTCCTACCTGGATAGCCCCTTTCTGCTTGCAGCCGAAGATTTTAGCCGGATTACTGGAACACACCTCGACAACTCGCTCAAAAGATATTTCACCTGCGTTTGCTGCATCGAGCAAATACGGATATAGATTCTCTACGCCTGCACATCCATTCGGGATTTTGGTGAAATCATCTTTGCCCCAATCTTTTTCATAACTTTGAAATGGGCAGTGATCTGTCGCTACGGTATCGATCATGCCTGATTTCAAGGCAGTCCATAAAGCCTTTCTACTTTCCTCGCCTTTCATTGGTGGTGAACAAACAAAGTTTCTGCCATCATCTCTTTTATATACATCTGCGGTAAATTCCAAATATTGCGGACAGGTCTCCACATATATTTCATTGCCTTCTTTTTTGGCATCGATCGCCGCTTCAAGACCTTCCTTATCTGCCATATGAACGATATAAACAGGTGCTTTCATATGTTTTGCCCAATGAATCGTACGTTTATCCGCTTCTGCCTCAACGAATTCAGGTCTGCTCATATAATGATACCAAGGACTAAGCTTTCCTTCCGCTTTAAATTGCTCAATATTCAAATCGATTAAATCTGGATTTTCAGCATGCACGTTGATCATAGCACCCAGTTCCTTTGCTCGTAAAAGCAGTTTGACCAGTGTCCCATCATCGACCATCATGCCTTCTTTTTTATATACCAAAAAGCATTTAAAACTAGTAATTCCTTCCTGTACGGCTGTTTCCATCTCATGTAGGATTTCGCCTTCATTTAGATCTGTGATGCAGCAATGGAATGCATAATCCACACAGGCTTCTTCGGCACAGATTTCTTTTTTTTCATTGATCAACGACATGATGGAACCACCGCTTCGCTGCACGGGATAATCAAAAACCGTCGTAACACCGCCGCAAGCTGCAGCTCTCGTCCCTGACAAATAACTATCCGCCGAGACCGTACCACCAAATGGCATGGCAAGATGCGTATGGACATCAATCGCACCGGGCAAAATAAGTTTTCCCTTTGCATCTACTACAGTTTCAGCCTCTACCATGAGATTTTTGCCAATTTCCATGATGATGCCTTCATTTATTGCAATATCGGCAATGAAACGATCTGTTGTTGTAATAATTATTCCATTTTTAATTAAAAGATCCATATCTTTTTCGTCCCCTTCTGATCTTGCAAATGCAAAACGCATCGCATCATTTCTATATTTTATTCTTCCGAGATGGCAACCGGTTCATTCGTTGAAAGAAGTTTCATAAAAACGATATAACTGACAAAAGAACTCCCAAAACCAACAAACCAAGCATAATTGAATAACCAATCCAAAGAAGGTACAAATTTTCCAACCAAAGCGATGCCAACGCCCACGATAAGTGCTAAAATCGCCGATGGATTCACGCCCTTGGAAAAAGAATAACAACCATCTGATTTGTACAGATCTTCCAAATGCAGAACTGTCTTACGCAAAACAAAATAATCGGCAATCATGATCGCTGCTATCGGCCCCAAAAATCCTGAATAGACATTTAACCAGTTAAAAATATACATACTAGGATCTGACATTAATTTCCACGGCATCATCAAAACTGCGCAAACGCCGGTAAGTAAAACCCCTCGTTTAAACGAAATGTACTTCGGTGCCAAATTAGAAAAATCATTGGCTGGCGAAACCAAATTCGCCGCTATATTTACAGACAAAGTTGCGATAATAATCCCAAATAACGAAAATGCTAAGACAAATGGATTAGAAAATTTCAATAACAAATCAACTGGATCCCAAATTGCCTTTCCATAAATAATAATGGTTGCAGAAGAAATGATGACGCCCATAATAGAAAAAATCGTCATCGTCGGAGGTAAACCAATTGCTTGCCCTATCATTTGTTCTTTTTGACCTTTCCCAAAGCGCGTGAAATCTGGAATGTTCAAAGACAATGTAGCCCAAAAACCAATCATCCCCGTTAACGATGGTACAAATACCGGCATAAATTCAGACCAGGTATTGAGCTTTCCTTCTTCTGAAAAAATAGGCCCGAATCCATTTGCTTCAACGACGACCCAAATCAATAAAACAAACGTCAAAAACAATACGAGTGGTGCTGCCCAGTTTTCAAATTTGCGAATGGAATTCATTCCTTTATAGACTAATAAAATATTCATGATTAGAAAACCAAGGAAAGTAATCATCGCCGGTAAGCTAAGACCTGCAATTGTCATGTCGCCCCCAAAGGTTTTCCATGCAGGAAACAATGCTACAAGAAAATTATTTACGGCAGTTCCGCCAATATAAGCATTGATGCCAAACCAGCCACAAGCAACACCGGCTCTCAACAAGGCTGCAATATTGGCACCAGCTACCCCAAAAGAAGCTCTAGCGAATACAGGAAATGGAATCCCATATTTAGTTCCCGGATGCGCATTCAATAACATAGGAATCAATACAATTAAATTTCCCAACGTAATTGTAAAAATAGCTTGTTTCCAATTCATGCCTAAAGCAATCAAACCACTTGAAAGCATGTACGTAGGAATGCAATGTGCCATACTGATCCACAAAGCTGCAAAATTGTAAGTTCCCCATGTTCTTTGTTGAATTGTCGTCGGAGCCAAATCCTCATTGTATAAATTGCTGCTTGTGACATCCGTAGTCAATTCAATCATTTCTTCTTTCATATGAACGCCTCCTTAATTTTTCTCAAAAACAAGGCGCTCAGAACAAATGTGTTCTGAGCGCCAATGCTCCATGAAATAATTCAGTTTTGAATTGATTTTGAGTATAACAGTCCCTATTCGCTCTGTCTATGTTCTACAGCACAAAAAAATATGTGCTATGAAAGAAAACCCCCTTTACAATAATATTCATTGTGCTTCGCGAAAATATGTTATACTATATATATTTTTATAAACTGGTATGAAAGGATTTTTGTTATGGCTGCGAGATTAACCTACTTATATCAAACTGCAAAGAAAATTTATTCCCTTAAACTAGTGGCCGGAAAAAACGGTTTGCACAAACAGGTGCAATGGGTTCATATGATTGAGGACCAAGAGGCAGCTGCCTTTCTTCGGGGCGATGAATTAATTTTCACCACCGGAATTGGGCACGCTGATGAAAGTTGGCTGCTTGTTTTCGCCGAAGAACTGTTAAAAGTTCGAGCGTCCGGATTGATTTTAAATATAGGTCCTTATATAAAAAAAGTTCCCCCAGCATTAATTGAATTTTGTCGGCTTCATAATTTTCCCTTATTTACAATACCTTGGGAAATTCATTTGGTTGATGTCACGCGTTACTTTTGTCGTTCTATTATTCATCAAGAACAAAAAGAATTTACTTTATCAGAAGCTTTTAAGGCAGCACTACTTACGCCAGAGCAAATTGCAGACTACCAACCCGCCCTTGAAGCAAATGGCTTTCATGCCTCTTGGACTTATTGTACTGCGGTCCTATCTTTTCTTGAAAACTCCATTCCAAGCGATCAGATTTTGCAGGATTTCCAAACCTTCTGTGAAATCACATTAAGCGCCCTTGCAGAATATTGTTGCATTTTAATCTATAATCGCCAAGTCATTCTTATTTTTGCAAATCTACAAGATCATGATATTGAGACATGTCTAAATAAAATTGACACTTATATTCAAGAAAAGAAGTCCTTAGAAAAAGCCTGTATAGGTGTTGGGCAAAACAAAAGTGGTATTTTAGGGCTAAGCAAAAGTTGGGAGCAGTCCTTTGCCGCAATTCAAATGGCAAATGTTTTTAAGAAAACTATTATTTATTACAATTCTATTGGTTTATATAAGATTCTTTTATCATGTAAAGACACCCATGTACTACACGACTTGTATAATGAAACATTAGGCCGCCTCGTTGAATATGATTTGGCAAATAAGACAGATTATGTACAAACGCTCAAATATTACTTAGACTATGATGCCAGTATCCAAACGATAGCAAACATAACGTTTGTCCATCGTAATACAATTAACTACAAACTAAGAAAGATTAAGGAAATCATCAACTCCCCTTTAACAAGCGTTGAAGACCGTCTACATTTGTTATTAGCTTATAAAATAAAAGATATTATTTAATCACTCCTGTGTTTTAGCACAAAATACTTTGTGTTCCAATTGATTGTATTTTAATAAACGGAGTGTTATCGTATAAAACAACAAAAGAGCATATAACCGTGTAGAGCAATGGCGCTTTCCTATAAGACTATTGCTTTTTTTGTTGCTAAATTACGATAACAGGAGTGATCATTATGACAAGTGAAGAAATAAAAGCATTAGATTTACAGTACAATCTGCATTCTTGGTCAAAACAGGGAGCTTTAAATCCTCTTACCATAGAAAAAGGCGAGGGCATTTACTTTTGGGATTATGATGGCAATCGTTATATGGACATGTCCTCTCAACTCGTCAACTTAAACCTTGGCCATGGAAATAAAGAAATTGTAGCTGCCATAAAAGAACAAGCTGAAAAATTCTGTTTTATGGGCCCGGGGTATGCCGTAGAACCTAGAAGCAAATTAGCAAAAATGATCATAGAACTTCTGCCGGACAATATGGGAAAAGTGTTCTTTACAAACGGCGGAGCCGATGCCAATGAAAACGCCATCAAAATGGCGCGCATGTTTACCGGAAGAAATAAGATTTTCAGTCGCTATCGCAGTTATCATGGGTCCACGTTCGGGGCTGGAAATCTGACCGGAGAACCTCGTCGTTATCCATTAGAACCTGGAATCCCTGGTTTTGTAAAGTTCTTTGACCCTTACATTTATCGCGAATGTATTTCTTTTGAAAACGAAGATGCTGCCACTAAATTTTATCTGACCAAATTGCGTGAACAGATTATTTATGAAGGTTCTGACCAAATCGCGGCCATTGTATTAGAAACAATTACCGGGTCCAACGGCATTATTATTCCACCGAAAGGCTATCTTGAAGGAATTCGCCAACTTTGCGATGAGTACGGCATTATGATGATTTGCGACGAAGTTATGGCCGGGTTTGGCCGTACAGGGAAAATGTTTGCATTCGAACATTTTCATGTAAAGCCAGATATTGTCTCATTTGCCAAGGGCGTTACTTGTGGTTACGTTCAATTAGGCGGCGTTGCGGTAAGCAAAGAAATTGCAAATTACTTCAATGATCATACCCTTCTTTGCGGACTGACCTACAGTGGCCATCCTCTAGCCTGTGCTGCCGGAGTTGCCACATTAAAATATTATCAAGATCATAATATTTTAAATAATGTTACCGAAACAGGAAAATCTCTCTCTGCACTCTTAGAAGACTTGAAAAAAAGCCATCCGATCATTGGTGATGTCCGCTCTATCGGATTGTTCGCAGCCATTGAATTAGTGAAGGACAAAACAACGAAAGAACCTTTAGTTGCCTATGGAAAAGACCCTGAAGGCATCATGAGCAGTATTATTAAAAAACTAGCAAAAAAAGGATTCGTGACCTATTCGCATGAAAATATGATTCTCGTAGCCCCTCCGCTCATCATAACAAAAGACGAATTAAGCCAAGCATTCTCCATCCTAGATACTGTATTGTCTGAAGTAGACCACATGGCATTATCGAAGGAGGCTTAATTGCCATGATTCAATATTTTTTACCAACCAAAATCATTACGCAGAGTCACTGTCTGGATTTACACAGTCATGAGTTGTCTGCCTTCGGGAAAAAAGCCCTTATCGTTACCGGAAAATCCTCTGAAAAAAATGGCTCTTTAAACGATTTGACTAAAGCACTAAAAAAAGAACATATTTCCTATGTTTTATTTAATGAAGTCCTCAGTAACCCTGATATCGCACTCGCTCGAGAAGTTGCAAATTCAGCTAGAAATGAACAGGTTGATTTTCTAATTGGCTTAGGTGGCGGCTCTCCTATGGACTGCGCCAAAGCTGCCGCCCTACTCGTCCATAATGATTTAGATGATGCTGCATTGTTTGAAGGTATCTACAAAGCACCTATATTACCAATCGTCGCCATTCCCACAACTGCCGGAACGGGCAGCGAAGTAACACAGTATTCCATATTAAACAACAAACTACTGGAAACAAAAACTTCGTTATCCCATCCCGCACTATTTCCCAAAGTTGCTTTTCTCGATGCCCGGTACATGATGGGGCTGTCACAAAAAACTACCATTCATACAACGCTAGATGCGCTTTCTCACGCAATTGAAGGCTATTTATCTGTAAAAGCGACTCCTTATAGCAACCTGTTTGCTAAAAAGAGCATAGAACTTCTGTCAGACTGCCTTTTTGATCTTAAGAACGAACTGTCTTTAGAAAAACGTTCTGTCCTTTTAGAAGCTTCTACCTTAGCTGGTATCGTCATTGCTCATAGCGGCACAACAGCAGTTCATGCACTCGGATATTCGCTGACTTACTTCAAAAAAGTAGATCACGGCCATGCAAATGCTCTTTTGCTGGCAGAATATTTGCAGTTTCTCAACAAGACGCACCCAAACCAAATACAAGATATCTTAACTCTTCTCCATCTAAAAACATTAGCCGATTTTTCGGCACTACTTGATGAGCTTTTAGATAAGCCTGAAAAGTTATCCACCAAAGAAGCTGATTTATTTGTGGATAAAGCCCTGCAAACCAAAAATATTACAAATTCACTTGAAGTACCAACTCGTGCTGATCTTCTTGCTATCTTGGAAAAAAGTCTGTAATACTTTTGACCTGCCTAAAACAATATGTTAAACTAAAGAAAATTAAATACAAACACTACTTTCGCCACCGGGCGAAAGATAAAAGGTGTCCAAGCTTTGTCGTAGGTACGGCATGCAAATTGCATGTTACAAGACAAAGTTTTGGGCACCTTTATTTTTTTACAAAGGATGATATTTATGAAAATTTTATTTACGGATTACCTTACCGAAGATGCCAAACGCATCCGCCAAGAAGTTTTTGTTGAAGAACAAGGTTTCCATAATGAATTCGATCACATCGATTCTCAAGCAAAACATCTGGTCTTATATGAAAATAACATAGCCATTGGCTGTTGCCGTTTATTTCCCGGAGACACACCCAGTTCCTATGTATTAGGACGCCTTGCGATTCGCAAAGCTTTTCGCGGCCAAAAGTTAGGCCTCAAAATCATAAAAGAAGCGGAGAAACACTTACGGTTGCTCCACGCAAAAAAGCTCTCTCTTTCTGCACAATCACGTGTCCGTAAATTCTACGAGAAGTTAGGCTATACAGCCAGTGGAAAAGAATATCTCGATGAATCATGCCCACATATTCACATGGAAAAGTTTTTCAATAAATGAATATTTTTATTGTACTCAAAAGATGCATAACCCCTATATTTCTCACGCCTCTTTCAACTAGTCATTTTCTTCAATGATCTGCGTTAAATTCGAATCTAACTCGTCAAGATTTTGAAACGAACTTGTTCTGTAGCGCAAAATACCATTGCCATCAATTACTATAAAAGATGGAAATGACCTACTATATTGAAGAAACTCTCCACCTAGCAATGTCGGAAAACTAGTATAATATCGATCAAGTGTGTTCATCGTGAGCCGACGAGAACCACTGCCATTTATCGTATAAACATTAACTTTTTCTCCTTTCTCCTCATAAATTTTCTGCATGAAAGGCATCATTTCATCAAGAAATTTATCGTTGGTAAAACCCATCCAATAAAATATAGCTGTAGTTTTTCCCACATAGTCTAGTCTAAGAGCATTGCCTTCTAAATCACGGAAAACATCGTTTGGTACCTTGGCACCAATATCAAGTAAATCTG
>CBDTTM010000036.1:0-16961 GCA_965363355.1 uncultured Selenomonadaceae bacterium | reverse complement strand
ATCTGCTCGCCAATTTTCTAAAGAATCCTTGTTTGCCGTGATAATCACAGCAGAGCGTTCACTTTTATCATAAGAAGCAGCAAATACCGCATGCTTTTGTGAACCTGCCAAACCGTAAATAAGGCTTTGTCTCTTATTATTGCCAAAACATCGGCTGATTTTCGCTATTTCTTTATCCTGCAACAACGCTGCAAAAAATTCTTTCATTATTTACACCTATCCATTCATGACAAAAGGGGACTATTGCAGAAACCTCCGTCAAGCTCTGCAACAGTCCCTATAATTTATAATAAAGTCTTTATAATAAAGTCTTTATTATTATATCCTCTTATTTATTGCCCCGTCAAGGGTTCCTAAAGCAAAATGTATGCCGTCAGACCAATCCCTCAGTGTTTTTTCCTTTTCTGGTCATATTCCAAAAGCTCGATGAGCTCAAGACGATTGAGTTTTTGAAGATCTTCATCTGTTTGCGCTTCAATCACATGGTAGCTCCCGCAACGATCACATTCCAATACAATCAAGGATTCTTTTATGTCAACGCTGATCTCCCGATTGCCACAACGGCAGCAAACACTCTTTCTTGCCGCCAAATCATGCACTCGGTTAAGTGCCTGCAATAAAATTTGCTGCTGCTCAATTGGATAAGGGGCGCCTACTTCTTTTTGCCAAAGATCAAGTTCCCGTCGACTAAACTCAAGCATCTCTTCTATTTTAGCGCGCTGCCCTATATAACCGAGCTCAAAATGGTCCTTATGGCAATATATTTTTTCTAAGGGCAAGTGCCGAAGTTTTTTCAAGGAAAATACTGCTTCATGGCATAAATTACAAACTACACAAGGTATCTTCAGCCCAATGTGCTGTGCATCCATTCCCAATAAAATCGCTTCTTCGTGCCCGCAGCTGCAACGAAGCGAAAGCTTCTGACTGCCGATAAAATACGGTATATCGTGAATATGAAGTTTTCCGCAGCATTGGCAGTAGACCGCGATCGAACAAACCTCTTTGATAAGCAACCGTATCACCTCTTCTTCCTTTACTAGAAAAGTTCGCCGCAGCCAAAAGAAATCCTGCCGAGTAATTTTGACTTAAAAAAATATATCCGTATAAATATGGAAAACAAGGGACACTCAGCGAGGTGGCATTACGCTTGGCTCAAAGCTATATCATAGCAATGAGCTAAAAAAGAACGGGTCGCAATATTATTGCAACCCGTTCTTGATTTTATTTATGTTCCACAGCCGCTTTGACAAAACCTTTGAACAAAGGATGTGGATTATTTGGACGAGATTTAAGTTCTGGATGGAATTGTGAAGCTACGAACCACGGATGGTCCTTGACTTCAACGATTTCAACCAAGCTGTCATCTGGCAAAGTTCCAGCAATGACCATGCCTGCATCTTCTAATGCCTGACGATATTTGTTGTTGAATTCAAAACGATGACGATGGCGCTCATGGATCAAATCGCTTCCATACGCTCTGCTCGTATTCGTATCAGCAGCTACCTTGCATGGGTATGCTCCAAGACGCATCGTGCCGCCTTTGTCTTCTACATCAACCTGGGACAGCATCAAATCAATGACTGGATGTTTCGTTTCCTGGTTGAACTCCGTGCTGTGCGCATCGTTCATTGCACAAACATGGCGGGCAAACTCAATGACAGCGCACTGCATGCCAAGGCACAAGCCTAAGAACGGAATTTTATTCTCTCTTGCGTATTGAATAGCCTTGATCTTACCTTCTACACCACGATCGCCAAAGCCGCCAGGAACCAAAATCCCTTTGCAGCCAGCAAATACTTCATCGAAATCCGTGTCTTCTGCTTCAATTTCTTCAGCATTGACCCATTGGATCTTCACATCGGTATCATTGTCGATACCAGCGTGATGCAATGCTTCCGTAACCGAAATATAAGCATCCGGCAATTCGACATATTTGCCAACAACAGCTACTTTGACTTTTTTGGAAGGATGATTGATCTTATAGACCATCTTTTCCCACTCAACCATATTGGCTGGGCTATAATCCATATTGAGCTTTTCTAAGACAATCTTATCGAGTCCTTCTTTTTGCATCATCAAAGGAACTTCATAAATTGTTGAAGCTGTACGGTTTTCAATGACTGCATTTGCATCTACATCGCAGAAAAGCGCCATCTTATCTTTCATATCTTTGGAAAGCTCTTTTTCTGTACGGCAAACAAGGATATCCGGCTGGATTCCAATGCTGCGCAACTCTTTTACGCTATGCTGGGTAGGCTTGGTCTTAAGCTCACCTGCAGCTGATATATAAGGCACCAGCGTCACATGAATGTAAAGTACATCATTTTTGCCAACTTCTTTTTTTACTTGACGAATTGCTTCCATAAATGGCAAGCTTTCTATATCGCCAACAGTTCCACCAATTTCCGTAATGACAACATCCGCGCCATCATCTGCTGCTACATCATAAATGCGCTGCTTGATTTCATTTGTGATATGCGGGATAACCTGTACAGTACTGCCAAGGTATTCGCCTTTGCGTTCTTTCGTAAGCACAGACCAGTATATCTTGCCCGCGGTGACATTGGAGCCTTTCGTCAGATTGATGTCAATAAAACGCTCATAATGTCCTAAGTCAAGATCTGTTTCCGCGCCGTCGTCCGTAACAAAAACTTCGCCGTGCTGATATGGACTCATCGTGCCCGGATCGATATTGATATACGGGTCAAATTTCTGAATTGTTACCTTAATGCCGCGACTCTTCAATAAGCGTCCCAGCGAAGCTGCTGTGATCCCTTTACCAAGCGAGGACACAACCCCACCAGTAACAAAAATATACTTTGCCATGTGAAAATCCTCCTATAATTATCCTTGGTGCTGCCTAAACCACTGCCGATCATTCCTGACAAACACACATGTCGGATATTGTACCTCTTTTAACCGATCAAGTCAAGATTATTTTATGCCCGAGATCAGATTTCTTCTTGGATACCTTCGAGCAATTTTTCCCGGCGACGATTCGTTGGTTTTGGTTTTGCCGCAGCTGTTTTCGTTGCAGTCGTTGCATGCGAACGTTTCACTTCTGGCGGATTCCATTCGGTAAGGCCCCACATGCTTTTACCGGTGTGCTGGAAACGGCTGTCCATATTGATCAACGTGTATACTTCTGCGATTGCCCCCGACAAAGACTGCACTGGTTTTTGTTTTTTGTCTATGACTTCCATGACGAGATCCTTATAATACATGACCTCCCCTTTTTGTGACAACGTATAATACGCTACATCGACTTCCGAACTATTTAAAAAATCCAATATAAAAACTCCCTTCAACTCATATAATTTATAATAAAATGAACTCTCATTTTTTACATTTTGTTAGGTGCACTTACGCCCAAAATGCCAAGTGCATGGCGAATAGTGCTAGCGACTGCTCCAACCAAAGCGAGTCTTGCCTGCGCCAAATCTTCATCGACACCCATGATACGGCATTTGTTATAAAAGCTATGGAAATCACTAGCCAGTTCATGCACATAGCGAGCAATGCGCTGCGGTGCGCGTTCCTTAGCTGCATATTCGATTTCCTCAAGGTACGATGCCATTTTTTTGATCAAGTCTATTTCTGTTTCATCGGTCAACAGCGATAACTTCGGTGCTGCGGATGCTTTCAAACCGGATTCTTCCGCCTGGCGGAAAATACTGCAAATGCGAGCATGGGCATACTGAATATAATACACCGGATTTTCGTTCGATTTTGATTTTGCCAAGTCCAAATCAAAATCAAGCTGGCTGTCTAAGGATCTCATGATAAAAAAGTACCGCGCTGCGTCGGTGCCGACTTCCTCGATGAGTTCAGCAAGCGTCACACTCTGACCTGTACGCTTTGACATCTTGACGAGTTCGCCGTTACGGTAAAGACTTACCATCTGTAAGAGCATGACTTCAAGATTTTCTGCATCATAGCCCATTGCGCTGACCGCAGCCTTTACTCGGCAAATGTAGCCGTGATGATCCGCTCCCCAAATATTGATGACCTTGTCAAATCCGCGTTCAAACTTATTGCGGTGATAGGCAATGTCCGCTGCTAAATACGTAGGAACGCCATTGTCACGGATGACGACACGATCTTTATCATCACCATAATCCGTAGATTTGAGCCATAAAGCTCCGTCTTTTTCATAAATATATCCATTTTTTTGCAACACTTCACAAGCGTCTTTCACCGCCTGTGGGTGAAGCGTCCGCTCACTGAACCAAATATCATGCTGCACATTGAAAGCTGCCAAATCTTCTTTAAGCGCCTCTAGCTTTTCTTGCAAAGCCACTTTTTTGAAAATCTCCAAACGCTCCGTCGCATCCATCTTTAGATATTTATCGCCAGATTTTTTTATGATACGATTTGCCGTATCGATGATATCATGTCCATGATATCCATTTTCAGGAAAATCCGCTGTTTCGCCGAGCAATTCCAAATAACGAGCGTTGACCGAAGCTGCTAGATTATCAATCTGATTACCAGCATCGTTGATATAATACTCGCTTTCTACATCATATCCTGCAGCGCGAAGCAGATTGACCAAAGCACTGCCCGCAGCAGCACCGCGGCCATGGCCAACATGCAATGGCCCAGTCGGATTTGCACTTACATATTCCACTTGGATTTTAGGGGCCTGTTCTTTTTTTATATTGCCATAAGAATCTCCTGCCGCAATGATTTTGGCCAGTTCATCATAAATGACATCTTCTTGCAAATAAAAATTAAGGAAACCCGGTCCAGCAATCTCCGTTTTCTGCAGCCAAGCTCCTTCGATTCGAGCCGCAAGCTCTTCGGCAATCTTTCTAGGACTCATATGGAAATCTTTTGCTGCTTTCATCGCAAAATTCGTAGCAAAATCACCAAACTCTTTTTGCGGTGGCACTTCCAAAACAACTTCCGGCAAATGTTCTCCTTTGAAAACACCTTCTGCCATTGCCTGCTCAGCAGCTTTGACAATGGCTTTCGTCAATACCTCTTTAATATCCAAAACGAACCGTTCCTCCTAAGTCAATCCAATTTATTAGTTTCCGTTTGTGCCTCACATACCGAAATATGCAGACCATTATCACTTTGCCATTTTCCATTGATCGACAAAGCATACTCTATATCAATGGTTCCAAATGGGGATTCATAGTTGATATCTATTTTCTTGGTTTTAATCGACACATTCAGTGTTCCATAGGGAGTCCGATATATGCTTTCATCATCTTTTCCCGCACTAAAATACTGTTCCTGCTCCACTGCTCCATGGCGCAGCAAAATAAGCGAATCCTTCCCAATCTTTAAAAGCGTGGAAGTTTTGCTGTCCACGCTAAGTTCATTGTCTTCATATAAAATATAATCTTTCCCATTTCGGCAATAATGCTGACCATCGGCCACCATCTTAATCTTGTTTTCCTCACCTTCGGCATCCCGCTGGCTGCCTTCGACGGTGACAATTACCTTATTCATTCTCTTGCTCCTTAAAAATGCACTATAGACTATTATATCCTAACGTTTTCATATTGCCAACCAGAAATTTTTACCTCTTTTACAGAAAAATCCCGGCAAGGCCGCTTCGCTTTGCCGGGATTTTCCTTCAGCCTATATTCAATGTTTTAGACGAGCACTGTATTTTTCGATCATTTTAACTGGACGATAACTTTCCTTGGCTTTACGCAAACCTTCAATGCCCATGTCCTCTTCACGATTAATAAATTCCATTGAAGACCATGCATCTTCGACAAACGCCTGGTTGATTGCAGGATAAGCTCCTCGAACTTCAGGATCTGCCTTTTCCACATGAATGACTGCTGTGTCGTCATTGAGCTGTTCACCAAAAGTAAACGCAACGACTCGTTTACCAAGTAAAATAGCTCCGCCCTTTAAATCCAGTTCGGAAAAATTGTTGAGCACTTCAATGATGGCATCACGTTCTGCTCCAATAAAAGGATCATCAGGAGTCTCTTGGCTGTGTTTTTTATACCAACCATTGATCGTCAGCTTACACTGCGTGATGATTTCTTCGGTAATCGGCAAATATTGCGCTTCAGGATAACTCTTGCGGAAACTGTTTAAATGGTTCTTCTTAGAATGAAACTTTCTTCCGGCTAGGTGAATCAAATCATCGCTTTGATACACATAATCAAAATCATCGTGATTTCCTTCGACGATGAACTCTGCCGGATACTTTTTGAACTCTTCGGCCATGGCCGCATCCATACCAACAAGATAGAATTCTTTTTTCTGTTCAGCAAAATAATCCAGCCAAACTTTTATCGCCGCTTGCATTTTCTCGGCCGGGCCAAATGGCTGCAAGGCAAACTCTTCCCCATCCCAACTTGCCTTCATATAAAGCACATCATCTTGTATGCACCACATGATCTGGTAAGCTTGTCTCCACATAAAGATGTTCGTAAAATTAAAATGGGAATTCTCATAATATCGTCCACGGAAGAATTTATCCAATACTGGCTTGTCTTCCTTTTCTAACTGCTGAAAATTAATGGCAATCACGCTCCTAATCAAACAATAGTGATTCTCCGCTATTGCCTACTTATTATAACAACAATTATGCGTAAGAGCAAGAATCCTTATCAAATTTATCGGATTTGATTTTTCTTTAAATTCAGAATATTTTTTATCAGAAAATATTCATAAAATTATTGTAATCTGTAAGCAGTAAAACAAAGAAAGGATTTGAATACATGTCCAATTTAATTACGCAATACAAGGAAAGCTTGCTGTCATATCAAACCATAACCAGCCAGTTTCAAAATATATTATCACTGCTCCTGCAAAACGAGGATCTACACATTCACTCCATCCAAGGGCGCGCAAAAAACGTCAAGAGTTTAGCTGGAAAAATCCGCAAATCCAATGGCAAATACAAAATGCTTCAAGACATCACCGATCTATGCGGACTTCGCATCATTACCTATTATGAGGATGAAATCGACGAAATCGCCTCGTTCATTCGCGGCCATTTCACCGTTGACGAAGAAAACTCCATTGACAAAAGAGCCCAGCTCGCTCCCGACCAATTTGGCTATGCCTCGCTGCATTTGATCGTCAAGGTTCCGATCGATAATAACGGTATTCATCCCAACGGAACAGAATATTGTAATGTCGAAATCCAAATCCGCTCTGTACTCCAGCACGCTTGGGCTGAAATTGAGCACGATCTTGAATACAAGAATCCCGCGGGGACTTCAGCTGAAGTGCGCCGCCGGTTCAGCCGAATTGCCGGCTTGCTCGAATGTGCCGACAACGAATTCAAAGCGCTGCGCGACACGCTCAAAAAGCCTGCGCTTCCCGCATTGCGTCCAGCACTTTCAGCCTTACCGAGCTTAAAAATGCCCCAACCGAGCCTATTCAAGAAATTCCTCACCGAATTCCCCAACTCTGGCTGGGCTGCCGGTGCAGCTTTGCTCTTTTTCGTCGGGTCTGTTATTTGCGAACACTTCATCAATACAAAACTAGCGGAACTAAGCTTTCTTTCAACTTTGTTTTTTCTCGGTTAAAAAGTCGGCGGCGTCGCCACCCACAATACAGTAGCCGCGTATTTTCCCGTGTTTTCTATATAATGCTCTGCGTCCGGCGTAAAATAAAAGCTTTCTCCTTTTTGCACTTTATAGCTGTCATGACCTATGTGCAAAAAAACAGTTCCACTTAAAACAAAACCAAATTCTTCACCTTCATGAGGAAGCTCTAAATCTGTACGCCCACCAGCTTGCAGGGCAAAATGGATTGGTTCCATCGCATTTTTTTGGGCATTGGGGATAAGCCATTTAATTTTTTGCCCAAGCTCTGGATTTTCTTTTTCAAAGACATCGGTCACTTTAAAAACGACCTTTTCCTCCTGCCGTCCAGCAAAAAACTCCCGCAAACTCGAACCCAAGCATTCAAGAATATCAACGAGCGTCGCAATAGATGGCGATGTCAATTCTCTTTCGACCTGAGAGATAAACCCTTTTGACAGCTCACATCGGTCCGCCAGTTCCTCTTGTGTAAGATTTTTTTGCACGCGCAGCCTCTTTATTTTCTCACCTATATTTTCCATAAAAAACCCCTTCATTTCCTTAAAATCAAACGGAAGTTTTCCCTATCCAAACCAACCTTTGGCTATTATCAACAAAAAGCCCCGCGCCTAAAACGCGGGGCTTTATTTTCATGGTGGGGATAACAGGATTCGAACCTGTGACATCTTCGATGTGAACGAAGCACTCTAACCAACTGAGCTATAGCCCCATCTCTTTTTTATTCATCTTGCTATTTTATCATATTTTGCCTTATTTTTCAAACCAAAACACCGTCAAGCATCTTAAACGAAGCAAAAGACTCAGCCAGGCGACTATGCCAGCTGAGTCTTTTTTCGGTAATTTTTATTTGTAATAATGAACTCCGGCTTCAAAGATTTGCTGGTCTTTTTGTCCAGGAACATTGATTGAAATCTGATCTCCGATGCGTTCGGAGTGCCCCATCTTACCAAGGACTCTTCCGTCCGGGCTTGTAATCCCTTCAATAGCATCAATCGATCCATTCGGATTGAAAGGAATATTAAGTGAAGGATTTGCCATCTTGTCGACATATTGCGTAGCAATTTGTCCACGAATCCTAAGTTTGGCAATGATTTCCGGGGAAGCTACGAAGCGACCTTCACCGTGTGATACGGCAATCGTATGCACATCGCCGACTTTGACATTATTGAACCAAGGGGATAAGTTCGAGACAACCCTTGTATCCACCATGCAAGATACGTGCCTGCCAATCTGATTGTGCGTAAGCGTCGGCGTATCAACTGTAAGATCTGTAATTTCGCCATAAGGAACGAGGCCAAGCTTAATCAGTGCCTGAAAACCATTGCAGATACCAAGCATAAGCCCATCACGATTTTTAAGAAGCTCCATGACCGCTTCCTTTATGCGTGGATTACGGAACATGGCTGCGATGAATTTACCAGAACCATCTGGTTCATCCCCGCCGCTGAAACCACCTGGAAGCATGATGATCTGCGATTCCTTGATGCCTTTTACAATTGCTTTGACCGATTCTTCTACGGCATGCGGTGTCAAATTACGTACGATGCAAGTTGTAGCGAGTGCACCCGCTCTTTCAAAAGCACGGGCCGAATCATATTCACAGTTTGTACCTGGAAATACCGGAATAAAGATGCGTGGTTTAGCATAACTGCTCGCTGCCGTGATCTTATTTCCTTGCGTATAAGGAACAAGGCTGGTTGGTTTTGTATTCTCACGCGTCTGTGTCGGGAATATTTTTTCTAAGGAAGAGGTATATGCTTTTTGTGCTTTAGCAATACTGATAACGGCTTTACCACAAACGATGTTTGGTAAATCCACAGTTTTGCCAAGCTCAAAATATCCCGTTTTCGCCAAAATCTTCGAAACATCCGTTTCCGCTGAAACTTCGAGTAAAATCATACCATATTCAGGTGCAAAAAGTTCCTGCGGCTGCATTGACTTCGTAAAGGAAAAACCAATGCCGTTTCCAATGCACATTTTCGTGATTGCCGCTGCGATACCACCAACGCGGACGCTTTGGGCCGAAAATACTTTTTTAGCGGTAATGAGTTCGCTGATTCGCGAGAAATTCTGTTTAAGTCTATCAAATTCTGGCAAATCATAAATATCTCTCGGCGCTGGCACAGCATATACTTTATTGCCCACCAGTTTAAATTCTGGAGATACCGCATTACCCGCATTCATGACGTCGACGGCAAAAGCAATCAACGATGGTGGCACACTGATGTCTTCAAAAGTGCCTGACATAGAATCCTTCCCACCAATTGCCGGAATACCAAATTCATGCTGCGCTCTAAGTGCACCTAAAAGTGCAATAAAAGGCTTACCCCACTTCTCACTGTCTTTACCAAGGCTTTCGAAGTATTCTTGGAACGTCAGACGAATCTTATCGAATCTTCCGCCCAAGGCAACCATTTTCGCCGCAGCCTCTACAACAGCATAAACCGCTCCATGGAACGGGCTCCATTCCATCATATGCGGATTAAAACCATAAGTCATCGCTGTAGCTGTAGTCGTCAAACCATCTTTCACCGGAAGCTTTGCTACCATTCCTTCCGCCGGAGTCATTTGATTGCTTCCGCCAAACGGCATAAGCACGGTGTTGCCTCCGATCGTTGAATCAAATCTTTCGGCTAAACCCTTCTGACTGCAAACATTGAGGTCTTTGAGGTTCTCTAACCAAGCCGTTTCCACATCTGACCCACTTCGTTTTACAGCTGCTGGTAACTGATGCATATAGCGATTTTTTTCATCTGGTTGATTGATTTTCACATTGACATGCTGTTTTACTCCATTGGTATCAAGGAAATCGCGGCTTAAGCTGACGATTGCCTGATTGCGCCATTTCATGCATAAGCGACGATCTTTTGTAACGATTGCGACCTGCGTAGCTTCAAGATTTTCTTCGTCAGCAAACTTAATAAACGCTTCTGCATCTTTTTTTGCGACAACTACAGCCATGCGTTCCTGTGATTCAGAAATTGCCAGTTCCGTACCATCGAGGCCATCGTATTTCTTTTGCACTTGATCAAGTTCGATGCAAAGCCCATCCGTAAGTTCACCGATAGCTACAGCAACCCCGCCCGCGCCAAAGTCATTGCAACGTTTTATCATGCGGCTTACTTCAGGATTTCTGAATAAGCGCTGAATTTTCCGTTCTGTCGGGGCGTTCCCCTTTTGTACTTCCGCACCGCACGAACTCAACGATTCCTGCGTGTGTTCCTTTGATGATCCTGTCGCTCCGCCACAGCCATCACGGCCCGTACGGCCACCGACCAAAATAATCAGATCGCCAGTTTGCGGAACTTCACGTACAACATTGCATTTAGGTGCCGCCGCAATGACTGCTCCAATTTCCATGCGCTTAGCAACAAAGCCATCATGGTAGACTTCATTTACTTGGCCTGTCGCCAAGCCAATCTGATTTCCATAAGAACTATAGCCCGCTGCTGCTCCCAGCGTAATTTTTTTCTGCGGCAATTTTCCTGCCATGGTTTCCGATACTTTTTTACGAGGATCGGCTGCACCGGTGACGCGCATTGCCTGATATACATAAGAACGGCCGGAAAGTGGATCGCGGATTGCCCCGCCAAGACAAGTAGCCGCCCCACCAAATGGTTCTATTTCCGTTGGGTGGTTATGCGTTTCATTTTTGAACATAACTAGCCATTCTTCTTCAGTTCCATTGATATCCGCATTGACCACGATACTGCAAGCATTTATTTCATCTGATTTATCCAGATCTTCGAGTTTCCCAAGTTTACGCAGCTGTTTCATTCCAATGACCGCCATATCCATCAAAGTGATATCACGCTCTTTGGCCCCGTATACTTCTTTGCGATCTTCTAAGTAACGATTATACGCTTCTTCAAATGGTTGAGAAAAATATCCTTGTTCGATGTCGACAAAATCAATTGCTGTCGTAAAGGTCGTATGGCGACAATGATCTGACCAATAGGTATCGATTACACGAATTTCAGTAATTGTCGGATCGCGTTTTTCCGTATCGCGGAAATAACCCTGGCAAAACTTGAGATCTTCTAGGCTCATGGCAAAACCGCGGTCATCCATGAACGCCTGGAGCTCTTCTTCTGTCTTCTCTATAAAACCTGTAAGGACTTCAACATCTTCCGGCAATTCAGCCGTAAGATTCAATGTCTGAGGTTTTTCCAATGAAGCTTCCCTGCACTCCACTGCATTGATGCAATACTCTTTTATTTTTCCAAAGACATTCTCATCAATTGAACCCACCAAAACAATGACACGTGCCGCTACAATGACCGGACGTTCTTTCTGCGTCAAAAGCTGTACGCACTGCGCAGCAGAATCCGCCCTTTGATCATATTGTCCCGGCAAATACTCAACCGCAAACGCACGTGAATTGGGGAACTGCGGCAATGTTTCGTCATATACCACATCTACCGTCGGTTCAGAAAAGACAATGCCGCGAGCTTGCTCATACTCATCATCGCTCATTCCCTCGATATCATAGCGCTGTATGATACGCACTGTCCGTAAATCCGTAAGCCCGAAGCTTTCTCTAAGATCTGCACATAGAGCCTGTGCCGGTATATCAAAAAATCCCTGACGCTTTTCCACAAATATTCTTCTTACAGTCATTAAATTACCCATCCTCCAAGTTTTGATTCACTGCCAAAGCAGCTTTGTTATCGCCTATCATCTCGCTAACAACCCGGTTGACCTGTCTTCGACAAATCCCAGGTTCTAACCTGAACATAAGTTCGTTCGGGGCTTTTGTTTTCCCCCGGACTGGACTATCTTTATTTATCTAAACAGCTCAATGCGATTTTAACGACTACCTTAAGAGCTGGTGCTGCTTCATTGACCTTGCAACAAGGACGATGCACATCATGCGGATATAATACCGCGAAAATATGGTCCGTCAATAAGACGTTGCTTTCTGGCGTAAGTTCTTCATAAAAAGTAATATCGCGTTCTGGATTATAAGCACCCGTAGGTTTCAAATCTGGTCCTAAGACGCACCAACCGATATATTCTTCACCTTTTACCATGTATTGAATGTCGAGATATTTTTCATGTGTTTCCGGACGGCATTTTTCTAAATCACGCGTCGTATAAGACTGAAGCATCGCGTAAATTTTATCGCCATCTATGTCATATCTCCCCGGTTCCATTTTGGTGAAATCATGTTCCTGCAAAAATGCCAATCCTTTTTGGATTGCCCCTGGGTAACTATCAAATTCTTCATCAAGGTTATCAATATGTCCAATAATCACAGAAATCGCCCCTTTTTTGATTGACTCAAATTGTCAAAAAATTGTGCTTGCAATATCGTTTGAGTCTATGTTATTATTTTATACAAATATATGAATATAAGCAATGATTGAGACAGTACAAATTTAAATTCTTTTTCAGAGAGACGGTGTTTGCTGTGAACCGTCAGAATTGAATTTGGAAAGCTACTCAGGAGCTGCTAGCTGAAACCTTCGGAGTAGGCTATGCCGCCAAACCAGCGTTATCGGTGTCAAGTGAGCATTTTTGCTAACTAAGGTGGTACCACGGGAACATTATTGTCCTCGTCCTTTACGGACGAGGACTTTTTTATTTCCCTGCATATATTCTGCCATATAAATATTAAGGAGTGATTACCATGCGAGAATTACTAGAACTTTTAGAACACGACGCCCGCCGACCTGTCCCTGAGTTGGCCGCAATGCTGCATCGTTCTGAATACGAAGTCGAACAACAACTCAAGCAGCTCGAAAAAGATCGCGTCATTTTAAACTATAATACGCTGATTGATTGGGAAAAATTTGGCGATGACAGCGTAACTTCGATTATTGAAGTCAACGTCACCCCACAAAGAGAAGTGGGCTTTGATGCAATTGCTGAACGCATCTACCGTTTTGAAGAAGTTCGTTCCGTATATCTGATGTCAGGAAGCTTTGATCTTCTCGTCATCATTGAAGGTCCTTCGCTTCGAGATATTGCCAATTTTGTGGCCAAGCGTCTTTCAACTATTGAAGGCGTCACTTCCACCCGCAGCCACTTTATGCTCAAGCCTTACAAAAAAGACGGGGTCATCATCGATGACAAGGAAAGTGATCGCAGGCTGGTGGTGTCGCCATGAACTGGGAAGAATGCTTATCTCCGGCAGTAAATGCCCTCGCGCCTTCCGGAATCCGAAAATTCTTTGATATCGCTGCCGAAATGGAAGACATCATTTCACTAGGCGTAGGTGAGCCTGACTTTGTAACACCATGGTCGATTCGCGAAAGCTGTGTGTACGGCCTTGAACAAGGCTATACATCTTATACCTCCAATCGCGGTCTGCTTGAACTGCGCCAAGAAATCGCTTTGCTCCATCAGCGAAACTTCCAAATCGATTACGATCCGGCCGAAGAATGTCTTGTTACGGTTGGTGTCAGCGAAGGACTTGACCTAGCTATGCGAGCTGTTGTCGGCATTGGCGATGAAGTTCTTATTCCAGAACCTTGCTATGTTTCCTATAAAGCCTGCGTGACCTTAGCTGGTGGTGTTCCTGTTCCCGTAGCGGCAAAGATCGAAAATGAATTTCGCATCACTGCCGCCGAACTCGAAGAACATCTAACATCGAAGACAAAAGTTCTTCTAATCGGTTATCCAAACAACCCGACTGGTGCAGTCATGAGCCGTCAGGATTTATTAGAAATTGCCGACTTTGCCGAAAAACATGATCTCATCGTCATTTCCGATGAAATTTATGGTGATCTTACCTATGGCGGTGTGCCGCACACTTGTTTTTCCTCACTGCCACGCATGAAGGACCGTACGATTTTACTCAACGGCTTCTCCAAAGCCTATGCTATGACGGGCTGGCGCATCGGCTATGCCCTCGCTAACCCTGTGGTCATCGCCGCGATGACCAAAATCCACCAGTATACGATGCTTTGCGCTCCAATCACCGCACAGATTGCCGCGGTCGAAGCGCTGCGTCACGGTGAAAAATACATGAAGAAAATGGTGGCTGAATACGATCGCCGCCGCCATTTGATTTATGATGGTTTTTGCAGCATCGGACTGGAATGCTTTGAACCCAAAGGTGCTTTTTACATTTTCCCTAGTGTCAAGGAACTTGGCCTCTCCTCCGAAGAATTTGCCGAATCGCTTCTTTACAGCGAACGAGTCGCACTCGTCCCTGGCAATGCTTTTGGTCAATGCGGCGAAGGATTTGTCCGCTGTTCTTACGCGACTTCTGTTGCCAATATCACGGAAGCTTTGGTCCGCATTGAAAACTTCGTGAAAAAGCGAAAAAAATAACTTTATTGCTATTTCATCGAAAAAGGAGCCGTTCATCCTCTGAACGGCTCCTTTTATTTATACCTTGAATTTCTCAACTTCTGCTTGCAGCTTACTAGCCAGCTCTGCCAAGCCTCTGCTGGCCGCGGCAATTTCCTGCATAGATGCCGATTGCTGCTCAGTTGCGGCGGAAACCGACTGCGCTTCATCCGCATTGGCCAGACTGACCGAATTGATTTCTTCGATCTCGTTTAACATATGCTTGCTGCCTTCTGCCATCTTTTGCGTTTCTTCTGATACATTGGTGATTTCTGCGGACAGTGCCTCTATCGAAATCACGATGGACTGGAATACGCCATCGGCTTCGTCGACTGAAGATCGACCCGACTGGACACTGCTAGCACTAGCCTTACTGGCCTCGACGGCCTTCTCCATATTGATCTGGTTCTTTTTGACCAAATCGGCGATACGCTGTGATGAAAGAGCCGATTCTTCCGCTAATTTACGTACTTCATCAGCAACAACAGCAAAACCTCTTCCATATTCGCCGGCTCTAGCTGCTTCGATTGCAGCATTGAGCGCCAGCAGGTTCGTCTGTCCGGCAATATTGGTAATAAGGTCGACAATATCACTGATTTGAGCCGATTCCTTGGCAAGTTCAGCAATTGAATTTTGCACGGTCACGGTTCCTGTTTGAATCGAATCCATATGAGAAACGACATTTTCAATTGAAGTCCTGCCGCCATTGACTTTGTGCAAAGTATCTTGTGTCACGAAAGAAATCGCATCTGTCTTTTCTGAAATTTCGCCTGCACTGCCATTGATCTTAGTGGCAATATCCCTAATGTGTGCCGATGCTTTTGACTGATTTTCGACGCCTTCGGCAATCGCAGTAATCGATTCAGCCACCTGATTGGATGCTTCTGCCGATTGATGTGCTCCGGCTGTCAATTCTTCACTGGCTGCAGCGACCTGCTCAGACTGTGATTGCACGTTGCCAATAAGCTTTCGCATCGTCTGCCGCATTGAATGGAACCCTTTTGCTAACTGACCTATCTCATCTTCAGCAACAATGCTGACCGTATCTTGGCGCAAATCCCCTGAATTTAAAACCGCACACTCATCCCGAATCGTTTGTATCGGTTCAGCAATTTTTCTGGCAAATATAATAACGACCGTAATCGCCAGCACAATCGTAATCAAAGCGATGATAATCATACTGCGAAGCAAAATAGCTGACTCCTCTTCGACTTCCGAGACTGGTGCCGCCGCAATGACACCCCAGTTACGCCCGCTAAAAATAATAGGTGTAGCTACAGCTACCATTTTTTGTCCGGAAACATCTTTATAGGTCATCGTAGTTTGTTCTAAGCTGCTTGTCATTTCCATGAAACCTTTGACCAAAGCTTCATCTAATTTGACTCCATCATTATCTTGTTTGCTCAAATCAACTTTTGCGACATAGTCTGGATGTTTTTTATCGCCGATTATCATGCCTTCGCCATCGGCAATATAAATGTATCCCGTATCTTTAAACGTGAATCCACCTGCCAAATCCGACAAGTTTTTCAAGCTGATCGTACCGAAGACAAAACCTTGCAATTGCCCATTTTCCATAACCGGACGAACCAGTATCGAGATGAACTCGCCCGTAGTCCCTGAAACAGACGGACCTGTTATATAGGGCTTTTGCGTCTCACGGACTTTTTGGATATATTCTCTCGAGCCACGGCTCATCTTTTGGCCGGTTTCATTGATGGCCATGCCATTTATATCAACATAGCAAAGCATCGTAAAATCAGGTTCACGCTGCTTCATTTCTGCTAGGATCCGAACTCTTGCCGCATCATCCCCATGTATCGCTTCATGATTGCTGGCCAATTCCTCTAAGCGGATCATTTTGCCATCGATGTCTTTTTCAATTTGCAGAGCCACTTGGTTGCCAAGTCCTTGTGCGATTTCATTCGCATCTTTAACAACTGTTTTGTTTGAAATATAATAACTTATCGCTGAAAATGCAACAAAGCTCAATAAAAACAGTGGCAATAAAACTATAAGAAATTTTGTGCGGATACTTTTTAATTGCATCGTTCATTCTCCCCTTTTCTGCTTGGCACCGCATTTTTAAGCAGCATCAATGCACAGCTATAGCGATTTCTATCAAATGTC
>CBDTTM010000035.1:0-17260 GCA_965363355.1 uncultured Selenomonadaceae bacterium | reverse complement strand
TGGTGGCCTTTATGCTTCGATCATGCAGCAATATGGCACCAAAGAAGAAGCTGGGGCATTTGTCTTGACTTCGATTGAGTCCGGTCCATTGGTCACGATGCTCATTCTTGGCAGCACGGGTGCAGCTTATTTTGAACCACGCCTATTTGTTGGTGCGGTCATGCCTTTCATCATCGGTTTTGTGTTGGGGAACTTGGATACGGAACTTCGCTCGTTCTTTGGCAATGCTTCGATGACGATGATTCCTTTCTTCGGCTTTGCTTTGGGCAATACCATCAATTTGGCCGTTATTGGACAAACGGGAATGCTCGGTGTATTGATGGGCTTGGGCGTCATTGTCATCACTGGAATTCCTTTGATTTTGGCCGATAAATTCATTGGTGGCGGTCATGGCGGTGCGGGGCTTGCAGCTTCGAGCACAGCAGGTGCGGCAGTAACGAATCCAATCATCATCGCGCAGATGGTGCCAGAGTTTGAACCGATCGCAGCAGCAGCAACTGCTTTGGTTGCTACGTGTGTCATCGTAACGTCGATTGTCGTGCCAATCATCACTGCGGCTTGGTGCAATCATTTCAATAAAAAAGGTACTGAGGAAGAACATAGAGTGATACAGGCCCATTGAATTATGGTATAATAAATGCATGCGGGCGAGCTGCCTAATGCAGCCTCTTCCGTTATCGGTAGGTGAATAAATAGGGGGTTTGACAATGGATAAAGAAAAAGTAATTGCTAAAGTAAAAGAACTTGGGGTTGTCGCTGTAATTCGCGGCAAAGATGCTGCGGATGGCGTTAAGATCGCTGACGCCTGCATTGCCGGAGGTGTGACCGCAATCGAAGTCGCATTTACGACACCAAGAGCGCATGAAACCATTCATATATTGGCAGATAAGTACAAAGACAATGAAAACGTCGTTATCGGCGCAGGTACTGTACTTGACCCGGAAACAGCTCGTATTGCAATTTTAGAAGGTGCGGAATTCATCGTATCGCCAGCACTGAATCTTGAAACGATCCGTTTATGTAACCGTTACCGTGTAGCGGTTATGCCGGGAACTACAACCCTTGATGGTGTGGTTACAGCACTTGAAGCTGGGGCAGATATCATCAAGATTTTCCCTGGTGAAATCGTCGGCGTCAAGATGATCAAAGCAATCAAAGGTCCTTTGCCACAGGCACAGGTTATGCCGACCGGTGGCGTAAGTGTTGAAAACCTCAAAGAATGGCTCGATGCGGGCTGTGTAGCAGTTGGTGCAGGTGGAAGCCTCACCGGAGCTGCTAGCAAAGGTGATTTTGCAACGGTTACGGAAAATGCCAAAAAATTTGTAGCAGCGGTAAAAGCAGCTAGAGCATAAAACGAATAAAAAGAGGCGATTGCAATGGCAGCCGCCTCTTTTTTTTTGTCTTGTGTCCACTGCTAAAACGATAATTCAAAACCGTATGATTTTTTGTAATTTTCCCTTGGAAATGCTATAATAATCATTCATAAACACAGTGTAAAGGCAGAATGAGAGGGTACTTATGACAAAGAATCTGACAGAAGGAAATCCGGCAAAGTTGATTTTCTTTTTTACAGTTCCCCTGGTGGCGGGAAATATTTTTCAACAACTATATGTCCTGGTCGATACGTTGATCGTCGGTCGTTCTTTGGGGGTCAATGCATTGGCGGCAGTTGGCTGTACGGGGAGCTTGATGTTTTTGATGATCGGTTTTGTCATTGGGCTCACCACTGGCTTTTCCATTTACACGGGGCAGCGGTTCGGAGCAAAAGACGAGGCAGGTGTACGACAAAGTGCAGCAGTCTGTGTCATTTTGAGTACCGTGTCAGCATTGATCTTGACGTTGATTGGCGTTTTTTCAGCTCGGCAATTCTTGGTTTGGATGCAGACTCCGGCGGAAATCATCGACCAGGCCTATTCTTTTGTGGTCATTGTCTACGGCGGGATTTCGGTAACCGTTCTTTTCAATATGCTGTCCAACTTGATCCGGGCACTAGGGGATAGCCGCACGCCGCTGTACTTTCTCATTTTGGCCAGCGTAATCAATGTTTGTTTGGAACTTTTGTTTATTTTGGGCTTTGGCTGGGGAGTTCCTGGCGCAGCAGTGGCTACGGTGTTATCGCAGTTGGTGTCGGGCTTATGTTGTATTTTCTACATTGTAAAAAAACTGCCGGTGCTTCATATACGGCGTGAAGATTGGAAGGTATCGCGAACTGTATTATGGGCTCACTTGCGGATTGGGCTGCCAATGGGGTTTCAATCTTCAATCATTGCTTTTGGTGCAATCGTATTGCAAGTTGCGCTCAATAATCTTGGGCCGCTTGCAATTGCCGCTTATGCAGCTGCACAAAAAATCGATATGATTGCCGTTATGCCGATGATGTCTTTTGGGATGACGATGGCCGCATATACGGCGCAAAATTATGGTGCCAAGAAAATCGATCGCATCGACAAAGGGGTCAAGCAGTGCGTCATGATGTCCGTTGGGTTCAGTATTGGTGTTGGCATTTTGATTATTTGTTTCGGGCCTTCTGTCATGCATATGTTTGTCGGTGATGGGCAAGAACAGGTCATTGAATACGGGCAAACGTATTTGCTGGTCAATGGACTGTGCTATTCAATCTTGTCCTTGTTGTTTATTTTTCGTTATACATTACAGGGCCTGGGGCAAAGTGTCGTTCCGACGATTGCGGGAATCATGGAACTGGCGATGCGTGTTGCGGCAGCTGTTTTCCTCGTTCGGTATTTTGGTTATATCGGAGCCTGCTTTGCCAATCCACTGGCTTGGATCGGTTCGCTTGTACCGCTGGCAATCGCTTACGCGATAACGAGGCACAGCCTTCACAAGGCATATCGTCTTCAAGCAAAATAATGAAAGCAATGCGGCAGATAAATCGTCTGCCGCTTCTTTATGGAAAAAATTACAGGTCATGGAGGGAAAAAGGTTTTCTATAACGAAGTAGTTTATACATGTAGATATCATGTAGATATTATGTAAATTTATTATAATAAAAATGGAGAGTGACTAAGAAATGGAATTGAAACGCAGTGCTTTTAAAGCATATGATATTCGTGGAGAATATCCGGTCGAAGTAAATGAGGAAATCGCCTATCGCATTGGTCGCACTTTTGTTGAGTTATTCAAGGCAAAAAAAGTTGCAGTAGGTCATGATATTCGCTTGTCCGGGCCATCTTTACAAGAAGCATTGGTTCGTGGGCTTACGGAAATGGGCTGCGATGTTGTCGATATCGGACAGTGCGGAACGGAAATGATTTATTTTACGACGGCTCATCTGAAACTTGATGGTGGAATCATGATTACAGCCAGCCATAATCCAAAGCAGTATAATGGAATGAAGCTTGTGCGCCGTGAATCGCGTCCAATCAGCAGTGATACGGGACTTAAAGAAATTGAAGAAAACGTCATTACGGGAACATTCCCAATACTCGATGGACCAAAAGGTTCGGTTGAGTCCGTAAATATCGTTCCAGACTACATCAAGCATTTATTGACCTATGTCGATCCTACAGCGCTCAAGCCGCTTAAAATCGTCGTGAATGCTGGAAACGGCGCGGCTGGACCTATCCTGGATGAGCTTGAAAAACATTTACCATTTGAATTCATCAAAATAAATAATGAACCAGACGGCAATTTCCCCAATGGGGTACCAAACCCGATTTTAGAAGAAAACCGTGAAGCTACGGCAAAAGTAGTTCGTGAAAACAAAGCCGATGTCGGGATTGCCTGGGATGGTGATTTTGACCGCTGCTTCATGTTCGATGAAAAAGGGAGCTTTATCGAGGGCTACTTCATGGTTGGTTTCTTGGCAAAAGCCTTTTTGCAAAAAACAGCTGGAGCGAAGATCATCTATGATCCACGCCTCGTTTGGAACACGATTGAACTCGTTGAAGAAGCTGGCGGGACGCCGGTTATGTGCAAGAGCGGGCATGCCTTCATCAAAGACCGCATGAGAAACGAAGATGCGGTTTACGGCGGTGAAATGTCAGCGCATCATTATTTTAAAGACTTTTCTTTCTGCGACAGCGGCATGATTCCGTGGCTTTTGGTCTTAGAACTCGTATCGAGAGCCGGAAAACCATTGTCGAGCCTTATGCAGGAACGGATGGATAGATTCCCTATCAGCGGCGAAATCAATAGTACAGTCAAGGACGCACCGGCTGTCATGAAGCTCATCGAAGAAAAATACACGGCTGGGGGAAACGTGACGAAGGTCGACGGATTGAGTATCGAATATCCGAATTGGCGTTTTAATTTGCGTCTATCTAATACGGAACCGGTAATCCGGCTCAATGTGGAAACGCGTGGCGATCAGGTCCTTCTTAAAGAAAAAACGGATGAATTGCTGGCTTTGATTCGCGCTTAAAAGGGGATAGACAGGTTTATGCAAAAAATACGAAAAGCGATTATACCGGCCGCAGGGCTCGGTACGAGATTTTTGCCTGCTACAAAGGCTCAACCCAAGGAAATGCTGCCAATTGTCGATAAACCGGCGATCCAGTTCATCGTCGAAGAGGCGATAGCTGCGGGAATCGAGGAAATCCTCATCATCACGGGCAGGAATAAACGCTCGATTGAAGATCATTTCGACCGTTCGGTTGAGCTTGAGTTACAGCTCAAATCACAGGGTAAATACGAGATGCTTGGCATGGTAGAAGAGATTTCAAACATCACCATTCATTTCATTCGCCAAAAAGAGGCGAAAGGGTTAGGGCATGCCGTGCTTTGCGCCAAACAATTTGTTGGCAATGAACCGTTCGCCGTAATGCTCGGGGATGATATCGTCGATGCCAAGGTCCCTTGTCTAGCTCAGCTTATCGATGTCTATGAAGACCTCGGTGGCAGTGTGCTTGGCGTGCAGCAGGTGGAAAAAAGCCAGGTCACAAATTATGGGATTGTCGATGGTAAGCCTATAAAACCAAATGTATGGCAAGCGATGACTTTGGTCGAAAAACCATCGGTAGAAGAAGCTCCCTCCAATTTGGCGGTTCTTGGGCGCTATGTATTGATGCCGGAGATTTTTGATATCATCGAGCATACATCTCCAGGGCGTGGTGGAGAAATCCAACTGACCGATGCCATTTGTGAACTGGCATCGAAGCAGCCGGTTTATGCCTATAATTTCTTTGGCCGTCGCTATGATATCGGGGACAAGGAAGGCTTTTTGGAGGCGACTGTCGAATACGCCTTGAAAAGACCGGAACTTCGTGATCGTTTCATGGCCTATATGATGCGGACGATTGGGCCGATGCTTGAGCGGACGGAAAAAGAAAATAAGTGAATTGACATGGGAACTTTAAAAATAATGGATACCCGGCTTAACACCCGGGTATCTAAGTGTTATAATAAGTGGGTATATTGGCTTATTTGATATACACAGCAAATTGCGAAATGAGGGTGTTAAAGACATGAGTTTAAAATTGAAATCAGGCTTTACCTTTGATTATGATAATTTATTTGGGGATGGCAAGGTTACCGCAGAAGATATAGCAGCATTTGGGCCAAAGCTTGAAGAAGCGAAAGCTGCAATAAAGACTATGCGCAGCCAGGGAATCATTCGTGAACATCTGTCCAAAGACGGTACGCCGGAAAAAGTTTTGTTCAGTGAACTTCCGTATATCGAAGAGGGCAACTTGAATTCTCCAAAATCAATCGGCCGTTTGCATGATTTGTCTAAATCTGTTAAAAATCGTGTGGATGCTGTGGTTTCGCTTGGTATCGGTGGATCATACCTTGGCAATCGCGTATTGTTCGATGTCCATTGCGGTGAGTTTTGGAATAGCAAATCCTTAGAAGAACGCGATGGTTTTCCTCAGGTTTATTTCAGCGGCAATAATATCGATGCGCGCCGTACAAAAGATTTGATCGACCATCTCGCAGCTGAAGCTAAAATTGCTGCAATGCACAAAAAATCGCCATATCGTGTACTGTTGATCGTCATTTCTAAATCAGGCGGCACTTTAGATACGATGTCAAACTTCATGGTCATTTATGATGCGTTGAAGAAGAATCCGGACATTGAAGTTGAAGTGGCAGCTGTAACGGATCCGAATGAAGAAAAACCAACGTTGCTCAAAAAATTGGCAACTGAACAAAAATGGCCTACGTATAGCGTACCAGATGGTGTTGGCGGCCGTTTCACGGTTTTCTGCGATGTCGGGCTTACCATGGCTGCTTGCATAGGCTTTGATATCGAAGCTTTCCTCGCAGGGGCAAAAGCTATGGATGAAGCTTGCCAAAACGATGATATTTGGGGAAATCCAGCACTTTTGAATGCTGCATTGAAATATATTGCAGCTGAAAAATATGGCCGTGATATTGAAGTCATGATGCCATATGCAGATTATTTGAAATCGGTAGCTGAATGGTATGTTCAGCTCTTGGCTGAGTCTTTAGGCAAACAGTTCAACAAAGAAGGCGAAGAAGTCTGCTATGGTCGTACGCCAGTCGTGGCTGTCGGAACTACAGATATGCATGCGCAGACGCAGCAGCATCAAGAAGGTAAACTTAACAAAATCGTACAGTTCATTCGTGTTGAAAAATGGAATGACGATTTGAAGATTCCAGATGTATTCCCGTCTGCTCAGAAACTTTCCGATATTTCTGGCCTTATGATGAGCCAGGCACTTGAAGTCGCACGTCAGTCCAATGCAGATGCGTTGGCGGCAAACCATCGTTTCAGTGCACTTTTCAGCTTGCCAGAACTCACGCCATATCACTTGGGCGAACTTTTGTATCTGCTTGCTATGTCGATTGCTTATGAAGGTGAGTTCGCTAATGTCGATGCTTTCAATCAGCCAGGCGTAGAAGCTTATAAAAATATTATGGGCCCTCGTTTACAGGCACTCAAAAAATAAAGAGAAGGACCTCCTAGTTAAAGGGAGGTCTCCTTTTTATAGTAAAAATACAGAATATTCTAAAAGAGGCGTGCTTATGCTGATAAAATGGCTGGAGTTTTTTAAAAAACAATATTTGATTTTATCAGGCATTTTATTAGCAGCATTGCTGCTTGCGTTGCCGCAATGGGAGACAGATAAACAGAGTGAGGCGATGTCAGCAGAAGAAAGAGAGCCTGCAGGCAAAAAGCACAAAGAACAATATGTTGATGTGTTTTTGCCAACAAGGGAAACGAATCGTCTGCATGATCCCTTTCTTTTGCCAGATAAGTTCGTGGTTACAGATGTGCCAAAAGAAGCAAATGTCATACAAAAGTCAGTACCGTCAACTGAAAAAGAGACGATTTCTTTGGTTGGGATACTGAGAAACGAGGCTAAAGCCAAAGCCTTGGTCCAGCTGGGCACTACTATGGTTTCAGTAGAGGCTGGCGATCATATAGCAATGTATGAAGTCATTTCTATTGGCGAGCAGGAAGTCGTGCTGCAAGGGGCAGAGGACAGGCTGGTTTTACAATTTGCTAAGCGTTGAAAATCGAATCGATGGGCGGCGGGAAAATGAAAATGATGTTGCGGATCTTTTGTATGGCAGGGCTGTTCATGATTTTTTTCTTGCAGATAGCATGGGCTTCTGTGTCCTTGGATATAAGAAATGGCGATTTGCGTGAAGTTTTATTTTCATTGGCCGATTTAGGTGGCAAGAACATAGTCCTGGATGATTCGGTGCAAGGCAAAATCAGCGTAAAGCTTGATGATGTTGAAGTCGAAGAGGCATTGAATTTGATAAGTAGGATTAAAGACCTAACATGCGAAGAGCGCATGGGAGCCTTTATCGTAGCAAATAAACAACGAATGGACAAGAATTTCAGTGAAATGCACAGCTTTCCTATACATTTCGCTGATTCTGAAGCTTTGGAAAAAACTCTTGATTTAATGTTCGATGAGGCAGGAATTAGCGAAAAAAAGACGAATAATAAAAGTGATACTAAAGTAAACGGGACTAAAGACCTGGTTGGTAAAGACGAAGGTCTACTGCCAGAAACACCAAAAAAAGGGAAGCGTTTTTATTTTAATCAGGCAGCAAGCCAGTTATTTTTTTATGGAACCGAAGCCGAAACAGCTCTTGTGGATAAGGTCATTAAGGCAATGGATGTTCCGGAGAAACAGGTTTCACTTGAGGCCAGGGTTGTTGCGATCCAAAAGGAGGCCGCAAAAAAATTTGGTGTGGAGTGGCAATGGTCTAAATTACCGCAGTATCCAGAGTATTCGACGACATATGAATCAGTAAAGCATAGTGTGGAAAATGCCGATGGCAGTCATACGACTGTTACAGAGGATATTCCTAAGACGACAGTCCAAAGAAGCTGGCAAAATGCCGGCACAGTTCCTGGCGTCCTGCAATTTGGACATGGCCCGGAAGGACATCCGTTTGAATTTTACTATGCAGCCGAACTAAGTGCTCTTGTAAACGAAGGTCGGGCGACAGTATTGGCCAGGCCGAACATCATGACTATTCAAGGACGAGAAGCAGTCATAAATATCGGTGGAGAAGTCCCGGTGCCAAAGACATCGACGACGAATGCCACCACGACGACTTCGATCGAGTACCGTGAAGCCGGCATCATCCTACGGTATACACCTAGGGTCAATGATGATGGCTATATCACAGCTACTGTTCATACAGAGGTGAGTTCACCTTTGTACGTGGAAGAACTCAAGGCTTATCGATTCCAAAAGCGGTCCGCGGATACGACAGTCCGCCTAAAAGATGGTGAGACGATGGTGATCGGAGGACTGATTGGCAGCGAAGAGGCGAAATCTCTTAGCAAAGTTCCTTTTTTAGGGGATTTGCCGATTTTGGGACAATTTTTCCGCAGTGAACGAAACAGCAAGACGGAGTCGGAAATCATGATATTTTTGACAGCACGGGTTGTACCATGACAGGGAGGAGAAAGTAAGAAATGGCAATAAAGATTTTAATAGCTGATGATCATGCATTACTGAGACAAGGAATAAGCAAGGTACTGAATTTCGAAGCCGATTTTGAGGTAGTGGGGGAAGCCTCAGATGGGCAGGAAGCACTGGCAAGAACGCTTGTATTACAACCGGATGTCGTACTTTTAGACCTCAATATGCCGGTTTTAAACGGGCTTGAGGTTACGAGACAATTGAAGGTCGCGCGTTCAAAAGCGAAGATTATCGTACTTACAATCAATGATAGCGATAACTATGTCTTGGAATTACTCAAAAGCGGGGCCATGGGATATTTGCTCAAAGATGTGGAGCCGTCGATGCTCATTCAGGCAATTCGCAGCGTACATGAAGGCAATGCATTTGTTTATCCTAAATTATCCGAACGGTTATTTGGTGGGGTGTCGGAAGAAGACGACCTCAATGAAAAGGCACGGGAAATTTGGAACAAAATCCGTTCCGAACGGTTGACACGTCGTGAACAGGATGTCCTTGGCTGCATCGCCAAAGGATTCAGCAATCATGATATAGCACAAGCGTTATTTGTGAGCGAAAAGACGGTCAAGAATCATTTGACGAATATTTTCCGCAAGCTTAATGTTACGGATCGGACGCAGGCACTTATTTATGTGTTGAAGAATAAAATTCTGACTTTGGAATAATATTTAAACCTAATACATAAGATATATTCGTTATAATTGATAAGATTATTATTTATAAATTTTGGCTGCCGCGATGTTTGCGGCAGTTTTTTATTTTCAACTGTTAATTGGAAGTGTATAATGATTAGGTGAGTTTTTCTTTTGGGATAAATTTATGGAAAAATTTTGTTGAATACTATATAATAGACGTAAAAGTGAATTGCATTCGTATTTGATGTTGATTCACTCCAGAAAAGATATTTGGCAAGAGAGGTGAACTTGTGTATCCGATAAATCTTGATTTAAAAAACCGTCTTTGTGTTGTGCTTGGCGGAGGGAATGTTGCGCTGCGCAAGGTAAAGACGCTTTTGGCCGCGGAGGCGCGCATTATGGTGATCGCTCCGGTCCTCACTGGGGATTTAGCCCATTTGGTTGAAGCCGGGTGTATCGATTGGCTGGGAAAAAAATATGAAACTGGTGATTTACGCGGCTTTTTTTTGGTGATTTGTGCGACGAATAATTCGCAGACGAATGTCCGGGCTGCAATCGAAGGCAAGCGCGAAGGTGCACTAGTCAATGTGGTGGAACCAGCATATCTCAGTGATTTTACCGTTCCGGCACAAGTGCGGCGCGGAGATTTGCTGCTTACGGTCTCGACCGGCGGCAAGAGCCCGGCTTTGGCTCGGCAGTTGCGGCGCGAACTGGAAAAGGATTTTGGCGATACATATGGAGCATGGTTAGAAAAGCTCGCCCTCTTGCGAAAAGAAATGCGGTCACGGCTTGAAAGCAGCCATGATCGGGAAATGTTTTGGCGGCAGGCATTGGATGCCGAGGTGTTAGAGTTGGTTAAGCGGGGAGAGCTTAAGAAAGCGGAGGCAAAGATTAGAGATGCAATTGGTAGTTTTGGGTCTGAATCATAAAACAGCTCCGGTTGAAGTGCGGGAAAGGTTTTCTATTTCTGCGGATCGAATCAGCCAGGGGCTCAGACACTTAGAAGATTATGCGGCGATTGATGAGGCGGTGGTCCTTTCGACCTGCAACCGTAGTGAAATGTATGCGGCCGTGGAAGAAGATTCGGAGGAGCTGCAGACACTCAAGCAGTTTTTATTTGATTTGGCGGGAAATGAAGAGACGATTGATGATTATCTCTATTGCTATACAGGGGAAGACTGCATCCGTCATCTGTTTGAGGTTGCCTCGAGTCTTGATTCTTTGGTACTGGGTGAAGGGCAGATTTTGAGCCAGGTAAAAAAGGCGTATGCGATTGCTCGTGACAGTGGTACGACGAGCACCGTGTTAAACACATTGTTTCACCGGGCAATTGCCGTGGGGAAAAGAGTCCGTACGGATACGCGCATAGCTTTTAAGCCGGTTTCGGTCAGCTACGCAGCAGTGGAACTGGCGCGGAAGATGTTTGGCGTTTTGGCGGATTCGAATGTGCTGGTTTTTGGTGCCGGTCAAATGGCTGAGCTTACGGTACAGCATCTTGTTTCCAAGGGGATAAAAAAGATCTATGTGGCAAACCGCAGTTTGCCAAAAGCTAAGATTTTGGCGGATAAGTTTGGCGGAGAAGCTGTTCCTTTGGCTGAAGCCTATAAATTGGCAGTCGATGTCGATGTTGTCGTGACTTCGACGGGAGCACCGCATTATGTGATAAAACCATGGGAAACGCAGCAGCTTATGACGCGCCGCAAGGGCCGACCTTTGGTCTTTGTCGACATTGCTGTCCCGCGTGACGTCGATCCTGATGTGGCAGAAATCAAAGGTGTACAGCTTTATAACATTGATGACCTCGAGGCAGTTGTCGGGCGCAATGTGAAAGAACGAGAAAATGAAGCGGCAGAGGCTGTCGTGATCGTCAATGAGGAAGTGGACGCATTGGTAGAGAAATTCCGCTATTTGTCCTTCCGCCCGGTCATGGCACTGCTTTCCGATAAAGCCGAGCGCATACGCTGTCGCGAGCTCAAACGGGCGATGACCAAACTGCCGGACATCACCGCGGATGAGCGCAGAGCTATTGAACATATGACGAAGATGATCGTGCGCAAGCTTTTGCGTGAACCTATGGTCAAAATCAACAGTTCAGCCGGAACGACGCAGGAACAATTCTATGTAGAGGCGATGCGGAGTTTATTCAAATTAGATACATTAAGGGAGCACGAGACAAGTGAGGAAAAAGATGATTATCGGTACGCGCAGCAGTAAGCTGGCGCTTTGGCAGGCAGAATACATTGCGGATTGTCTGCAAAAACAATATCCTGATCTTGTCGTTGAGCTCAAACATATAGCGACGACTGGTGATAAGATCCTTGATACGCCGCTGGCTAAAATCGGCGGTAAGGGACTTTTCACGAAAGAGCTTGAAACGGAAATGCTGGCGGGTGATATCGATATTGCCGTGCATAGCTTAAAGGATATGCCGACCCAGATTCCCGAAGGTTTGACGCTTGCGGTCATTACCGAACGCTTTGACCCGGGGGATTGCCTGGTGAGCAATATCTATGGAAGTCTTGCAAAACTTCCTCAAGGTGCCAGAGTCGGGACTTCGAGCCTTCGCCGTAAGGCGCAGCTTTTGCATGCTCGTCCGGATTTGACGATTCTTGATCTTCGCGGCAATGTAAATACGCGACTGCGCAAGCTCGATGATGGTGAGTATGATGCCATCATTTTAGCGGCGGCGGGGCTTAAACGCCTTGGCTTTGGCGATCGTATCAAAGAGACCATCGATCCGGCGCTCTGTTTACCAGCTGTAGGCCAAGGTGCCTTGGCGATTGAAGCGAGAGCTGATGATGAGGAGATACTTGAACTCATCAAATTTTTACAAGATGATGCTACTCGTCAGTCCGCAGCTGCCGAACGAGCATTTTTGGCAGCGGTTGAAGGCGGTTGCCAGGTTCCTGTAGGTGTCTATGCTCGTAAACAAGCAAATGGAAGCCTTCAAGTGACGGCTGTCATTGCCTCGGTGGATGGCAAGACTTTGCTTCGCGATGAGCTCATTGGCGATGCGAGTGAGGCGGATGAACTAGGACGGAAGCTGGCAAAAAAATTGCTGGCAGCCGGTGGACTTGCCATCATGCAGGACATTGGACTTTTGCTCGATAAATAAAACAGCAATGGGGCTGCTCGCCAGCCTCATTTTTGCTTGTCGCTAAAAAATACAGAGGGTTGTCTATGAAAGGACAGCGCTATAGGTTTATGCTTTTATAGATAGAGGAGGAAGATTTATGTCAGGTATCGTGTATTTAGTAGGAGCGGGTCCGGGAGACTATCGCTTGATCAGTGTCAAAGCTTGTGATTGCTTGAAAAAAGCGGATACGGTAGTCTATGACCGTTTAGCAGATGAACGCATTCTTTCGTATGCGCCAAAGACTGCAGAATATATTTATGTGGGGAAAGCTTCGAGTCAGCACACGATGCGGCAGGAAGATATCAATCAGTTGCTCGTTGACAAGGCGAAAGAAGGCAAGGTTGTCGTTCGTCTCAAAGGTGGCGATCCATTCGTTTTTGGCCGCGGCGGCGAAGAGGCGCTTCTCTTGCTGGAAAACAAATTGCCGTTTGAAATCGTGCCGGGCATTACGTCGGCGATTTCTGTGCCAGCTTATGCGGGGATTCCGGTCACGCACCGTGCGGTAGCGACATCGTTTGCGGTTATCACGGGCCATGAAGACCCAACGAAAGGCGAATCCAATATGCGCTGGGACAAACTGTCTACTGGAGTCGACACCTTGGTTTTCTTGATGGGAGTCGGCAATTTGCCGCATATCACGAGCAAGCTTATCGAAAACGGGCGTGCGGCAGATACTCCGGCAGCAGTTATCCGCTGGGGGACAAAGCCGGAACAGGAAGTCTTGGTGACGACGGTAGGCAAAGCCGCCGAAGATGTTGCTAAAGCCAAGCTCAAGCCGCCAGCGATCTTTATTGTCGGGGAAGTTGTAAATCTTCGGGAAAAATTGGCTTGGTTCGATAACAGGCCACTCTTTGGCAAAAAGGTTTTGGTGACGAGAGCGCGTGAACAGGCATCGAAGCTCACAGCAGCACTAGAAGAACTCGGTGCGCAGTGCATCGAATCCCCATCTATTCGCATTGTTGAGCCACAAGATGGCTATGCAGCGATCGATGCTGCCATTGCCTCTTTGGCGCAGTATGACTGGCTGATTTTCACGAGCACAAATGGGGTAGAACATTTCTTTGCTCGTTTGCAGCAAAAAGGAATGGATACACGCAGCCTAGGTAAGGCAAAGATTGCAGCAATCGGTGTGGCAACGGCAAACCAGCTTAAAGAGCATGGTATATTGGCCGATCGCATTCCGGCAGAATTCAGGGCGGAAGGCATCCTTGAAGTGCTCAAAGAGGATATCGAAGCTGGCATGAAAATCCTTATTCCAAGAGCGCAGGAAGCTCGTGAAATTTTGCCGGAAAAGCTTCGTGAACTCGGTGCCGTAGTCGAAGTCGCTCCGGTTTATCAGACAATAGCCGGGGAAACCGATGCTTCAATGGTGAAAGACTTGCTTAAAACAGGTGGAATCGACCTAGTGACGTTTACGAGCTCTTCAACTGTCAGCAATTTGCTCAAAATCATCGGGGGCGATGCCAAGCTTTTGGCAAACGTTAAAAAGGCCTGCATTGGTCCGATTACAGCGAAGACTTGTCAGGATCTAGCAATCGAAACGGATATTGTTGCTGAAGAATATACCATTCACGGGCTTGTCGAAGCCATTGGAAAAATGGAGCTTTAAGATAAGCGTTAGATAAAAATTGCAGTTTAAATGCAATTCATTATAATACAGGAGATGTTGAATCATGATCGATCAAAAATTGCGTCCGCGCCGTATGCGGATTTCGGAAGCTGTCCGCAGTATGGTGTGTGAGACACAATTGTCAGCTAAGGATTTTGTTTATCCGATTTTTGTTGTGCCGGGCGAAAATGTAAAGGAAGAAATCCCAAGCATGCCAGGATGCTATCATTTGTCGGTGGACAATGCAGTTGCCTTGTCTAAAGAAATCTATGAACTGGGGATTCCGGCAGTAGAGATCTTTGGTTTGCCTGAATATAAAGATGAACTCGGCTCGAGTGCCTGGGATATGACAAGTCCAGTGCAACGAGCGATGCAGGCAATCAAGGCGGCACTGCCGAAGCTTACGATCGTCGGCGACGTCTGCCTTTGCCAGTACACGACACATGGACATTGTGGACGGCTTGTCGGCGAATATGTCGATAATGATATGACGCTGCCTCTTCTTGCCAAAGTTGCGGTAAGCCAGGCTAAGGCTGGTGCCGATATCATTGCACCGTCCGATATGATGGACGGACGTGTTGCGGCTATCCGTGAAGCGCTTGACCAAGAGGGTTTCATCAATGTATCGATTATGTCATATGCGGTCAAATATGCATCGGGTTATTATGGTCCGTTCCGTGATGCAGCGGATTCTGCGCCTCAATTTGGTGACCGTCGTTCTTATCAGATGGATCCGGCGAATCGCTATGAAGCCATGAAGGAAGTCGAACTTGATATAGCAGAAGGCGCAGATATCATCATGGTCAAACCGGCTTTGGCATATCTTGATATCGTACGAGAAGTCCGTGACCGCATCAACCATCCGGTCGCTGTATATAATGTCAGCGGTGAATATGCAATGGTCAAAGCGGCTGCAGCCAATGGCTGGATCGATGAAAAACGCATCGTCCTTGAAACCCTGACCAGCATGAAACGCGCTGGAGCAGATATCATCATCACCTATCATGCGATTGATGCCGTCAAGTGGTTGCTTGAAGACGAAAAAGCACGTTGAGAAGGGTTTTAGGAGGATCAGAGATGTTGAATTTAGAGAAATCCAATGCTGCATTTGAAGCAGCAAAAAAACTTATGCCAGGGGGCGTAAACAGTCCGGTTCGTTCTTATCGCAACATGGATTGTCCGCCGCCATTCATCGCAAGGGCGGAAGGCAGCAAAATCTACGATATCGATGGCAATGAATACATTGACTACATCGGTTCGTGGGGGCCTATGGTCGTCGGCCATGCGCACCCGCGTGTGGTCAAAGCATTGCAAGAGGCTGCGACTCGCGGCACAAGCTATGGAGCACCGACGCTTTTAGAATCGGAATTGGCAGAGCTTGTCATGAGCATCATGCCGTCTATCGAAGTCATCCGCATGGTCAACTCTGGTACAGAGGCGACCATGAGTGCTTTGCGTTTGGCTCGTGGCTATACAGGTAGGGAAAAAATCGTTAAATTCATCGGTTGTTACCATGGGCATAGCGATAGCCTCCTAGTCAAGGCAGGGTCTGGCCTGGCTACCTTCGGTGTCCCAGACAGTCCAGGGGTGACAGAAGGCGTAGCAAAAGATACGATTACTGTGCCATATAATGATGTGGCGGCAATTCGTGAAGTGATGGAAAAACAAGGTGAAGAAATCGCGGCAATCATCGTTGAACCAGTAGCTGGGAATATGGGCCTTGTCTTACCAAAGCAAGGGTATTTAGCTGAGCTTCGCGAGCTTACAGAAAAATATGGAACTTTGTTGATTTTTGATGAAGTCATGTGCGGATTCCGTGCATCTTTAGGCGGAGCCCAAGCAGCTTACGGCATTCGTCCGGATTTGACCTGCCTCGGCAAAATCATCGGTGGCGGGCTTCCGGTAGCAGCTTATGGCGGCAGACGTGAAATCATGCAGCAGGTTTCACCAGCTGGCCCGGTTTACCAGGCAGGAACGCTCAGCGGTAATCCGCTGGCAATGACAGCTGGTATCGAAACGTTAAAAATCATGACGGAAGAACCGCCAATCGATGAAGATGAACCCGAAGCTGCGCAGCCAGATTACAGCCGCCAGCTGACAATCAAGACCAAGACGATCGTACTTGGCTTGCAGGCAGCGGCGAAAAGAGCTGGAGTAAAAGTGCAGCTTCATCAAGCGGGCTCGATGTTCGGGCTTTTCTTCAATGAGAATGATGTCTATGATTATGATACTTCGGCAGCATCCAATCAGGAGGCTTTCAAAGTGTATTTCCGTTCGATGCTCGAACAGGGAATCTATACAGCACCGTCCCAGTTTGAAACACTTTTTGTTTCGGGGGCGCATAGCGATGAAGATATCAAGAAGACTTTGGCTGCAGCTGAAATAGCATTCGGCAAAGTCGCAGAGTTTTTAAGTAAATAAAAAATGGCGTCAAAAAAAGGCAGGAGAGCATAGGCTTTCCTGCCTTTTTTTGACGCCGACAGCATATGTGATTACATATTTGTCAGCAGGATTTTTAAGGCAATTCGTTTTTCCACTGAAAGTTCGCTGATCAATTTCAGTAAATAAACATCGGTTTCATTGTCGCTGTCTTTCTGCTTGAAAAGAAGCTCAGCTTCATTTGTCAATTTGTCGAGATCTTCAATCTTTATATGCAAAGCATAGCAGATTTTTAAAACGTTATCGACAGCAGCTCCACCAACGGAGCCGTTCAAAATCGATAGAAGCGTTGTGTAAGGCATCTTGATCTGCTTGGCAAATTCTTTCAAATTGTATCCATGCGATTTTATCAGTGATTTAATATAGTCTTCTCGCGTCAAAATAGCACAGCCTCCTTTTTTCGAAATAGCACAGCATCTTCATATTATAGCAAACTCGAAGAAGAATGCCTACTGGGGACAGGAAAGAAAATTATAGATATATTTTCTTACAAAATTGTAGGAAAATCGGTCTAATTATAATTTATAACTATGATTTAATATATATTAATTATAAAAAGGCTGCG